>NZ_JAGXFK010000009.1 GCF_024637375.1 Sediminimonas sp. | reverse complement strand
TAAGAGACAGCCGCAGCCCGTCGCGGGCCAGCTCGCGTACCGCCTCCGCGCGCCCGTCGGGCAGCGGCCTGCGCCCCGCGGCCTCCAGCGCCGGGATCGCCCGAAACCAGTTGGCCAGCCCCATGGCATGACCCGTCTCGCGCACCACCTGGGTTGCGTCCGCGTCCAGCGGCGCCACCGCCCGCGCCGCGACCAGCAACAGGTTGCCGGATGTGCGCGCGATGTACTCCTCGAACGCCGCCAAATCCGCGAACGGGTCGCGGTAGATATCCCAGCGACGCGCTGCGACCAGATCGTCCAGCAGCGCCGCGCCCTCGGCATCCAGCACGGCCGAAAGCGGCGTCGCCACCACGTGCCGGCGCACGGCACCGCCGGCGGCGATTTCGTCCAGCGCGTCGCGCCACCATTGCAGGCGCATCTCCGCGATCATCGGCTCGGACGTGACCCAGGGCGCGCGCGCCACCTCGATATTGAACCCATAGATCGCAAACAGCCGCCCGCGCAGCGCCGGCGGCGTCGCCATCACCGCCAGCAGGCGATCCGGGTCGCCGCGCGCCACCAGATCGGCGCAGGCGGTCAGGTCGTCGTCACAGGGCACCAAGGAACTCCCGTATCAACGCCTCGGTGCGGGGCGCATCGACCACATCGAGGTGCCCGACGCCCGGCAGCACATGGTAGCGCCCCTTGTCCGTGGCGCCGGACATCAGCGGCGCGTACCTTTCGGCGACGAAGCTCTCGTCCTGCGCCCCCGCGATCAGCACGAAGGGCGGCAGCGCCGCGACGTCGGCCAGGTAGTCGCGCCGCGGCGCGTAGGACAGGTTGAGCCGCCAGCTATAGCGAGTCGTCGCCGTGTGCCCAAGCGGGCCGTTCAGCACCGCCCGGGGCATGGCGAACCGTATCGCGGTCAGGTGATCCAGCGCATGGATCCCCACCATGTTGAGCATCGACAACCCGATGATCCGCCGCGTGAGCGGGTGCGCCCAGCCACCCGCGTTCGCGCGTGTCGTCGGCGCATCGTGACGCAAGAACGGCGCCAGCAGGATCGCGGCGTCGATCATGTCGCCGTGCCGCCCGCCGGCAAAGCGCACCACCAGCCCGCCGCCCGAGGAATGGCCCAGCATCACCACCTTGCGCCCCGGCGCGACGTCGCCGATGGCATGGGCAAGGTCGTCCTCCAGTTGCCCGACATGGTCCACGTCGCCGCGGCGCACCGGGTCAGCGCCGTGCCCGCGCAGGGTGACGGCGCGCAGTTCGGCCACGTCGCGCAACGCCCAGGCCAGCCGGTCGAACTGCTGCCCGTGCCAGCCCGAGCCATGGACCATCACCACCAGCGGCTTGTCGCGCACCGGCCCCTGGGCCACGACCGTCACCGGGTGCGTCACGCCGTCAGGCGTGGTGTAGCTGTCGCGCGTGAACGCCGCGTCCGAGACCGGCGCCTCGAAGCTGTCGGCAAGCAGGCCCGAGAAATCGGGCCCTTTCGCCTGTGGCACCGGCCCGGGGCGTTGCGACACGATCAGCCCAAGCGCGATACCAAGGTAGATGGTTGCCGATATGATAACTATTTTCAATATCTTGAACAGCATACCTAACCCGGTAATTGAAGGTGTTACCTGCCCCGAGGGCCGGGGCCCGTGGCTATTGCGCCGGTGTCGCCCGGGCCTGCGACGCGCCCTGTTCGCGCAGCAGCTTCCAGTTGATCGCGTCCAGCAGCGCCTCGAAACTGGCATCGACGATGTTGGGGCTGACCCCCACGGTGGACCAGCGCCGCCCCTGCCCGTCCTCGCTGTCGATGACGACGCGGGTGACGGCCTCGGTGCCGCCCTGGGTGATGCGTACCTTGAAATCCACCAGCCGCATGTCGTCGATCCCCGCCTGGTAGGGCCCAAGATCCTTGGCCAGCGCGCGGGCCAGGGCGTTGACCGGGCCGCGGTCGCGGCCCTCGGCATCCATGGATTCGCTCACCGACAGCTTCTTGACGCCGCCCACCTTGACCACCACGACCGCCTCGGACAGGCTCACCATCTCGTCGCGCTTGTTCTTGCGGCGCTCGACGGTGACCTTGTAGCGCTTGACCTCGAAGAAATCGGGCCCCCGGCCCAGTTCCTCGCGCGCCAGCAACTCGAAGCTGGCCTGCGCCGTGTCGTAGGAATAGCCGGCGTCCTCGCGCGTCTTGATCCGCTCCAGGATGCGGCCCAGGGCCGGGTCGCCGGGGGCGACCTCGATCCCGGCCTCGGCCAAACGGCGGCGCAGGTTCGACTGCCCGGCCTGGTTCGACATCGGGACGATGCGCGCGTTGCCCACGGATTCGGGCGGGACGTGTTCATAGGTGTCCGGCGCCTTGAGAATGGCGCTGGCGTGCAGGCCCGCCTTGTGGGCGAAGGCCGAGCCGCCGACATAGGCCGCCTGCCGCATCGGCACCCGGTTGAGAATATCGTCGAGCCGCCGGCTGATCCGGGTGAGCCCGGCAAGCGCATCGAGGCTCACGCCGGTGTCGTACCGCTCGGCATAGCGCGCCTTGAGCAGCAGCGTCGGGATCAGCGCCGTCAGGTTGGCGTTGCCGCAGCGCTCGCCCAGCCCCGCCAGCGTGCCCTGGACCTGCCGCGCGCCTGCGTCGATCGCGGCCAGCGACCCGGCGACGGCGGTCTCGGTGTCGTTGTGGGTGTGGATGCCCAGCCGGTCGCCGGGGATGCCGGCGGCGATCACCTCCGCCACCACGCGCCCCACCTGCGCGGGCAGGGTGCCGCCGTTGGTGTCGCACAGCACGATCCAGCGCGCCCCGGCGTCATGGGCAGCGCGCAGACACGCCAGCGCATAGTCGCGGTTGGCGGCCCAGCCGTCGAAGAAATGCTCGGCATCGAACAGCGCCTCGCGCCCCGAGGCGACCATGTGCGCCACCGATTGCGAGATCGATTCGAGGTTCTCGTCCAGCCCGATGCCCAGGGCGGCCTCGACATGGTAGTCGTGCGTCTTGCCCACCAGGCACACCGCATCGGTGCCGGCGTTCATCACCGCCGCCAGCACGTCGTCGTTGGCCGCCGACCGGCCCGCGCGCTTGGTCATGCCGAACGCGGTCAGGCGCGCGCGGGTGCGCGGCGCGGCGTCGAAAAAGGCGCTGTCGGTGGGGTTGGCGCCGGGCCAGCCGCCCTCGATGTAATCGACGCCCAGCTCGTCGAGCAGGCCCGCGATCTCGACCTTCTCGGCGGTCGAGAAACTCACCCCCTGCGTCTGCTGCCCGTCGCGCAGGGTGGTGTCGTAGATGTAGAGGCGTTCCTTATCCATGACGCGGCTCCCCTGGCCCCAGTTTCCCCCGCGCGGAATCAAGGCGTGCTTGCACGCCGCCGCGCGAGCGCCCGACCGCCCCCCGGGCGGGCGCTTTTGCAACGGTGCACCCCGCGCAATCGTCGCAGTAGTCGGCACCATAAAGTGCGCTCCACAAGCGTTGCAGCGCCCCCCCGCGGTCGGGCCCTCGCGCGGCAGGCAGGCGGTTAGCGAAAAGGCGCATCACTTCAATGCCTCCAGTTTAGCGGGATCAATATAAGTGGAAGCTAAAGAGGCTGTGCCGTTGTTTATGCCGTTCTTAGAGCGCGACGCACGCAACTCAATGCCCAACGCGGCTGCCTCAAGTTTCAACCGGTCAGCATCAGCCCAATTGCTCTCCCGTCGATAAGCCAGCCACCGATGCACTAAACCCAAGGAAGCATCACGTAATTCGTCCGAAACCTCTCCCCATCCAATAACACCAACTGTCGGCTGATAATCTATCCCTTCCTTCAAGAACACTTCATCATAAACTTCAAACTCGAACAGATGCGCCCATTCTTGTTGACCAATCTCAGTTAAGTTCAGTCCCAAGAGTTTTGCCGACGCGAGCAAAACATCTTTCTCACCATCCTTGTAAATTTCATTAAGTCGATACATCGCCTCAGCCGTATTCAAGTCATCCGCCAAAGCATCCAAAACATCGTCATCTACTTGCCCATCTGTTGCGCCCAAGGTGAGGTATGACCACTCACGCAGTGTCTTTATAGCGCTCCGCGCCTTCTCCGCAGTCCAGTCCATCGGCTTGCGGTAATGCGTTTGCAGGAACACGAAGCGGATCACCTCGCCCGGCACCTTCCAGCCGCCGCTCCAGTTGCCGTCCAGCAAATCCCGCACGGTGAAGAAGTTGCCCAGGGACTTGAACATCTTCCTGCCCTCGACCTGCAGCATCTCGTTGTGCAGCCAGTAGCGCGCGAACTGGCCCTCGGGGTGGGCGCAGCAGCTTTGCGCGATCTCGTTTTCGTGGTGGGGAAACATCAGGTCGCCGCCGCCGCCGTGGATGTCGAAGCTCTCGCCCAGCAACTCGTGGCTCATGGCCGAGCATTCGATATGCCAGCCCGGGCGCCCCCGGCCCCATGGGCTGTCCCATCCCGGCTCGCCCTCCTGCGCGGGTTTCCACAGCACGAAATCCATCGGGTTGCGCTTGTAGGGCGCCACTTCGACGCGGGCGCCGGCGATCATGTCGTCGACGCTGCGCCCCGACAGCGCGCCGTATTTCTCGCGCCAGCTATCGACCGCGAACAGGACGTGCCCCTCGGCCGCGTAGGCGTGGCCCTTCTCGATCAGGTCCGCGATCATCGCCACCATCTGCGGGATGTACTGCGTGGCGCGCGGCATGTGGTCGGGTTCCAGCGCGCCCAGTTCGCCCATGTCCTCGAGGAACCAGCCGGTGGTCTCCGAGGTGATCTTGTCGATCGGCTGTCCGGTCTCGTCGGCGCGCTTGATGATCTTGTCGTCCACGTCGGTGAAATTGCGCACGTAGGTCACGTGATCTGCCCCGTAGACGTGGCGCAACAGGCGGTAGAGCACGTCGAACACCACGACGGGACGCGCGTTGCCCAGGTGCGCGCGGTCATAGACCGTCGGCCCGCAGACATACATGCGCACGTCGGCGGGGTCGAGCGGGGTGAACACTTCCTTGGTCCGGGTGGCGGTGTTGGTCAGCTTGATCGTCGTCATGGTTTCCTCGCGCGACAAGGGTCCGGGCACCTGCGCGGCGGGCTTAGCAACTTCGATCAAGTCATGGAATACAAAAGAGCGGCCCGCCGGATATGTCTCAGCAGGTGCAAATGCAGCAGATAATGGCGGTGCGGCGGCTCATGCCGCGACGATAGGCCATGGCCGGCGCGCACGCAACGCGAAAACGCCCGGGCGGACGGGGCCGAGGGATGCCCTGCCCGCCCGCGCCCAGGCCCCGCCGGGCCGGGGCGGTCACTCCTGCGCGGTCTCGGTGTCCGGGCCCAGCATCCATTCGCCCTCTGGCCAAAAGGCGTGGAAGGCGAAGGCGAACAGCATGTCATGGGCCACGTCGCGGCCGCGTGCATCGCGCACCCGCACCGTTCCCACGTCGCGGCCCTCGCCGATGCTGGCCGTGTCCAGCGCCGAGGCCTGCCCCGATTCCCAGGTGATGGTCAGGCCGGCCTCCTCGATGCGGCCTTCCTTGCGCAGGCGGTTCATCGGCCAGGCCCGGCCGCCCACGCGCACCACGCGCACCAGCGGGTCGATGCCGTGCGGCGGGTCCTCGCCGTTGTAAAGGAACGGTTCGCGCGCGCTGTCGTAGTTGCGATACGGGTTCTGCCCGTAGGCGCGCGAATGGGATGGCTCGTCCATCACCAGCCCGTCGGGGTTGGCGGTGCGGAACTGTTCCCAGCTTTCCATCCATGTGGGCAGGCTTTTGAGTTCGACCCCGGTCATGCGGCCGACGATGCCGCGGCCCACGGCCTGTTGCCACCAGCTCTGGGTCTGGCGGTCGTACATGACCATGTCCGAATTGCGCAGCTTGCCCGAAACCCCGAACCACAGGACCTTGCCGTCAACGCGGCGGTCGAAGGTTATCCCCGAGTTGCACAGCGGGCAGAAGGTGACGGCGATCGGCACGCCGGCGACCTCGTCGTTGACGATCTCGTGCCACATCAGGTAGCGGATCGGGTAGGCGCGCGCGCGGGCGCCCTCGATGATGACGGTAATCACCGGCTCGCGCGGGGAAAGCCGGGTCTCGGTATCGGCGGGTACGAACCCGGGGTCGGACAGCGCCGGGATGCCGTCCTTGGGCGGGCCGCCCGAGATGATCTCGCTCCAGTCGTCGATAACGGTATTCTCGAAATCGGTCTCGGGCCACTCGTCCTCCCACAGCTTGGGATAGGCCTGGACGCCCGGCGCGGCGAGGCCGAGCGCCAGCACCGCGACCAGCGCGGCGAAAGGGGTGGCAAGGGCCATACGAGGCATGAGGCGCTCCTGTCGGTTGATCGACAAGAAGCATGCACGACGCACCACCCGGCACGATAGCCCCGCGCACGCGCTTGTGACACCCCGTGTGTGCCCCCCGCGCGGATCAGTCGGTGACGGTGACCGCGACCATGGCGTCGGGCCGGCCGACGACGGCACCGTTGCGCCCCTTCCCGCGCTTGATGGCGTCGATCACCTCCATGCCTTCGGTGACCTGCCCCACCACGGTATATTGCCCGTCGAGGAACGGCGCCGGCCTGAACGTGATGAAGAACTGCGAATTGGCCGAATCCGGGTCTTGCGAACGGGCCATGCCCACCACGCCGCGGTCAAACGGGATGTCCGAGAACTCGGCCTCGAGATCGGGCAAATCGCTGCCGCCCATGCCGGCGCGGGACATGTTGCCGCCCTCCATCCTGCCGAAGCGCACATCGCCGGTCTGGGCCATGAACCCGTCGATGACGCGGTGGAAGGCGACACCGTCATAGGCGCCCTGCCGGGCAAGCGTGGTGATCCGTTCGACATGGTGGGGCGCCACCTCCTCCAGCAGATCGACGGTGACGGTGCCGCCCCCGCCCTCGCCGGCGATCTCGATCTTCAACCCGGTGGCGGCGGCCGGCGCGGCCAACAGCGCCACGGCGGCAAGCGGGGCAAAGAAGCGTTCAAACATCTGCGGCCACCTTCATGCTGATCATCCTGTCGGGGTTGGCGGGCGGCTCGCCGCGGGTGATGGCATCGACATGCTCCATGCCGTCGATCACGCGCCCGTAGACGGTGTATTGCCCGTTGAGGAAATGATTGTCGGAAAAGCTGATGAAGAATTGCGAATTGGCCGAATCCGGGTTGGCCGAGCGTGCCGCGCCCAGGGTGCCGCGGTCATGCGGGATGCGGCTGAACTCGGCCTTCAGATCGGGCAGGTCCGACCCGCCGGTGCCCGCGCGGCCGGGGTTGTAGCCGGCTTCCATGTTGGCGTTTTGCACATCGCCGGTCTGGGCCATGAACCCGTCGATGACGCGGTGAAAGGCGACGTTGTCATAGGCGCCGGCGCGCGCCAGTTCCTTGATCCGCTCGCAATGGGCGGGCGCCACGTCGGGCATCAGCTCGATGGTGACGGTGCCGTCCTTGAGCTCGATCAGTATGGTGTTCTCGGGGTCTTTGATCTCGGCCATGCGGGGCTCCTGAGGTTTCGCTGCGTGGCCCTCACACCTAAAGCGGGCGGGCGGGCTTGCCAAGGCCCGCCCCCGCCCCCCGTTGCGGTTGCGGCATCGCGGCGGTTGACCTGCACGAAGCGACGCGCCAAGAGGTTGCCGACCACTGCCGAGAAGGAGAGCGGAATGCGCTGGAAGACCCTCGACGACATGGATCTGGCCGGAAAGCGGGTGCTGGTGCGCGTCGATATCAACGTGCCGGTCGAGAACGGCCGCGTCACCGACGCCACCCGGATCGAGCGCATCGTGCCCACGATCCGCGACATCCGCGCCGCCGGTGGCCACCCGATCCTGTGCGCGCATTTCGGCCGCCCCAAGGGCAAGGTCGTGGACGATCTCAGCCTGCGCGTTGTGGTGCCCGCGCTGGAGCACGCGCTTGGCACCCGCGTGGTGCTGATCGCCACCCTTGATGCCGCCGAAGCCCGCCCCGCCGAGGCCGAGGAAGCCGGCGTGATCCTGCTGGAAAACATCCGCTTTCACCCCGGCGAAGCGACCAACGACGAAACCCTGGCCAGGCGCCTGGCAGGGCTGGCCGACATCTATTGCAACGATGCCTTCTCGGCCGCGCACCGCGCCCATGCCAGCACCGAGGGCGTGGCCCACCACCTGCCGTCCTGCGCCGGGCGGCTGATGGCGGCCGAGTTGAAGGCGCTCGAAGCCGCCCTGGGTAATCCGCGCCGCCCGGTGGCCGCGGTGGTGGGCGGCGCCAAGGTGTCGACCAAGCTCGACCTGCTCGGCAACCTCGTGGGCCGGGTCGATCACCTGATCATCGGCGGCGGCATGGCCAATACCTTCCTCGCCGCGCAGGGCATCGACGTGGGCAAGTCGCTGTGCGAACACGAGATGGCCGACACCGCGCGCGAAATCATGGCCAAGGCGCAAACCGCGGGCTGCGAGATCATCCTGCCCATCGACGTGGTCGTGGCGCGCGACTTCGCGGCCGGCGCACCCCACGAGGCGGTCGCGGCCACCGAATGCCCCGACGACGCGATGATCCTGGACGCCGGGCCGCAAAGCGTGGCGCGGGTCAACACCACGCTCGACGGGGCGCGCACGCTGATCTGGAACGGCCCGCTTGGCGCGTTCGAAATCGCCCCCTTCGACGCCGCCACCAACGCCGCCGCGGCCCATGCCGCCAAGCTCAGCCGCGCCGGCAAGCTGGTCTCGGTCGCCGGCGGCGGCGACACCGTCGCAGCGCTCAACAAGGCCGGCGCGGCCGACGATTTCACCTATATCAGCACCGCCGGCGGCGCCTTCCTGGAGTGGATGGAAGGCAAGACCCTGCCCGGCGTCGCCGCCCTGGAAGGCTGAACCCGACAACGGCCCTTCACCTTGCCACAAATACTCTCGGGCCGAAGGCCCCGCTTGGGATTTTCCGCAAGGAAAAGCGCAAGCTTGCAAAGCGCGTTCGCGCAGCGGACGCTCCGCTGACGCGTGCATCGGCGGGGCACTGTTCGCGCAAACAATTTGCATGCCGTCCCACGCCCAAATACACCCGCCCTGAGTATTTCGAGCGAGAGGGATTTGAGCCATGAAAACGACACGCCGCGTACAGCGTATTCTGGCCGGCTTTGAGGGCGAAACACCGGGCGTCAAGGCACAGTTGAACCGGATGCTGATGACCGGCCGGCTGGCCGGGACGGGGCGCATGATCGTGCTGCCCGTCGACCAGGGGTTCGAGCACGGGCCGGCGCGCAGCTTTGCCCCCAACCCGGAAGGCTACGACCCGCATTACCACTACCGGCTGGCCATCGACGCCGGGCTCAACGCCTTTGCCGCGCCGCTTGGCCTGCTGGAGGCGGGGGCGGACAGCTTCGCCGGCCAGATCCCGCTGATCCTGAAATGCAACAGCGCCAATTCGCTGATGAGCCCGGGTTGCGGCAAGAACCAGGCGATCACCGCCAGCGTCGATGACGCGCTGCGACTGGGCGCCTCGGCGATCGGGTTCACCATCTACCCCGGCTCGGACTGCGCGCTGGAGATGTTCGAGGAAATCGCCGAGATGCGCCGCGCGGCCGCCGCCCGGGGCGTGGCCACGGTGATCTGGTCCTACCCGCGCGGCGAAGGCGTCAGCAAGGAGGGCGAAACCGCCGTCGACGTGGCCGCTTACGCCGCCCACATGGCGGCGCTGATCGGCGCGCATGTCATCAAGATCAAGCTCAGCACCGACCACGTCATGCTGCCCGAGGCACGCGACGTCTACGAGGCCCAGGGCATCGACATCGCCACCCGTGCGGCGCGCGTCGCCCACTGCATGCAGGCGGCGTTCGGCGGCCGGCGGATCGTTCTGTTCTCGGGCGGCGCGAAGAAGGACGAAGGCAGCGTCTACGACGATGCCCGCGCCATCCGCGACGGCGGCGGCAACGGCTCGATCATCGGGCGCAATACCTTCCAGCGCCCGCGCGGCGAGGCGCTGGAGATGCTCGCGCACCTGGTCGATATCTACAAGGGCCGCGCCTGATCCGCGTCAGCCCTCGGCGCCCGACCCGGTGCCGCTCATGTAGTTGGCCATGAACGCCGGCTCGCCCATTCTGCGCAGCAGGTCGAGCTGCAAGTCCAGCCATTCCCAGTGGCCTTCCTCGTCCTGCACGGTTTGTTCGAACAACGCGCGGGTGCCGATATCGTCGCTCTCGAACGCCTCGCGTGCGGCGCGGGTGTAGAAGGCGATGGCGCCTTTTTCCTCGTCCCGGTCGGCCTCGAACAATGCCTTCAGGCTTTCGGCCATCTCCGGGGCCCTGGTCGCCTCCAGCTTCGGCGTGCCGCCGAGGAATAGGATGCGGTCGATGAAGGCACCGGCATGACCCAGTTCCTCATGCATCTCGGCGCGCATCCTGGTGGCCAGCTTGTCGATACCCCAGTCTTCGAGCGTGTGGGCATGCAGCAGATACTGGTGCACCGCCGTCAGTTCCATCGACAGGGCGGTTTGCAGGTTGTCGATACTCGTTTTTCGATCGGTCATGAAAAATCCTTCACCTCTACAACGTCACCCCGGACCTATGCAGTCTTCGCCCCTGTTCAACCGCCGGTCACGCCGACCCGCGCCAGGATGGCGTCGAAATCCAGGCCCGCCACCGCACCGATGGTCGCACCGCGATGCCCGGCGACGCGGGTGGCGACATAGCCGTCGGCCACCGCCGCCGGCGCGCCCTCGATCAGGAAGGACGCGGCCAGCAGATGCGCCAGCGATTCGGCGTACCAGCGCGCCTCGGCCTCGGGCGGCAGGGCCGGCCAGCGGTCGAAATGCGCCGCGAGCGCCGCGTCATAGCGCGCATCAACGCCGCGCACCGCGTCCAGTTGCGCGCGCAGCGTCTCGACCGACAGCGGCGCCCGCGCCAGCGTGCGCAGGATATCCAGGCAGATCACGTTGCCCGAGCCCTCCCATATGCCGTTGAGCGGGGCCTCGCGGTAGAGCATCGGCATCGGTGTTTCCTCGACATAGCCCATGCCGCCCAGGGCTTCGAGCGCCTCGTAGATCATCGCCGGCGCGCGCTTGTTGTTGAGGTACTTGGCCAGAGCCACCGCGATGCGGGCGAATGCGCGGCCGCTCTCGCTGTCGTCGTCGAAGGCGCGCGCCGCCCCCATCGCCAGTGCCAGCGCGCTTTCCCATTCCAGCGCCAGGTCGGCCATCACCGCGCGCATCAGCGGCTGGTCGATCAGCCGGCGCTGAAAGGCGCTGCGCCCGGCGACCCACCAGGTGGCCTCGGACAGCGCCGCACGCATCAACCCCGCCGGCGCGACGGCGGTATCCAGGCGGGTGTGGTGGACCATCTCGATGATGGTCTTGACGCCGGCGCCCTCGTCGCCCAACCGAAAGGCCAGCGCGCCGTTGTATTCGATCTCGGTCGATGCGTTGGCGCGGTTTCCCAGCTTGTCCTTGAGCCGTTGCAGATGGATGCGGTTGCGCCCGCCCTCCAGCCAGCGCGGCACCAGGAAACAGCTCAGCCCGCCCTCGGCCTGCGCCAGGGTCAGGAACGCATCCGACATCGGGGCCGAGCAGAACCACTTGTGACCGGTCAGCCGGTAGGCGTCGCCGTCGCGCACAGCGCGGGTGGTGTTGGCGCGCACGTCCGACCCGCCCTGTTTCTCGGTCATCGCCATGCCGATGGTGGCGCCGCTCTTGGCAGCGACGGGCGCCACCGCCGGGTCGTAGCTGCGCGACAGCAGCGGCGCGCGCCATTGCGCCGCCAGCCCGGCATCGGCGGCCAGCGCCGGCACCCCGGCATAGGTCATCGTCATCGGGCAGCAGGCGCCCGGCTCGACCTGGCTGAGCATGTAGGACAGCGCCGCATGGGTGGCGTGCCCGCCGGGGCGGGCGTTGCCGCCTTCGTCCCAGGCGGCGGCGGCGTAGCCGTGACCCAGCCCCAGCGCCATGATCGCGTGGTAGCCGGGGTTGTAATGCACCTCGTCGATGCGCCGGCCGGCGCGGTCGAACGGCACCAGCCGCGGCGGATCGCGGCGCGCCTCCTCGGCATCGAAACGGGCCTGCGCGGTGCCGAAGGCGGCACCCGCGGCGCCCAGAGCGGACGCATCGGCGCCGGCGCGCGCAACCTCGGCGTGCAGCACCGCATCCCCGTCCCACAGCGAGATGTCGCCGCTGCGCGGCTCGGGCTGGTTTTCAACCTCGTGCGTGGCAAGCTCCGATATCGGTACAGTACGTGTCATCTGCGAACCCTCCCCTGGCTGGGGCCAATGATGCCAGCGCCATGCCTGCCGATCCAGTGTGACGCGACGACACCCCGCCGCGCCATGAAAAAACGGGGATTCACAATATCGGCGCGCTGTGCCATTGTGTCGCGAGACCGGGGCGAACCCGGCCTATCGGCGAGGCAGAGACATGGGATCGCGCAGACGTCCGGCCATTGGCATGCTGGTGATCGTGGCGCTGGCCACGATGATGGGCAGCTACTTCACCTTCGCCGCCGTGCGCGGCGATCACGGCCTGTTCCGCCGCGCCGAGATCGCGGCGCAGGCCGAAACCCTGCGCGCCGAGCTCGACCGCCTGCAGGCCGACGTGGCGCGGATGGAAAACCTCACCCGGCGGCTGTCGGACGAGTATCTCGACCTCGACCTGCTGGACGAACAGGCGCGCGACGTGCTGGGCGTGATCCGCGCCGACGAGATCGTCGTGCGCTGAATGCGCGCCATCTTTCGCGCCCGTGCCCCGGCGCCTGCGCGCCGGCCCTGCCATACACTTTGCTCTCGCCCCGATGCACATGCTAGGGTATCGATGGTTTAACGCTAAACTATTCACACCCATGGGAGGTGAGGCCGTATGGCAGCCAGAAAAACCCAAAAGAAACCAAATGTTTCTGCCGAGGAATTGAAACGCTATTACCGCGACATGCTGCTGATCCGGCGATTCGAGGAAAAGGCCGGCCAGCTATACGGCATGGGGCTGATCGGCGGGTTCTGTCACCTCTACATCGGGCAGGAAGCCGTCGTCGTGGGGCTGGAAGCCGCCGCGGAAGAGGGCGACAAGCGCATCACTACCTACCGCGACCACGGCCACATGCTGGCCTGCGGGATGAAACCCGAGGGCGTGATGGCCGAGCTGACCGGCCGCGAGGGCGGGTATTCGCACGGCAAGGGCGGCTCGATGCACATGTTTTCCAAGGAAAAGGATTTCTACGGCGGCCACGGCATCGTCGGCGCCAACGTGCCGCTCGGCGCGGGGCTGGCCTTCGCCGACAAGTACCGCGGTACCGACCGGGTGACTTTCACCTATTTCGGCGATGGCGCCGCCAACCAGGGCCAGGTCTACGAGACCTTCAACATGGCCGCGCTGTGGGATTTGCCCGTGGTCTTCGTGATCGAGAACAACCAGTACGCCATGGGCACATCGCAGGAGCGCTCGACCTCCTCCCCCGAGATCCACACCCGCGGCGGGGCGTTCGGCATCCCCGGCGAGGCGGTCGACGGCATGGACGTGCTGGCGGTCAAGGCCGCCGGCGACAAGGCCGTGGCGCACTGCCGGTCCGGCAAGGGGCCGTATATCCTCGAGGTCAAGACTTACCGCTATCGCGGCCATTCGATGAGCGACCCGGCGAAATACCGCACCCGCGAGGAAGTCCAGAAGATGCGCGACGAGAAGGACGCCATCGAACATGTGCGCGAATTGCTGCTTTCGGGCAAGCACGCGACCGAGGATGATCTCAAGGCCATCGACAAGGAAATCAAGGGCATCGTCAATGATGCGGCCGAGTTCGCGAAGGACAGCTCTGAACCGGACGAGGCCGAGTTGTGGACGGATATCTACGCCGCCGAAGTGCCGCAGGACGCGTAAGGGAGAGATCGAACAATGCCAACAGAAATTCTCATGCCCGCGCTGTCGCCCACCATGGAAGAAGGCACGCTTGCCAAATGGCTGGTGAAAGAGGGCGATACCGTGTCCGCGGGCGACCTGCTGGCCGAGATCGAGACCGACAAGGCCACGATGGAATTCGAGGCCGCCGACGAGGGCACCATCGGCAAGATCCTGATCGAGGCGGGCACCGAAGGCGTCAAGGTCAACACCCCAATCGCGGTGTTGCTGGAGGAGGGCGAGGATGCCTCCGACATCGACAGCGCCAAGCCTGCGCCGAAAGCCGATGGCGATGGCGATGGCGATGGCGATGGCGATGGCGATGATGATGATGATGATGATGATGATGATGATGATACAGTCGAATCCGAACAAGACGGTGAGGCACAAAAGGCCCCGGCCCGCGCCGCCGCGCCCGAACCCGCCCCGGAACAGGAACCGGATTGGCCCGAAGACACGCCGATGAAGTCGACGACGGTGCGCGAAGCCCTCAACGCCGCCATCGCCGAGGAAATGGAGCGCGACGACGACGTGTTCCTGATGGGCGAGGAAGTCGCCGAATACGAGGGCGCCTACAAGATCACCCAGGGGCTGCTGGACCGTTTCGGCGCCAGGCGCGTGATCGACACGCCGATCACCGAACACGGCTTCGCCGGCATCGGCGTCGGCGCGGCCTTCGGCGGGCTCAAGCCGATTGTCGAGTTCATGACCTTCAACTTCGCCATGCAGGCAATCGACCAGATCATCAATTCGGCCGCCAAGACGCTGTACATGTCGGGCGGCCAGATGGGCGCACCGATGGTATTCCGCGGCCCCAACGGTGCCGCCGCCCGCGTCGGCGCCCAGCACAGCCAGTGCTACGCCGCGTGGTATGCGCACATCCCCGGCCTCAAGGTCGCCGTGCCCTACTCGGCCAGTGATGCCAAGGGGTTGTTGAAATCGGCGGTGCGCGACCCCAACCCGGTGATCTTTCTCGAAAACGAAATCCTCTATGGCAAGAGCTTCGACGTGCCCGATATCGACGATTTCACCCTGCCCTTCGGCAAGGCGCGGATCGAACGTGCCGGCGACGACGTGACCATCGTTTCCTTCGGCATCGGCATGACCTACGCGATGGAAGCGGCCGAAAAGCTGGCCGAGGACGGCATTTCAGCCGAGGTCATCAACCTGCGCACCCTGCGCCCGATGGACACCGACACGGTGCTGGCCTCGGTGCGCAAGACCAACCGCTGCGTGACGGTCGAGGAAGGCTGGCCCGTCGCCTCGATCGGCAACCACATCTCGGCGGTGATCATGGAGCAGGCTTTCGACCACCTCGATGCGCCGGTGATCAACTGCACCGGCAAGGACGTGCCGATGCCCTATGCCGCCAACCTCGAAAAGCTGGCGCTGACCTCGGTCGACGAGGTGCTGGATGCCGTGCGCCAAGTGACCTACCGGTAAGGAGACAGACGCGATGCCGACCGAAATTCTCATGCCCGCGCTGTCGCCCACCATGGAAGAAGGCACGCTTGCCAAATGGCTGGTCAAGGAAGGCGACGAGGTCGCCTCGGGCGATCTGCTGGCCGAGATCGAGACCGACAAGGCCACGATGGAATTCGAGGCCGCCGACGAGGGCACCATCGGCAAGATCCTGATCGAGGCGGGCACCGAAGGCGTCAAGGTCAACACCCCCATCGCGGTGTTGCTGGAGGAGGGCGAGGATGCCTCCGACATCGACAGCGCCAAGCCTGCGCCCAAGACCAGGACGGATGAAAAGGCCAAGGAAAAGACCCCCGATGACGGGGCCAAACCGGCCGCGCCCAAGGCCGAGAAGGGCGGCGATGCCTCGGCTGACGCCCCCGCCAAGGCCCCCGCCGCGCCGACCGACGAGAAGGGAGAGCGGGTTTTCGCCTCGCCGCTGGCGCGCCGGATCGCGGCGCAAAAGGGGCTGGACCTGACGCAGGTGACCGGCTCGGGTCCGCGTGGTCGGATCGTCAAGGCGGATGTGGTGGATGCCAAGGCAGCCGCCACATCCGTCCCGGCCCCCGAGCCGGGACCTCGTGCCGAAAAGGCGCCCGCACCGGCAGCGGGTGCCGCCCCCGCGGGGCCCGATGCGGAAACCGTCAAGGCGCTTTACGCGGACCGCGAAACCGAGGAAATCAAGCTCGACGGTATGCGCAAGATCGTTGCCGCCCGCCTGACCGAGGCCAAGCAGACGATCCCGCATTTCTACCTGCGCCGCGATATCCGCATGGACGCGCTGATGTCGTTCCGCGCCGATCTCAACAAGCAGCTCCAGGCGCGCGGCGTGAAGCTCAGCGTCAATGACTTCATCATCAAGGCCTGCGCGCTGGCGCTTCAGGCCGTGCCCGACGCCAACGCCGTCTGGGCCGGCGACCGTATCCTGCGGCTGAAGCCGTCCGACGTGGCGGTGGCCGTAGCCGTCGAGGGCGGGCTGTTCACGCCCGTTCTCAAGGATGCCGAGATGAAATCGCTCTCGGCATTGTCGGCCGAGATGAAAGACCTCGCCACCCGCGCCCGCGACCGCAAGCTGGCGCCGGGCGAATACCAGGGCGGCAGTTTCGCCATTTCCAACCTCGGGATGTACGGGATCGACAATTTCGACGCCGTCATCAACCCCCCGCACGGCGCCATCCTGGCCGTGGGCGCGGGCGTCAGGAAACCGGTGGTCGGGAAGGATGGCGAAGTGACAACCGCCACGGTAATGAGCGTGACGCTGAGCGTCGATCACCGCGTCATCGACGGCGCGCTCGGCGCCAAACTGCTCCAGCAGATCGTGAAGAACCTGGAAAACCCGATGCTGATGCTGGCCTGATGGCATCCGCGCATTCCCGGCATTCGGTGCTTCGGGAAATCATACTGGAGCATCTCTTCGTCGGGCGCCTGTTGCAACGATGCTGGCAAGCGGGCGCATACGACGTCGAGGTGCTGCGCAGCGAGTTCGACAGCGGCGGCTATGACCTGGTTGTCACGCGCGGCGCAATTACCCGGCATATCCAGTTCAAGGCGCTGCGCGTCGGGGGCAAGCGGCGGCATTTCGACATTGGCCTGCGCCTTGCCGCGCGCCCGGCGGGCTGTGTCATTGCCATCGTGGTGGACGACGACCTGGAGGCGCGCCACTATCTCTGGTTCGGGGGAACGTCCCCGGATTCGGCATTGCCGCCCATAGATGATTGTCCGGCGGCGCGGCACACCAAGGCGGACAGCACGGGCGCCAAGGCCGCGCGCAACGCCCTGCGCCGTGTGCCTACAAGCCGGTTCGAGAAGCTGGACAGCCTCGACGCCGTGATTGGTCGCCTGATCGGCAAACTGCCGTGACCACGCCGCGCCGGCGTTCAGCCCTTGGTGCCCAATAGCTGATCCATGGTGACCGAGGGCTGCGCGCAGCCGGCCTCGCCCACCACCTTGGCCGGCACGCCGGCGACGGTGGATTTCTCGGGCACGTCATGCAGCACCACCGACCCGGCAGCGATGCGCGAGCAGCGGCCGATGCTGATATTGCCCAGCACCTTGGCCCCGGCACCGATCAGCACGCCGTCGCCGATCTTGGGGTGGCGATCCTCTTCATCCTTGCCGGTACCGCCCAGGGTAACCGAGTGCAGCATCGAGACGTTGTCGCCGACCACCGCCGTTTCGCCGATGACGATCGAATGGGCGTGATCAATCATGATCCCCTGCCCGATCCGGGCGGCGGGATGGATATCGACGCCAAACGTCTCGGACACTCGCATCTGGAAAAAGTAGGCCATGTCGCGGCGGCCCTGCCGCCACAGCCAATGCGCGACACGATACGCCTGCACGGCCTGGAACCCCTTGAAGAACAAGAGCGGCTGAAGGAACCGGTGGCAGGCCGGGTCACGCTCGTAAACCGCCACGATATCGGCACGCGCCGCCATCGCCAGCGCCGGTTCGCTGGCATAGGCCGCATCGCAGATCTCGCGAATCAACTGCTCGCTCATCTCGCCCGAGGCCAGCTTCATCGCGTTGCGGTAAGCCAGGGCGCGATCGATTGCGCCGTGATGCAGGATGCACGAATGGATCATGCCGCCCAGCAGGGGTTCGTCGGCGACGGCCGCCTCGGCTTCGGTCAGGATACGGTCCCAGACCGGGTCGATTTCCGACAGGTTCGCGTGTGTTTTGGCCATGGCGGTGCTTGATCCCCTGCTGCAACTGCGACAAGTCTAGCAGATAGACCCGCGCGACGAAAATGCAAAGCCCGTCACGAAGAGGTGTGCGCCATGGACAACGAATCAGCCGACCGGTTCCGCGCCCTGATCGAGGCGCGCCTGGCCGCGTTGCAGGAGGGCGACGACCTCGGTGCCCAGGGCCAGCAGGTGGTCACCCTCGATCAGCAGGCCACCGGCCGGCTCAGCCGTATGGACGCTTTGCAGATGCAGGCGATGTCCAAGGCTGCGCAGACTCGCCGCGACGGCGAGACGCGCCGCCTGCGCGCCGCGCTGGTACGCCTGGACGAGGGCGAGTATGGCCATTGCATGGATTGCGGCGAGCCGATCGCGCCGAGGCGGCTTGAGCTCGACCCGGCCGCCCCGCGCTGCATAAGCTGCGCCGCGGGGTGAGCACCCCGCCGTGGCGCGAACCGCGCCGACGGGAGCCTCCGGCGGGAGTATTTTGGGAAAGATGAAGCAACGTGCGTTGGGTTTCGTGGCTGCGTGCATCTTCCGGTCGGACATGCCCCGGGGCGTTTGCAGCGCAGGCCTACCCCGGGATATCGCGCACGGCGAAGTAACCCGGCCCAACCCGCGCCGAGACCTGCGCGACCGCGATGCGGAACGGCGCGCTGCCGGCCTGGGTGCCATCGTCGGCGCGCGTTGAGGCGTCGTAGACCCAGCCCGGCGCCTCCAGCGAAACCTCGCGCAGCAGCTTGCCATCGCGCAGCACCCGCAGCAGGTAGCGCTCGCTCTCCTCGCCCAGCGGCACGTCGGGGCCGTCCCAGCTGTCACCGTCCACGCGGGTACGCCGCACCCAGCTAAGCGCCAGCGCCGCGCCGTCGTCGACCGCCCGCAGGTGCGCCGGCCGGTAGGGACGCAGGCCGATACCTTCGAACGCCAACACCTGGTGGTCATAGCTGGGGTCGTCGACGCCCCGCCGTGCGGGCCCGATGCGGTAGTGGCGCGCCAAACCGCGTTCTGCCGCAGCGAGTCCGATCTGTTCCGGCGCCCCGTCGAGCAGTACAAACTGCGCGCCGGGTAGCCAGATTGGCGGCATCACACCGTCGCTGCCCGCCTGCCCGCGCAACAGCCCACGAAGGATATAGGTGTCGGCGGCGATCAGCTCGGCCTCGGCGAACTGTATCACCTCCCAGCCATCGGCGCTGCCGTCGCCGATCGCGGCGAGGTTACCGCCGGCCAGAAGCGCGCCGCCGGCGACATTGTCGAGCGTTCCGCCGTGCATGCGCACCTGCACCGCCGCGCCACGATCCATCAGGCCGGGGCGCGCCGCCGCAAGCCCCGATTGTGTCACCCCGAAGCTGGCGGAACGTTCCAGCACCGTGTCGAGCGCATAGTCGGCATCCGTCGGCGCAGCGTAGACCGACACCGCGCCGGGCCAAGGGCGCGCCACGGCGGCGACATGCGGGGCGTGGGGCACTTCGTCGCCGGTGATCAGTGGCAGATCCATGAACACCGGCAGAACCGGTACCGGCGCGGCGAATGCCGCCAGTTGCACCGGCACGTCATCGGCAGGCGCGGCGTCATGAACCGACGGGTCGATGCGCACCGCGTCGATGAGTTGCGCCGCGCCCTGTTCGACCCGGTCCACCCGGTAGAGCCCCTGCTGCCCCTCGGGCGCGATCACATCGCCGGCGCCCACTGCAAGCCGCGACGGCGGCAGCGCCAGGCGCAGCCCTTCACGCGCCACCCGCGCCTCCGCAAGCCAGCGTTCGGCGACCACGCGCGCCTCGGCCCGTGTCAGCGCCATCGGTATTTCCGAGGCAGCCACGGCATGGGTGGCATCCTCGGGCAGGATCGCCTCTTCGGCCGCCACGGCGTGATCGCCGCCCGCCTCGACGAATGTCAGCCGCACACGACCTGCCGTTTCGGCCTCGGGGGCGCGGGTCTGTTCCACCAGGCCGCCGATTTCATCGCTGCGCACCAGATCTTCTTCGCCCAATTGCCGGTCGCGGTGCCCGCCACGGCTGACAAAGCGCAGCACGCCTTCGCGCTCGACCGCGTCGAACCCGTGCACCGTCATCAGGGGCTGCAAGGCCGCACGCGCCGCATCGACGCTATCCACTGTGTAGCCGCGCACCAGCCCGTAGAGCGCCGACACATCGACCGCGCCAAGCCCCGCGCCGCGGCAGATTTCGGCCACCACGCCCGACAGCGCACGATGCGACAGCCGCCCCGTCACCCAGTGTCCGCGCGCGTGGTTGTCGGCGTCGCCCCAGGTGTCGGCGCGGGCGGGAAATTCGGGCCAGGGGCGCGCGTCCCACGCCCAGACGAAAGCGCGGTCCATATCCACCATCGGCCCGCCGTATTCGTCCGACAGCGGGTTGTTTTCGGACGCCTGCCAATAGCTGAGCATGGCGCGCAGATACTGCATCTGGATGAGTTCGTCGCGGCGCCCGTCCGAATGATGCGGCAGCGCGGACTCGGAGGATTTCGGATCGAAGAACTTGTTGGGCTGGTTGGTGCCCTTGTCCACGGCGGCACAACCCAGTTCGGTGAACCAGACCGGTTTCGAGCCCGGCACCCACGGCGTTGGCGCCGGCTGGCGAGCGCCGCCGACACGGTCGTGATGAGGGCGCGACCACCAGTTGCGGATATCCTTGGCGCGCCAGATCCAGGGCTCATCATGGGCACCGTCGGTGATCGGGGTGCGAATCTGCGCCGCGCGCGCCTCGGGCGAGTGGTAGAACCAGTCATGGCCCTCGCCGCCCTCGATATTGGCGCGCAGGTAGTCAAGATCATGGATTGCCGGCCAGTCACGCGCATCCAGGTGATCGTCGCAGTCGCGCCAATCGCTGAGCGGCATGTAATTGTCGATGCCGACGAAATCCACGTTGGCATTGGCCCATAGCGCGTCGAGGTGGAAATAGCGGTCGCCGGGGGCCTCTCGCGGGCTGAAGCCCGCGTATTCGCTCCAGTCGGCGGCATAGCCGATGCGCACATGGGGGCCAAGGATGGCGCGCACCTCGGCGGCCAGCGCGATCAGCGCCTCGACCGCCGGAAAGCGTCCGTTGGCACCGCGCAACCGCGTCAATGCCTTCATTTCCGACCCGATACAGAACGCATCGACGCCGCCGGCAGCCGCGCACAACGCCGCCTGGTGCAGGATGAACCGGTTGTAGCGCCATTCGTCGGGGCCGTGATAGCCGACCGCGCCATCGGTGACTGTGAAATCCGATGCCTGCGCGGTGCCGAAGAAGGCCGCCACCTGCGCGTCCAAGGCGGCGGTGCCATCGGAGCTGCCGTCGCGGCCGGGCGCGATGTCGGCGGTAATCCGGCCGCGCCAGGGCAGGTGCGGCTGGTCCGGCGCGTCGCTCCACGGGTCGGGCAGGCCGTTTCCCGGCATCTGATCCATCAGGATGAAGGGATACACCATTACCGCCTTGCCCTGCGCGGCCAGGTGGCGCAGGGCCTCGATTGTAGCGGCATCGGCCGGCGTGCCGCCATAGACCGGGCGGCCGTCTTCATCGCGCGGCACGCGCGCCGCGCCGGCACGGGTCAACCCGGCCACGCGCCAGGGCATCTCGGCACCGTCCGCGTCGTGGTGTTCGACCTTGGGGCGCAGCGTGCATTGGTCGCAGCGCAAATCGTCGCCGAACCAGCCCAGCACCAGCGACACCGCCGCGCAGCCCGGCGCCTCGGACTCCAGTCGCGCCACCGAGGTGGCGAAATCGGTCTGCCCCGAGGGGGTATGCACGTTGGCGCTTACCCGCGCGCCGGGGCCGTGATCGTAGCTCACCGGCGTCGTCGCCAGCGCGTATTCGCCGGTACCCGGGATCATCGCCACTCCGCGCACCAGTTGCCCCGCCTCGGGCACCGCCCCGGCAGCGGTGGCGCCGTGGCGCACCACCTCGAAGGAAAACTGCGGCACCCGGTTGCCGAAGCGTTCCAGCGCCATCGCCTCCATCACCACGTAGGCCGTGCCACGGTAGGCGGGCACGGCGCCCGCGCCCTCGACCGCCTCGATCAGGGGGTCGGGTGCCTGGTCGCGCGTGCCGGTATAGATGCGCATGTTCAGATCCTCGGGCGCCAGTTCGGTACCATCGGCCCAGATGCGCGTGACGCCGCCGACCGGACCCGCGCACAGCGCCACGGCCAGGCTGACGGTATAGCTGTAGCTGCGCGTCCCGGGGCGCGGGGCGGTCCCCTTGCCACCGCCGCTTGTGCGCACGGCTTCGGTGAACCGGCTGGCCCAGATCACCTGCCCGCCCAGCCGCATCCGCCCGTGAAGCTGCGCCACCGCATCGCCCTCGCCCGCGCCGGTGAGGCGGAATCGCTCCACCCGGCCGGTCTCGACCGGCTCGGCGCCCGCCCCCAGCAGCCGCTGGTCGAGCGCCCGGCCCAGCGTCGCGCCGGCAAAGCGGCCCACGGCCGTCATCGACAGGCCCAGCGCAGTGCCGCCGACGCTGCCGCCCAGTGCCGCACCGGCGGCAGAGAATACGATCGTCGCCATCAGCGAACCTCCTGTGGGGTTGTATCGGGAAAGGCAAATCGCGCTACCACGCGGCGCCGCCAGGGCGCGCTCAGCGGGCTTTCCACCACGCCGTGCCCGCTATAGGCATGGATGAATGTCGCCGCGGCGCCGGCCACGCCCGCGATACCCAGGTGCTTGGCCACCGCCCCGGCACGCATCCGAAACAAGAGCACGTCACCGGGCTGCCAGGGCGCGCCCGGCTCCACCGCAACCAGCACTTCGGTCGCGGCGCGCCACAGCCGCTCGTCGCCCTGCGGCTCGGACCAGTCGCGGCTGTAGGCGGGTACCGGCAGTGGCTCGGGCCCGAAAAGCTCGCGCCAGATACCGCGCAGCAGCCCCAGGCAATCGGCCCCCGCGCCGCGGCACGAGGCCTGGTGCCGGTAGGGCGTGCCGATCCAGCCGCGCGCCGCGCACACCACCTGCGCGCCGCTCACATGCCCGCACACCTCCTGCGCGCCGGGGGTTGCAGCCCGGCTCATCGGCGACTCCCGCCGCCGGTCTCGCCGATGGTCGCGGGCACGGCCGTCAACCAGTCGGTGCCGGGAATGTCGGGAAACCCCTGGTAGTTCGCCGCATTGCCGAACTTGAAACGGCAGGTGTCGAACCGCTTGTCGCACCCCGCCTGCACGCCCACCCGGTCGCCCGGCGCCGGCACCGCCCCCAGCGGCGCCCACAGCGTGATCTCGCGCGCGCCATCCGCATCGCGGATGCGGTCGCGCTTGACCATCGCACGCAATCCCTGCGCAGCGCCGTCCAGTATCGTCAGCACCCCGCGATTGAACCACCCCGGCGAAAACCCCGACAGCGGTGGCAGGTGCAACACCCGCGCCTGCGCGACCGCGACCAGCACCGCCTCGGCCGCATAACCCGGCGCCGACAGCTCGACCCCGCAGGCCGCGTCGCCCAGCACAGCGGTGCAGGGTTTCTGGTAGATCCGTCCCAGCGGCCGGTTCAGTGCCTCGGTCAGGCCGCGCAGCTCGGCGGTAAAGGCCCCGCCCGACCGGCGCAATTCGCCCAAGCGGCCGCGAAACTGCATCACCCGCTGTTCGGGCACTGCCCAGTTGACCAGCCATGCGCGCAGCTCGGCACCGTCGTAGCGGCCCGCCTCGATATCGGCGGCCGTGACGCCCGCGTCGCTTAGCGCGCCCGCGGCCTCGGCGTTGTCCACCGCCAGGCCGGTGCCCTGAACGGTATGCGACGTACTCAGCCCGGCCGACGCGCTGAAAGTGATGCCTTCGAAAAAGAGCGGCAGGTCGTGATCGGTAAAGCCCAGCGTCACCCCGTCATTGCGCGTGATCGCCCAAGCCCGGCACAGCGTCGTCGCGCCGCTGTCCAGGTGGGCCTGCAATTGTTCCCCGATCATACCCGCACCTCCACCACCGGCACGTCCGGCACCTCGCCGGCCTGGAAACTGGCCACCGACGTGGCGATTCGGTCAGTATCGAACCGCACCGGCACGTCGAATTCGTACCCCGCCGTCACCTGCCGGCCCGGGCCCGGCACATCGGATAAGCTGACCATACCGCGCGCGGTATCGACGCTGTAATGCACGCCCTCGTGCATCTCGTCGCCCTCGATACCCACCCGCACGGTGCCGCGCACCGGCTTGGTAATCGGGCGCGCATAGCTCTGGTCGCCGGAGATATAGCTCTTGATCAGCGCGAACTCGCGCCGCGTCCCGTCGCCCTGCCCGATCACCTGGTCGTCATGGGCGGGCGTGGCCGAGGGCGCGCATGATTTGTAGTCGGCCCAGTCCTTCCAGCGAAAGCCGAACATCTGCCCGCGGCGCGCTTCGAAAAAGGCGATCAGCGCCGCCACATCGTCCAGAGATCGCATCCCCAGCCCGGCATCATAGCGTCGGCGCGAATGCGCCCAAGGGGTGTTGCGCTCTTCGAACCCGTTGGCCAGCGTCACCACGTCGGTGCGCCGCTCAGGCCCGCCCAGCGAGCCGAAGCTCAGGTTGGCGGGAAACCGGACTTCGTGAAAGCTCATCGCTCGCCCTCCTGCTTAGCGGTTGCGTTGTCCGCGCGCGATGGCACGGCCCATCTGCGCGGCAATCTGGCTTTGCGAGCGGCGAAAGCCCTCGACGTCGGGGGTCGAGATATTCATGACCACCTGCACCGGGCGGCCGCCACTGCCACTGCCCGCGCGCACGCCCAGCTTGCCGTCGGGGCCGCGTGCCAGCGGCATGATCGCCTCGGCGCCCGCCTCGCCCATCAGCCCGGTGCCGCCGCGCATCGGAAACGCCACCGGCCCGCTGACCACGCCGCCGGTGGCAAAGGGCATGACGCGGCCCTGCGCGAACCCCGCACCGTCGCCGAAGGGCAGGATGCCGCTGACCGCGCGGCCCACGCCCTCGGCCAGCAGGCCGCCCAGATGCCGCGACACCGGACGCACCGCCGCCGAATAGGCAGTGTCAGCCATGGTGCGCGCCAGACCGCTCAGCGCGTCCGACAGCTTCACCCCGTCAAAAGCCACGCCGTCGAAGGCGCGTCGCAGCCCACGGCTGAACCCGCGCTCGACCGTCGCCAGGTCGCGGCCGGTATCGGCCAACGCGCCGCGCATCCGCCGAAGCTCGTCGTCGAACACCCCGGCCACATCCGCCGCCGCGCTCATCGTGCCTTCCAGCGCGTCGATCTGTTCGTCCAGCGCGCCCATCTGTTCATCCGCCGCCATGATCGCCCTCTTGCTTTTCAACCTCTGCACCCGCGCCGCCCGGATCGGGCCAGTCGCGCATCATTTCCGCCAGCCGCACGCGCCCCAATGGCGCCGCTGCCCCGCCGTGGCCGAGCATCAGCATCAGCTCGGCCGGGGTCAGCGCCCAGAACTGCGCCGGCGCAAGGCCCAACCGACGCAACCCCGCGCGCATCAGCACCGGCCAGTCGATGCGGCTCACCCGGCGGCCTCGTCGGGCAACGCGAAGGCCCGCGCCAGAAGCTGCGCCGCCGCGCGCGCCGCCGCCATCGGGCCGCCGTCGACCTCGGCACAGGTCAGGTCTGCCACCTGCCCCGCCCAGCCGCCGCCGCGCAGCCCCGCGACCAGCACCGCGATGATGTCGCGGCTGCAAAAGCGGCCCGCTTCGAACCGTTCGGCCAGCGCCATCAGGGTGTCGGCCCCCAGCACCGTTTCCAGCTCGGCCAGCGCGCCGAGGGTCAGCTTCAGCACATGGCGCTCGCCGTCGATGACCAGCGCCACCTCGCCTGCATAGGGGTTGGCCATGCTCACACCGCCGTAAAGCTAAGCGCCCCGGCCGAAGCCAGCGACAGCTCGTAGGTGGCCTCGCCGTTGTGACTGCCGGCGTATTCGATCGCCCCGATCTGGAACGGCCCGGCAATGATGCCGAAATCGGGGATCACCACCTGGAAATCCGGCACTTCACCATCGAAGAATATCTGCCGCGCGCGTTCGTCGGTGGCAGCGTCGCGAAACACGCCCGAGCCGGTGATCTCGGCCGATTTCACGCCCGCCCCGGCCAGCAACTCGCGCCAGCCGCCCGCGGATTCCAGGCTGGTGACGTCGACGCGCTCGGCGTTGAAGCTCAGGCGCGTGGCGCGCAGACCCGCCACCGTCTGGAACTGGCCGTCGCCGGTCAGATCCACCTTGATCAACAGATCCCTGCCATTCTGTGTTGCCATGTCGCTTACTCCGCTTGTCACAATTGGTTGTCGTCCACTCGCGCGCGAAAGCGCAGGTCGATCCGCCTGAGCCGCCCGCGCGCGGCACGCTCGGCCTTGGTTTGAAGGAAATCGAGCCCCACCAGCCGTCCGCGTGCCAGCACCATGTCGGCCTCCAGCAACGCGTCGCTCACCGCGCCGGCCAGCGCCTTGGCCACCTCGAACCCGGCCGCGGCCGTCACCACCGAGACGGTGAAATCATGCGCCGCACCGCGCCCGATCTTGTCGGATCGGTCGCGAACCTGCTCGGGGCCGAGGCTGACATAGGTCTCGGGCAACGGCCCCTCGGGGGGGCGCGTCGAATACTGCGCCGGGCGCGGCCGCCGACACCGCCGGGTCGGCCGTCAGCCGTTGGTAAACCGCCCGTTGCAGGGCCGCCGACATGCCATAGCTCATGTCGCCTCCTCCTCTTGAGCGAAGCATTCCAGGTAACGCGCACGCGCGTCGAATTCGGCCACCGCCTGGATGCGAAACCGCCGTGCGCCGAGGCGTAGCCGCTGGCCGGCGCGCGGGCGCATGCTGCTGCCATCGGGGGCAGCGCGCAGCACGATGCGGTAGCGCATCAGCGACAGCGCCGCGCCCTCGCCGACGGCATCGCGCCCGGTGCGCGGGCGCAGCTCGGCCCACAGCGTGCCCAGCGCCTGCCAGCCACCCGCATGGCCGCCTGCCCCGTCGGGGATGGTGACCGGCGTCTCCAGAACCATCTCGCGGTTCAGCACCGGGGCGCTCATCGTGAATGCCCCGCCAGCAGCCGCACCGTGCGGTAGCGTTCGATCAACGAGGAAACCCCGAAAGGCATGCAGCCGCGGCCCAGCGATGTCTCGTCTCGGTATTCGTAGTAATGCGCCGCCAGCAACAGCACCGCCTGCGCCAGGTCGGCCGGGATGTCGCCCCAGGCAGCCCCGAACCCGGCCCGGAACGTCAGCCGCGCGGTTCCGCCGCGCGGCACCGTCGGCAGGCAGGCCTCGGTGGCCACCAGGCGCGGGCGGTGCATGTCGGGTTCTAACCGCCAGGCATCGGGCGAAACCGGGGCCTCGATACCCAGCCGGTCGGTGATCACCATCTCCAGCACCTGCGTGACCGGCGCCACCGGCAGGGCCTGCGCGACCGGATCGCGCCACGCGGCCAACACCCACGAGAAGTCCCGCTCCAACAGGATCTTGCCGGTGCGCGCCTCGATCGCCGACAGCGCCGCGCGCAGAAAGCTCTGCAATAGCGCGTCCTGCACCTGATCCTCGGAAAACCCGGTTCCCAGCCGCAGGTGGGCCTTGAATTCCCCCACCGGCAGTCCCGCGTCGGACGTGGTGGTCTCTTCGACTAACATCATGGGTCAAACTCCGAAATCTTCGCCCCCCTTCAACCGCGGGAACGCTCTTGGCCGGGTGTGCGCGTCCCGCCCCCACCCGCACGCGAATGCGCAAGGGGGGCGGGAAACGGCCCCGCCGCTCAGGAAACGGCGAATTTCAGCAGCTTGATCGCGGCGAAGTCGCTCACGTCGCCGCCCACGCGCTTGGTGGCGTAGAACAGAACGTGCGGTTTGGCGCTGAACGGATCGCGCAGCACCCGCAGGTCGGGGCGCTCGGCCACCGTGTACCCAGCGGAGAAATCACCAAAGGCCACCGCGACCGAGCCGCTGGCGACGTCGGGCATGTCCTCGGCGATCAGCACCTTGTAGCCCATCAGCCGCGCCGGCTCGCCCGCCGCCATGCCATCGGTCCAAAGGAACCGGCCCTCGGCATCCTTCATCTTGCGGATCTGCCCGGCGGTTTTCGAGTTCATCACGAACACCGCGCCGGCCCGGTACTGCGCACCCAGCGCATAGATCAGGTCGATGATCGCATCGGGGCCGCCAAAGGCACCGTCAACGCCGGTGGGCACGTATCCAAGATTGCCCCAACTCCAGACGTCGTTGTCGACCTGTGCATGGGTCAGAAAGCCGGTCGGCTTGTCAACGCCGTCGCCGCTCACGAAAGCCGCCGCCTCGGCGCGGGTGAACTTGTCGGCGATGCGGCTGGCCAGCCAGCCCTCAACGTCGAAGGCGCTGTCATCCAGCAGCCGCTGACTGGCCTTGGGCATGGCGCTGAGTTCGTGCAGCGGGATGCCGATCCGGTCGATCACCGGCGTCGCACTCTCGGTCACCGCGCCGCTTTCGGTGCTCCAGCCATGGCCCACGTCGGAATGGTCCACCAGCACGTCATACGAAGTCGCCTCGACCTCGACGACATTGGCCACCGCGCGCAGCGAGGCGGTCGAGTTCAGCACCCCGCGGATCGTCTCGGACGTCTGCGGGTCCACCAGGTAGCCGCCGTCGCCGGCCACCGCGGTGGACATCGCCTTGCCTTCCGGGGCCAGGCCGCGCAGCGCGTCGTCGTCGCCGCTGCGCAGATAGGCGTCGAACGCCTTTTGGTGCGGCAGCTCGGTTTCGGCATTTACTGACAGCGCCGGGCGCATCGGGGCGGGGGTGCAGGATTTCTTGTTCAGCATGGTCAGTCGCTCTTCGGTTTGTTGCAGCCTGGTGTCGAAGTCATCCCGGAAGCCTTTGAAGTCACTTACGAAACCCGTCACCGCGGATCTCAGTTCGGACAGCGCGGAGGGGTCTCCGCCGCCCCGGGCTCGTGTCGGTTCGGTCTTGCTCATGGTCTACCCTTTCCAGAGGTTTCGGATGCCCGTGGCCGCGTCAGCCGCGCCCCAGGTCACGGCGGGCGTCGCCAAAGATCGCCGCCAGTTCGCGCAGGCCATCGATCGCCAGCGCATCGCCTTTGGCCGCCACCCGCGCACTGGACAGCATCGGGAAGGTCACCAGCGACACTTCCCAAAGCTCCAGTTCCTTGAGCAGCCGACGCCCGTCGTCACCGCGCGCCGCCCGCAGCGTGCGATACCCGATCGACAGCCCCTCGATGGCACCCGCGGCGATCAGCGCCGCCGCCTCGCGGCCCTTCTCGACGCTGTCGAGAATGCGGCCCCTGACATACAGGCCGCGGGCGTCCTCGCGCACCTCGTCCCAGATGCCGATGGGTTGCGTCGGGTCGTGCTGCCACAGCATCTTGACCCGCCGCCCGTCGCCCGCCAGTCGCTTGAGCGAGGCACCATATGCGCCCGGCGCCACCACGTCGCCGCCTTGGTCGGGGGCGCCGAACAGGCTGGCATAGCCCGCGATGCCGGCGGTGTCGCTCACTGTCAGATCCTTGTCGAAGCGGCAGAACTTGCGCTCCAGACCGGTGTCGTCTTGCATCTCGTTTTCCTTTCGTCCTGCTCAGGGCGTCGCGTTCAGCAACGATTGCAACGCCTGCGCCAGGATCATCCCCAGCACGCCGTAAACCGTCAGCCACAAGCGCCGCTCCAGCTTTTCCATCGCCTCTTCCAGCTTGCGGGCGCGCTCTTGCAGCGCCTCGACCTGGAGTTTCGAAACCCTCTCGTGCGCCTCCAGCCGCAGCGCCGGCGCGCAGTCGAACGCCTCGAAGCCGTATGGCCTCGGCGGGCGCGTCTCACGCATCCCGGCCACCGCCCTCCAAATCCGGTGTGCCGGCCGGCGCGGCAGCGTCTTCGGGGGCCGGGCGTGCCGGCAGTCCCAGCAGGCGCCGCTTTTCCGCCTCGGTCAGGAAATCGGCCGCCGCCACCCGGCGCCATTGCGACTCGCGCTCGGACGCCAGCGCCGGCACCTGGTCTAGGTCGGGAAACATCCGCAGCTCGGGCGCGCCGGCCAGTCGCGTCAGCCAGTCGGCCAGCCCCGCCACCACCCGCGCCGCCATCGGCAGCACCGTCTGACGATAGAAGGCGCGGTTGGCCTCCTGGTAATTGGCATAGGTGGCGTCGCCCGGAATCCCCAGCAGCATCGGCGGCACCCCGAAGGTCAGCGCGATCTCGCGCGCCGCCGAGTCCTTGGTTTTCTGGAATTCCATGTCGGCAGGCGAAAACCCCATCGGTTTCCAGTCCAGCCCGCCCTCCAGCAACATCGGCCGCCCGGCGTTGCGCGCGCCCTGGTGATAGCTTTCCGTCTCGGCGGTCAGGCGGTCGTACTGATCGGCGCTCAGCGTGCCCTGCCCCTCGGCGCCCTTGTAAATGATCGCGCCCGAAGGCCGCGCGGCGTTGTCCAGCAATGCCTTCGACCAGCGGCTGGCCGAGTTGTGCACGTCCAGCGCCTGCGCCGCCGCCTGCATCGGCGAAAGCCCATAGTGGTCGTCCTGCGGGTGGAAATTGCGGATATGGCAGACCGGCGGCACCGGGCCGCGCACGTCGAAGCGGTGCTTGCGCGCGCCCACCGTGTAGTCATACGCCATCGGCCCCGGGCACCAGGCTCATCCGGTCCGAACGCAGCACATGCAACTCGTCCGGCAGACCGCTGCCGACCTCGTCGCCGGTTCCCACCGCCTCGACATAGCCGTCGCCGGTCAGCAGGATCTGACCGTAGAGCGCCTCCAGCAGGTCGGCCTTGCCCTGCGCGGGGTTGGGCCGGTCGATCAGCGCCAGCAGCGGATGACGTTCATAGCGCGCCTCGCCGTCCTGCACGCCCAGCGGCAGCGCCGCCGCCGCCTCGCTGATCATCTTGACGCAGCGATAGGCCACGGGGTTGCCCAGGTAGCCGGTGCGCGTCAGCGAGCGGCTGTCGCGCGCGCTCCACGCCACGCGGCCGCCGCCCTGCCACGCCACCACGCGGGCGGTGGCGCTGGCCTTGCGCTCCTGGGGGGCGCCGGCGCTGTCATCGGCCCCGGTGCTGCGCCGAAAGATGTCCAATACCATTGGCTTGTCGCTCCTCGTCGGTTGCCTTGCCTGGGTGCCACGGATCGCGGCGTGGCGGCTTGCCGGGAACATTGCCGGCAAACCGTTAACGCCGCCCGATCACAGCGCGCGCAGCTTCGGGTCGCGCCATTTCGCCGCCGGCACGATCAGCAGATCGTGCAGCGCCCAGACCAGCGCATCCACCCGGTCGGGGCTGCCGCGGCCCTCGAACCCGCGCGTCGTCATCGCGCACATCTGCTCTTCCAGCGCCGACAGCTCGGCGCCGGCGGCGTGAAACACCCGCCCCTGGTCGTATAGCGCGGCCACCGGCTCGGCGCGGGCCGCCTTGCCCTGGCGGGCGTGCACCTTCGTCACCGGCGCCAATGGGGCCACCTGGCGGATCACCTCCTCGACGAGGTTGCCGCCCTGGTTGACCTCGGCCACCAGCCGCGAAGCGCCCCAGCGTTCCATCGCCGCAACCGCGGCTTCGGCCCATTGCGCGGGGCTGGCACCGCGCAGGCTGGCATCCTCCAGCACCCAGGCGCGCCAGTCCTGCACCGGGCCGCGGGTGCGCGCACCGGCCACCACGATGCCGCAGGCGTCCGAGCCGGCATGCCTGCTCATCGGTGGGTCGATCGCCACCACGATCCGGTCCATGCCGTCCTCGCCCGAGGGCAGCGCCCGGCGGGCCGCCTCCAGCATCGCACCACGCCACAGGGCATCCTCGGCCTCGTCCACCAGCACGCCGTCCAGTTCATGCCGGCCCAAGCGGGTGCCGGCATAGCGCGCGCGCACCTCTTCGAGAAAGCTGTCCGCAAGGTAGGCGCGGTTGGCTTCGGTAGGGGCCTGGGTAATGACCGTGCTGTCGCGGCCCAGAAGCTCCTTGAGCACGCCGACGTTGCGCGGCGTGGTGGTCACGCACACGCGCGGATGCCGGCCCAGTCGCAGGGCGAATTGCAGCATGTCCCATGTCGCGCGGGCGCGTTTCCACTTGGCCAGCTCATCCACCCAGGCGGCATCGAACTGCGGCCCGCGCAGCGATTCCGGCTCATGCGCCGAAAACACCTGCGCCGTGGCACCGTTGGGCCAGATCAGCCGCTTGCGCGTGGCCTGCCACTCGGGGCGCCGGTGGGGCGGCGAACAGGCCAGGATGCCGCTTTCGCCAAAGATCATCACGTCGCGCACCTGGTCCATGGTCTCGCCCACCAGGGCGACGCGGCTGCACGCACCGGGGTCCAGCGGGCGCGCGCCCTCGACCTGGGCGCGCACCCATTCGGCGCCGGCGCGGGTCTTGCCGGCGCCGCGCCCGCCCATCACTACCCAGCTGCACCAGTCGCCCTCGGGGGGCAACTGGTGATCCATGGCCCAGAACTCGAACAGGTAGCGCAGCGCCAGGATCTCGCCGCTACTCAGGCTGTCGAGGAACTCCGACTGCACCCCGGGCGTCGCGGAGACGATCCAGCCGGCCCCCGATCTGCCGGCGGGCCTCGTCGAAGTCGATGGCGTAGTGATTGACGATTCCGTCATGTTGTTTGCGGCGTTCTTCAAGTCTGATCTCCGTTTCCAATGCAAGCTTGAGCCATTGGCGAATTTCGCCGACAAGCCTGGTGCCGTCCTTGAGCGCGTCGAAATCTCCCGACGCGATCCTGCGTTGCAGGGCCACAAGGTCGGCCTTCATGTCGGCGAGCTGCTGCTCGACCGTCTCGATGGCCAGACCCAGCGACGAATTTCCCGTTTCGGGGGTGGTCAAGATCATCAGGTGCTCTGCCTCATGCGCTGGTTGCTGTGCTCCCCTCCGCATGCCCGTGCGCGCACAAGGGCTGCGGGCACACCGGCATGGCGGGCGAAACTACCCGGCCCGGCGCTGCACGGTCAAATCAGGACACCCGCCAAGCGCCCGTAATCATTACGATTTATTAGGAATGACTGAGCACAAGCGCAGCGCCGAGGACGCGCAGACAAGCGTAACGCACACCCCGCGTGGTGCGCGTCATCGCATTTCAAACATGTCTGGAATACCCCGCGGGGCCGCCGCGTCAGTCCTCGAACAGCTCGCTTTGCCCTTCGGGCGTGGCGCCGTCCTCGTCGTCATCCTCGCCCTCGCCCATCTGCGGCAAGCTGCCCGGCGGCGGGCGGTTGTCCAGCAACCCCGCCGACCGCAATTCGCCCAGACCCGGCAGATCGCGGGCGCTTTCCAGCCCGAAATGGTCCAGAAACCCTTGCGTTACGACAAAAGTCACCGGCCGCCCCGGCGTCATCTTGCGGCGGCCAAAACGGATCCACTCCATCTCGATCAATTGGTCCACGGTGCCGCGGCTGACCGACACGCCGCGGATCTCCTCGATCTCGGCGCGGGTGACGGGCTGGTGATAGGCGATGATCGCCAGCGTCTCGATCGCCGCGCGGCTCAGCTTGCGCGTCTCCACCGTTTCGCGGTGCATCAGGTATCCGAGATCGGGCGCAGTGCGCATTGCCCAGGCATCGCCCACCTTCACGACATGCACGCCGCGCCCCTCGTAGCGGCGGCGCAGATGCGCCAGCGCCTCGGCCGGGTCACAGCCATGCGGCATGCGCGTGGCCAACTCGGCGACGGTAACGGGCTCGGCAGTGGCAAACAGCATCGCCTCGACCATGCGTTCCTGCTCGGCCATGGGCGGCGTCTCGAACAGGCTCTCGCCGCTCTCCGTCTCCTGTCTTTCGTCAGCCATGGTCCTGTTCCTTCGGGCGCAACTCGATCGGGGCGAACGTTTCGCTCTGTCGCAGTTCGGCGCGGCCTTCCTTGACCAGCTCCAGCGCCGCCGCGAAGGTCGCCGCCGTGGCCGAGCGCCGCCGCCCCGGCTCCTGCGTCCAGCCCTCGGGCAAATAGCCCGAAATGTCGGTCCACCCGCCGGAATAGCCGATCAGCCCACGCATCCTCTCCAGCGCCTCCTCCATGGTGTAGACGGCGTCGCGATCCATCATGTAGGGGCGAAACTCGTCGCGCGTGCGCAGCCGCGCATAGGCCTGCATCAGGTCCAGAAGCGTCGCGGTGTAGCGAACGCGGCGCACGCGGGTCACGTCCTCGGGCAGGCCGCGTGCGAAAAAATCGCGCCCCAGCCTGTCGCGCGCCATCAACCTGGCCGCCGCGTCGCGCATCGCCTGCAACCGTTCCAGTTGAAAAGCCAGGTGCGCGGCCATTTCCTCGCCCGTGGGGCCGTCCTCGGCCGGGTCGGGCGGCAGCAGCAGCCGCGACTTGAGAAACGCCAGCCACGCCGCCATCACCAGGTAGTCGGCCGCCAGTTCCAGGCGCAGTTGCTTGGCGCGCTCGACAAAGCCCAGATACTGGCGCGCCAGGTCAAGAATCGAGATGCGGCGCAAATCCACCTTTTGCGTGCGCGACAGCGACAGCAACAGGTCAAGAGGCCCCTCGAAGCCATCCACATCGACGATCAGCGCCTCGGCGGCCATCCGCGCCGCCACGTCGCCACCATGCGCGCCGCCCTGGTCGAAACCGTCTGCCTGAGCTGCCTCATCCACCATGATCGCGCCCGTTTTCAAGCGCCTCAAGCTGCGCGCCAAGCGCCGCGATGTCAACATCGTCGGGCGTTCGGCGCGCCGCCAGCGCCGCGTTGGCGCGGGCCAGCGCCGCCCCCGAGAGCCGGCCGGCGGCATCCGCGACGGCACGCTTGTCCTCCAGCGTGCCGTTGCAATGCAGCACCACGTCGCAGCCCGCCGCGATGGCGGCGTGCGCCAGCCTGGCGGGCGTGCCGCTCAGTGCCTTCATCGCGATGTCGTCGGTCATGATCAGCCCACCAAATCCGATGCTGCGGCGGATCGCGTCGATGACCACCGGCGACAAGGTGGCCGGCAGATCGTCGAGCGCGCGGTAGACCACATGCGCGGTCATCGCCATGGGCAGGTCCGACAGCGCCGCGAAGGGCGCGAAATCGTGCCCCTCCAGCGCCTCGCGCGGCGCCGTGACCAGCGGCAGTTCGCGGTGGCTGTCGACGCGCGCGCGCCCGTGACCGGGGATGTGCTTGAGCACCGGTAGCACGCCACCGGCCAGCAGCCCGTCGGCCACCGCCCGCGCCAGCAGCGCCACCGCCCCGGGCGCATCGCCATAACAGCGATCGCGCAGGAAAGGGTGGGTCTCGGGGCCGATCACATCGGCCAGCGGGGCGCAGTTGCAGTCGATCCCGTAGCGCCGCAGATCGTCGGCGATGAGCCGCGCGCGCAGATACATGGCCACGCCCGAGTCGCGCCCCGTGCGCACCACCTCCGCCAGCGCCGGCGGCCAATCGCGCGCCAGCGGCGGGCGCAGGCGCTGCACGCGACCGCCTTCCTGGTCGATGGCGATGGGGGCCTCGCGCCCGACCGCGTCACGCAACTCGGCGCAAAGCGCGCGCAATTGTTCGCCATCCTCGATATTGCGCGCGAACAGGATAAACCCGAACGGGTCCGCCCGGCGGAAAAACGCGCGTTCCTCGGCCCCCAACCGCGGGCCCAGCGGGTCCAGGATGACGGCGCCGGGCGTGTTCAACGGGTCACGACCGGGATGCAGTCGGCGTTCTCGGCCACCAGCGCCGAACAGAACCGCCGCGCATCGGCCAGATCGGCAAAGCCCATGGCGCGCAACCGGTAGAAGACGCGCCCGCCGCTTTCGGCACGCTGGATCACCCGCTTCTTGCCGGCCAGATAGTCGTTGAAGCGGCTCGACAGGCGCCCCCATTCGCTGCGCGCCACCTCGTCGCTGTCAAAAGCGCCAAGCTGCACCAGCCGGGTGCCCGGCGCGATGGAGGCCGGATCGACGTCGACAGGCGTGGCATCCGCTGTCGCGTTCGCGGTAGGCGCCCCGTCGGCGGCCGCAAGGCGCGCCACGACCTGCTCGGGCCGCACTTGCGGGCGCAGCGAGCGCCCAAGCCCCGCCACGGGCTCGGGGCTGTCCGCCGGCGGCTCGGCCTCGGCCGTATCGACCACCTCCGCGGCACTGGCCGCGGTGACCTCCGCCTCGTCGTCCTGTCCGCCCGGGCTCAGCGGGGTTGCCTCGGCGACCAACTCGTCGATCAGCGCCCCCATGTCGCCGGGAACGTCCGTTGCCGCGGTGTCTTTCTCCGCCGCGCTCAAGGCGGCGGCGGGCACATCCTCCTCGCTCAGATTCAGCGGCGGCGGCGCCAGGACCAGGCGATCGGCGGGCGCCTCCGCGGCGCCCTTGGCAGCCACGTTGTTCACCGCCAGTCCCATGTAATCGGCCGGCTTTCCGCCCGGGTCGTCGGGTTGCACGCGCATCGGCCCTTCGGTCGCGCGCACCACCGGCACGCCGTGCACGTCGCGCACCAGCAACTGATAGCCCCAGTTGACCACGCCAACCAACAGCACCAGCGAAATCGCCGCGCCGATCCAGTTCGCCCAGCTTGTCAGGGTCTGCCCGCCCTCGGTCGCCTCCATGCGCCCCGTTGCCTGCATGTCCGCCATGATCGCCTTTCTGTCGCCGATGCCTGCATCGGCGACGTCCTGCTCTGCCTCTCTGCCGGCGGCGGGCGCAGTTTTTGTCAGCGCATCTCTTCCGCCGGCTTCACCCCAAGAATACCAAGGCCGGCGGAAATGACAACGGCCGTGGCCCGGGCCAGCGCAATTTTCGCTTGACTTGTGGCCGTGTCGCCCTCTTGCAGCAGGCGCAATGCCGGTTCGTCATGGCCCAGGTTCCACAGGCTGTGGAAGTCACCGGCCAGATCGTAAAGGTAGAACGCCACCCTGTGCGGCTCGCCGGTGCGCGCCGCGACCTCGACAAGGCGCGGCCATTCGGCCAGCTTGCGCGCCAGCGCCAGTTCGGCGGAATGCCCCAACCCGCTCATATCGGCCGCGGCCAGCGCAGCGTCATCCACGTCGACCCCCGCCTCGCGCGCCTTGCGCATGACGCTGCACACCCGCGCATGGGCGTATTGCACGTAAAAGACCGGGTTTTCGCGCGATTGCTCCAGCACCTTGGCGAAATCGAAATCCAGCGCCGCGTCATTCTTGCGGGTCAGCATGTGAAACCGTGTGACGTCCGGCCCGACCTGGTCGACCACGTCGCGCAGGGTGACGAAATTGCCCGCGCGCTTCGACATCTTGAACGGCTCGCCGTTCCTCCACAGCTTGACCAGTTGGCACAGCTTGACCTCGAGCGGCACGCGCCCCCCCGACAGCGCCGACACCGCCGCCTTGAGCCGCTTGACATACCCGCCGTGATCGGCGCCCAGCACGTCGATCAGCAAATCAAAGCCACGGCTGAGCTTGTCGTGGTGATAGGCGATGTCGGGCGCGAAATAGGTCCAGGCGCCATCGGATTTCATGATCGGGCGGTCCACGTCGTCGCCATGCGCGGTCGAGCGGAACAGGGTCTGCTCGCGCGGCTCCCAGTCCTCGGGGCGCTTGCCCTTGGGCGGCTCCAGAACCCCGCGATAGATCAGGTCTTTCTCGCGCAGGCTTTCGATCGCCGCCTCGATGCGGCCGGTGCCATATAGCGACTTCTCGCTGAAGAACACGTCCATCTCGACGCCCAGCGCGGCGAGGTCGTCGCGGATCATGTGCATCATCGCATCGGTGGCAAAGTCGCGCAGATCGTCCAGCCACTCCGCTTCGGGCTTGCCAACCAGCGCGTCGCCGTATTGCGCCGCCAGCGCCTGGCCCACCGGGATCAGGTAGTCGCCCGGATAGGTCCCGTCCTCGAAGGCCACGTCCTGGCCGTTGGCCTCAAGGTAGCGCAGGTAGACCGAGCGCGCCAGCACGTCCACCTGGGCACCGCCGTCGTTGATGTAGTATTCGCGGGTGACCTCGTAGCCCGCGAAATCAAGCACGCTGGCCAGCGCATCGCCGAACACCGCCCCGCGCGTGTGGCCCACATGCAGCGGCCCGGTGGGGTTGGCGCTGACGAATTCGACGTTCACCCGGCTCCCCTCCCCGATCGTCGAGCGGCCGAAATCGGTGCCTGCCTCTATCACCCGGCGCAGCACCGCGTGCCAGACGCCATCGGCCAGCGTCATGTTGATGAACCCCGGCCCGGCGACATCGACCCGCGCGATGCGCGCGTCCCCCTCCAGCCGCGCGGCCAGCACCGCGGCGATGTCGCGCGGTTTCATCCCGGCGGGCTTGGCCAGCACCATCGCCGCGTTGGTGGCCATGTCGCCATGGGCGGCGTCGCGCGGCGGCTCGACCGCCACGTTGGCGGTGTCCAGCCCGGCAGGCAGTGCCCCGGCATCGGTCATCGCCGCGAGACTGTCGAGCACCAGTGCGCGAATGTCGGTAAAGAGGTTCATCAGGGTGTCCTTTCCGCTTGCGCGCGGGTTTACCACGCGGGCGGGCAAGGTCAACGGCCCGCGCCGCGTACCGGCACCAACCATGGATTGACGCGTCATCATCGCGCCACATAGGCTGGAGCGATTCAACTTTGGAGTAATTCACATGCGCACCTTCGTCCCGACCCTTGCCATGGCTGTCTGCCTTGCTGCCACCACCGCCTTTTCGGCCATGACTGCGCATGCCGCGCCCCTATCGCCGCCGCGGCTCGCGCCGGCGCAGGGCTTGCTTCACCGCGCCGGGCTCGAACAGAAATACGATTGCTATACGCGCTTCTACACCGACGCCCACCCCGACGTGTCGATCTTTACCTGCAACCGCAAAAGCGGCAGCAGCGGCGTATACGTGCTCAGCAACCTGACGGGCCGCGACCTGCACCTGTGCTGGACGCTGGTCTTCAACGATGGCCGCGAAAGCAAGGGCTGCAACTCGCGTCTGCGCGCCGGCGAGGAAAGCACCTCGGCCTGTTATGCCTGCAATACCGGAAACAACGGCGTCAAGCGCGTGATCTGGCGCCGGATCGACCCGGCCGACTGACCCCGGTGACGCGGCCTCAAACCCCGGCGCGGCGCGGCAGCGCCGGCTTGCCGGTCAGACGCGCGTGCTCGTCCAGCGCGAAACGGTCGGTCATGCCGGCGATGTAATCGCTGACGGTGCGCGCCAGGCGTTGCGCATCCGCCCCGCCGCCGGCCTGCGCGCGCCATTCCTCGGGCAACAGGCGCGCGTCATCCATGAACAGGGTAAAGAGGTCGTTCACCACCGCAGTGACGCGGGTGCGCACCTCCATCACCGAGGGGGCGCGATACATGCGGGTGAACAGGAAATCGCGCACCACCTTCAGATCGGCCCAGACACCGGGCGAGAACCGCGCCACCATGGTGTCGGCGGCGCGAATGTCGGCGGCGCTTTGGGGGTCCAGCCGTGCCAGCGCCGCGCGCGTGCACTCGATCACGTCGCCCACCAGGATGCCGAAGAACCTGCGCAGCACCTCGTGCTGGCGCCGCGGCGGCGCCAGGCCGGGGTAGGCGCTATCGACCTCGGCGAAACAATCGCGCAGCAGCGGCAGTTCGGCGATGTCGTCCATGGTGAACAGCCCCGCGCGCAGCCCGTCATGCAGGTCGTGGTTGTTGTAGGCGATATCGTCGGACTGCGCCGCCACCTGGGCCTCGGCATTGGCGTTGGTGGCAAGTTCCAGGTCGTGGCGCGCGGTGTATTCGGCCAGCGCCCAGGGCACGGGGGCGGCAACCGGGCCATTATGCTTGGCGATGCCCTCCAGCGTTTCCCATGTCAGGTTCAGCCCGTCCCAGTTGGCGTAGTGACGCTCCAGCGCGGTAACGATGCGGATCGCCTGCGCGTTGTGATCGAAGCCCCCATAGGGCGCCATATGCACCGCCAGCGCATCCTCGCCGGTGTGGCCGAAAGGCGTGTGGCCCAGATCGTGGGCCAGCGCCACGGCCTCGGTCAGTTCCGGGTTCAGCCCCAGCGCCCCCGAGATCGTCCGCGCCACCTGCGCCACCTCGATCGAATGCGTCAGCCGGGTGCGGAAATAGTCGCCCTCGTGTTCGACGAAAACCTGCGTCTTGTGCTTGAGCCGGCGAAAGGCGCTGGAATGGATGATGCGGTCGCGATCGCGCTGGAACGCGGTGCGAAAGGTGCTTTCCTCCTCGGGATACAGCCGGCCGCGGCTGCGGGCGGGGTCGGCGGCATACGGCGCGGTCATCGGTGGTGATCCTTGTCCCTGTTGCCCGGGGGTCATATATTCCATCGTGACGCCAAGCGAAACCGTCAGGAGAGCGACCATGCAACTACCCCCCAAGGTGACCGACCGCGCCTATGCCCGCCTCGACGAGATCGGCGCCGCCGATCAGGGCCAGGCGTTGCGCGTCGCGGTCGAAGGCGGCGGTTGCTCGGGGTTTCAATACGACATCCGTCTCGACGCACCCGCCGACGACGATACCGTGCTGGAAAAGGATGGCCAGCGGGTGGTGGTCGATTCCGTCTCGCTGCCGTTCCTGTCAGGCGCCACGATCGATTTCACCGAAGAACTGATCGGCGCGCGCTTTACCATCGACAACCCCAACGCCACCAGTTCCTGCGGCTGTGGCACGTCGTTTTCGATCTGAGCGGCATCGCCGGTAACAAGGCGCACGCGACAACAGGATGCCGTCCATGAAGATCGCCACATTCAACATCAACGGAATCAAGGCCCGCATCGCCGCGCTCAGCGACTGGTTGGCCGAAGCGCAACCCGATGTCGCGCTGTTGCAGGAAATCAAGACCGTCGACGAAGGCTTCCCCGCCGCCCATTTCGAAGACATGGGCTATAACGTGGCGACCCACGGGCAGAAAGGCTTCAACGGCGTGGCGATCCTGTCGAAGCTGCCGCTGGAGGATGTCACCCGCGGCCTGCCCGGCGACGAGGCCGACGAACAGGCGCGCTATATCGAGGCCACGGTCACCGGCGCGCACGCGGCGCTGCGCATCTGCGGGCTCTACCTGCCCAACGGCAACCCGGCGCCGGGACCCAAGTTCGATTACAAGCTGGCATGGATGGCGCGGCTGCGCGACCGCGCGCACGCGTTGCTGCAAAGCGAGGAACCGGTGGTGATGGCGGGCGACTACAACGTGATCCCCGCCGACGAGGACGCCAGCCGCCCCGAAGCGTGGGCCGACGACGCGCTGGCCCGTCCCCAAAGCCGCGACGCCTTCCGGCGCATCCTCAACCTCGGGTTCACCGACGCCTTTCGCGCCCGCACCCGCGGGCCGGGTCACTACACCTTCTGGGACTACCAGGCCGGCGCCTGGCGGCGCAACGACGGCATCCGCATCGACCACGTCCTGCTCAGCCCGCAGGCCGCCGACCTGCTGAGCGACTGCCGGATCGACAGCGAAATTCGCGGCCGCGAGAAACCCTCCGACCACGTTCCGGTCTGGGTGGAGCTGGACGCCTGAGCCACACCAACACTTTCCCGACACCCTCTTTGCGCTGGTCTCCCCCATGCCCTACGAATGGACAGGTCACCCCGACGGCTCGACCCGGCGCCTGAGGCTCTGGCCGCACCGGTCGCTGCCGCGGCGCGGGTTCGCCGCCTTCATCCTCGGCACTTTCGCGCTGATCACCGTGCCGCTCTACCCGCTTCTGGGAACGGCGCTGTTGTGGGGGCTGCTGCCGTTCGTGCTGTTGGCGGTGGCCGGGCTGTGGTGGGGGCTGGAACGCTCTTATCGCGATGCCGAAATGCACGAGGAACTGACCCTGGGGCCGGGCGACATCCACGTGTTGCATGTCGACAAGCGCGGCGCGCGCAAGGAATGGGACTGCAACAGCTACTGGGCGCGGGTCACCCTCTACCCGACCGGCGGGCCGGTCGAGAACTACCTCACGCTCAAGGGCAAGGGCCGCGAGGTCGAGATCGGCGCTTTCCTGTCGGAGGACGAGCGCAAGGCGCTGTACGGCGAGTTGTCGGACGCGCTGCGCACCGCGCGCGGCGCCTGACAGCGCCCCGATGCATCCCGCCGCGCCCACCGCCACTCGCCGGGCCGCCCCTGGCGGAATATCCGGGGCAAGATGAAGGGACGGGAAGAGACCGATCCGGGTTTCTTCTGGCTACAAATATCCCGGGGGAGTCGCGCGTGAAACGCGCGGCGGGGGCAGCGCCCCCGATCCCCGCAGCGGGCCGGGCAGCGCGGGGCGCAATCAGCTCGCGCTCAGACGCTCCTTGACCATCGGACCGACAGCGCCGAAATCCATCTGGCCGGTATATCGGGCCTTGAGCGCCGCCATCACCTTGTCCATGTCGCGGATCGAGCTTGCGTTGCTCGCCGAAATCGCTTCCTCGATGGCCGCCTCGATCTCCTTGCCGGTCAGTTGCCGGGGCAGGAATTCCTCGATCACCCCGATCTCGGCGCGCTCGGATTCGGCCAGGTCAAGCCGTCCGGCCTCTTCGTAGGCGCGGGCGCTTTCCTGGCGCTGCTTGACCATCTTGCCGAGGATGGCGAGAATTTCGCTATCGCCGATGGTGCCGTCGCGGTCGCCGCCGCGTGCAGCGATCTCGCGATCCTTGATCGCCGCGTTGATGAGGCGCAGCGTTGCCAGCCTTTCGACCGCCTTGTCGCGCATGGCCTGCTTGAGTGCCGCGCCGATCCGGTCCCGTATATTCATCGTGATCCCATCCCAGAAAGCCCGTCGCGGGCGGTATCGAGACCGAGCACGCTACCCAATCCGGGCGGCGGTTTCAATACATCGCGCCGGCGCGCCGCCCCTTGACCGTGCCGGCCCGCGCGACTAGGAGACAAGCGCAGCCCAGCCAGCCTCCGGAGACCCGATAATGGCCACGTCCGCGACCGCCCACCCGACCGCCTGCCTGGCCCTGGCCGATGGCACCATCTTTTACGGGCATGGCTTCGGCGCCACGGGGCAGGCGCAGGCCGAACTGTGTTTCAACACCGCGATGACCGGCTACCAGGAGATCATGACCGACCCGTCCTATGCCGGGCAGATCGTGACCTTCACCTTCCCGCATGTCGGCAATGTCGGGGTCAACCCGGACGACGACGAAACCGCCGCCCCGTTCGCCGCCGGGATGGTGGTCAAGTGGAACCCGACGGAGCCCAGCAGCTGGCGCGCGACCGAGACCCTGTCGGCCTGGCTGTCGCGGCACGGACGCATCGCCATCGGCGGCATCGACACACGCCGCCTGACCCGCGCGATCCGCCAGCAGGGCGCGCCCCACGTGGCGCTGGCCCATGACCCCGAAGGTGATTTCGACGTGCCCGCGCTGATCGCCGCGGCGCGCGGATTTGCCGGGCTCGAAGGCATGGACCTGGCGCGCGAGGTCACCTGCGCGCAAAGCTACCGCTGGGACAGCACACGCTGGGCCTGGCCCGACGGTTTCGGCCGCCAGGAGGCGCCGCGCCACCGTGTCGTGGCCATCGACTACGGCGCCAAGCGCAACATCCTGCGCTGCCTTGCCTCGGCCGGATGCGAGGTGATCGTGATGCCCGCCACCGCCACCGCCGACGAGGTGATGGCGCACGCCCCCGACGGCGTGTTCCTGTCCAACGGGCCGGGCGATCCGGCGGCAACGGGGGCCTACGCGGTGCCGATGATCCGCGAGGTGCTGGCGCGCGAGGTGCCGGTGTTCGGCATCTGCCTGGGTCACCAGATGCTGGCATTGGCACTGGGGGCGCAGACGGTCAAGATGAACCACGGCCACCACGGCGCCAACCACCCGGTGAAGGACATGGAAACCGGCAAGGTCGAGATCACCAGCATGAACCACGGCTTCGCGGTGGACAGCCAAAGCCTGCCCGATGGCGTGATCGAGACGCATGTATCGCTCTTCGACGGATCGAATTGCGGGCTGCGCATGGCCGACAGGCCGGTTTTCTCGGTTCAGTACCACCCCGAGGCCAGCCCCGGCCCGCAGGACAGTTTCTACCTGTTCGAACGCTTCGTTGCGGCGATGGCCGCGCGTGTGCCCGCTTAAGGCATTGTTAATCCCGCATTAACCGTTCTGCCCCAAGTTGCCCGGCGACGCGTTTCCCAATGAAACGCGCGCAACCGGGCATGCAGGATGACAAGCGCGCACCGTTCCGAGACCTCGATCGAGCGCCGCGCGCCCTGCGCCGCGGCGCGCCAGGCGCCGCCGCAGCCACGATGGCGCAGCAGCACCTCGCTGGCACGGGTGTTGGTGGCACACGGGTTGCTGGGTGCGGCGCAGGCGATGGCGGCGCAGGCCGAGGCTGCGCATCTGGGCTGCCCGCTGTCGGACGTGCTGCGCGCGCGCGGCTACGTCACCCCCGAAGATCTGCGCCACGGGCAGGCGCTATGGCTGGACACCCGCGTAAGCGATCTGCGCGACACGGTTCCGGCGCTGGCGCTGATGCGGCTGACCACCCCGCGCGCCTGGCTGCGCGCCGGCATGGTGCCGCTGGCCCAGCGCCCCGATGGGCGCGTCGAGATGGCCACCGACGACCCCGAAAATTTTGCCGCGCGGCTGGCCGAACTGCCGGCAGTGTTCCACACCGCTCACCCGGTAATCGCGCCGCTTACGCGGATCGACGCGCTGCTGGCGCAGATAAATCGCCCGGCGCTGACCTGTGCCGCCGCCGCGCGCACGCCGGAGGCCGAAAGCTGCCGGGGATGGGGGCGCACAACCAGCGCCTGCGGATTGCACTGACCGGCGTGGCCTTGACGGCGCTGACGGCACTTGTCGTGGTGTTTCCCGTCGCCGCGATCACGGTGTTGATGCTGTGGGCCTGTCTCACGCTGATCGTGGGGGCGGCGATGAAAACCGCCGCGTTCGTGTCCTGGGCCAGTGCCCCGCGTGACACGCCGGCCGATGCCGGCCCGCAGCCGGGGGTGGTGCCGCTGCCGCGCGTATCGGTCCTGGTGCCGCTATACCGCGAACCCGAAGTGGCCAGCGCGCTGGTCACGCGGCTGTCACGGCTGCGCTACCCAAAGGCATTGCTCGAGGTGATCCTGGTCCTCGAAGAGACCGACACACTGACCCGCGGCGCGCTGGCCGGGGCGCGGCTGCCGCCGTGGATGCGGGTGATCGTGGTGCCCGACGGCCAGCCGCGCACCAAGCCGCGGGCGATGAACTATGCGCTGGATTTCTGCCGCGGCGAGATCATCGGCATTTTCGATGCCGAGGACGCCCCCGACCCGGACCAGATCGACCGCGTCGCGCGCCGCTTCATGGCCGCGCCGCCCGATCTGGCGTGCGTGCAGGGCATCCTGGATTACTACAACCCGCGCCAGACATGGCTGGCGCGTTGCTTCACCATCGAATACGCCACCTGGTTCCGGGTGATGCTGCCGGGCATGGTGCGGCTGGGTTTCGCCATCCCGCTGGGGGGCACGACGTGCTATTTTCGCCGCGACGTGCTGGAGCGGCTGGGCGGTTGGGATGCGCACAACGTAACCGAGGATGCCGACCTGGGATTTCGCATGGCGCGGCACGGCTATCGCAGCGAGATGATCGTCACCGCCACCCACGAGGAAGCCGCCTGCCACCCGCGGCCCTGGGTCAAGCAGCGCTCGCGCTGGCTCAAGGGCTACATGGCCACCTACCTGGTGCACATGCGCCGCCCGCTGCGACTGCTGCGCGGCCTCGGGCCGTGGCAGTTCCTGGGCTTCCAGACGCATTTCATCACGGCGCTGTCGCAGTTCTTCCTGGCGCCGCTGTTGTGGACCTTCTGGCTGATCTTCCTCGGGGTGCCGCACCCGTTCGCCGGGGTGCTGCCAGCGGCGCTGACGGGCACGCTCCCGCACCTCTTTCTGGGGATCGAGGCGATCACCATCATCGCGGGGCTGGCGGCGGTGCGCGGCGCAGACCACCGCCACCTGCTGGCATGGGTTCCCAGCCTGCACCTGTATTACCCGCTCGGGGTGCTGGCCGCCTACAAGGCGCTCTATGAACTTGTCACCACGCCGTTCTACTGGGACAAGACGCGACATGGCCATTCGCTGCCCGGGGTCGTGCCGGTGCCCGGCACGCAGCCGTCGGCGCGCCCGCGGCCCCAACCGGCCACCACTACGCCGGGCGGCACCTCAGTCCAACGCGCCCAAGGCGCCTGAATCGAGCTTGAGCCGGGTCACGAACGCCTTGGAAATATGCGCCTTGAGCGCGGCATGGGCGCCGTCTTCGTCGCGCGCTTCCATCGCCGCGACGATCGCGTCATGCTCGGCCAGCGCCTTCTCGCCGCGCCCCTCGGCAGCCAGCGAGGTGGTCGCCATCAGCGCCATCGAGCGATGCACCAGGTCAAGCTGTTGCACCAGGTAGCGGTTGTGCGAGGCCAGATGAATCTGCTTGTGAAAGCGCCGGTTGGCGCGCGCCAGCGCGTCGGGGTCATCCAGCAGCGCGCAATCCTCCTCGACCATGTCGCGCAGCACGCGCAGTTCTTCCTCGGTGGCGTGGCGCGCCGCCAGCCGCGCCGCCAGACCTTCCAACTCGGCACGAACCACGTAGAGTTCGCTGAGCTGGTTGTGATCGAGCGACGCCACGATCAGGCTGCGCCCGTCGCGGGTCAGCAGCGACTGCGTTTCAAGCCGCTGCAACGCCTCGCGCACCGGGGTGCGCGAGACGCCGAACCGATCCGCCAGTTCGCTTTCCACCAACCGGTCGCCGGGGCGGTAGGTGCCGGTATCTATGGCTTCGAGGATCAGGGTATAGGCGTCTTTGTGCACCGGCTTGAAATCTTTCATGACGGGGGCTCCGCTTTGCGGCGCCACCCTAGCGCCGGTTCGCACTGGCAATCAAGCCGCGCGGTGTTGCGCCGGACATCCTGCCGCAGTAGCGTCGCGCCATGCCGCACACGGATTTCAGCCACATCACCGCATGGGTGTTCGACCTGGACAATACCCTTTACCCGCCGCGGGCGCGGCTTTTCGACCAGATCGAGCGGAGGATGACAGCCTTCGTGATGCGCACGCTCGGCGTGTCGCGCGCCCGGGCCGACCGGTTGCGCCGGGACTATTGGCACAAATATGGCACCACGCTGGCCGGCCTGATGCACGAACACGCGCTGGACCCGGCCGATTACCTGGTCGAGGTGCATGACATCGACCTCGGCGCGCTTGCCCCCGATCCCGACCTGGGCGCGCGCATCCGCGCCTTGCCCGGGCGCAAGATCGTCTACACGAACGGCAGCGCACCCTATGCCGAGCGCGTCGTCGCGGCGCGCGGGCTGGCGGGTGCGTTCGACGCGCTCTACGGGGTCGAGCACGCAGATTTCCACCCCAAGCCCGATGCCCGCGCCTTTCGCACTGTGTTCGACCGCGCGCGGCTCTCACCTGTCACCGCCGCCATGTTCGAGGACGACCCTCGCAACCTGGCGGCGCCGCACGCAATGGGCATGCGCTGCGTCCACGTGGCCGAAGCGCCGATCGCCGCGGCGCATGTACACCACCACACCGACGACCTGACCGCGTTCCTGGGTCGGCTGGTCTGAGGGCACCACCGTTTTGGCACAGGGCGCACCGGGCGCATTGTCGCACTGCGTCAAGATGCGCCTTCTCTCGTCCTCTTAACTTGTTATGTGACTCTGCGCACCAACCCGAGAGGACCCCACCATGAGCAAGATCGACCCGACGCTGGCCCACCAGGCCCCTGTCGAGAAAACCGAGCACCCCGATGAAACCGGGCAAGACCGCAAGTCCGAAAACCGCCGCGACGCGATGATCATCCTCGCCACGGTGGCCGGGCTGGCGCTGTGGGGCGGCGCCGTCGCGCTGTGGGGCATTCCCGGCCTTTACATTCCGGCGCTGGCACTGGTGCCGGTGATCTGGATACTGCTTCTGATGGTGACGCGAGGCTGAGCCGGCACCTTGGCGCGGGCCGCGGCCCGCGCTATGTCTTGTGCAGGAGGGCCGGGGCATGCCGCAATTCGACCATGACATCGTGATCTCGGGCGGCGGCGTCGCCGGATTGACCGCCGCCGCACTGTTCGGAAGCGCCGGGTTCTCGGTGCTCTGCGTCGACCCGGCGCCGCCCGTCATCGAACGCGACGCCGACGGGTCCGGCATGCGTACCACCGCCTTTCTGCAGCCCGCGCAGGCGCTGCTGGAACGCGCGGGCCTGTGGCCCCGGCTGGCCCCGCACGCCGCCGAGTTGCGCGTGATGCGCATCGTCGATGCCGGCGGTGAAGCGCCCGAGCCCCGCCTGACCCGCGATTTCGACGCCGCCGACATCTCGGAGCGGCCGTTCGGGTGGAACCTGCCGAACTGGCTTCTGAGGCGCGAAATGGTCGCCCGGCTTGGTGAATTGCCCAACGTCACCTTCCGCCCCGGCACCGGCACCGCAAGGCTTTTCACCCGCGAGGCGGAAGCGCGCGTGACGCTGAGCGACGGCGAGAGGGTCACCGCGCCGCTGGTCATCGCCGCCGACGGGCGCAACTCGCCCATGCGCCGCGCGGCCGGGATCGACGTGCGCACCACCCGCTACGGGCAAAAGGCGCTGGCCTTCGCGGTCACTCACCCGATCCCGCATGACAACGTCTCGACCGAGATCCACCGCGCCGGCGGGCCGTTCACGCTGGTGCCGCTGCCCGATCACGACGGCATGCCGTCCTCGGCGGTGGTGTGGATGGAGGACGGACCCGAGGCGGTGCGCCTGTCGCAATCGCCCGTGCCCGCCTTCGAGGCCGAGATGACCGAGCGATCGGCGCACCTGTTCGGGCCGCTTTCGCTGGCATCCAGGCGCACCATCTGGCCGATCATCACGCAGGTGGCCGCGCGCATGGCCGGCGAACGGCTGGCGCTGGTGGCCGAGGCCGCCCATGTGGTGCCGCCAATCGGCGCGCAGGGCCTCAACATGAGCCTGGCAGACATGCGCGTGCTGCTGGAACTGGCCGAGGCCGCGCCCGACCGGCTGGGCGACGTGGCGATGCTGGACGCCTACCACCGCCGGCGTCACACGGAGGTGCGCATTCGCGCCGCCGGGATCGACGCGCTCAACCGGGCCTCGCAAATGCACGCCCGGCCGCTGCGCGACGCGCGCGCCGCCGGGCTGGGCGCGATCTATGCGCTGGCCCCGGTGCGCCGCGCGATGATGCAGATGGGGCTGGGCGCGCGGCTTTGATGGCGCGAGCCACCGGCAGGGGATATTTGTAGCCACAAGAAGCGCGCCGCGCATGTTTTTTTCGCCGCAAGCCCGGGCGGCGACGGATAATTGCCATTTTCCACCTCGATCGCGCGGATCGAAAAACGCAATTGACTTGCACCGGCGTGGCCTTTGCGCGATCAAGTCACGCGAAACAGACCGGAGGACAACAGATGCGCGTGTATTATGACCGCGATTGCGACATCAACCTGATCAAGGACAAGAAGGTGGCCATCCTGGGCTATGGCAGCCAGGGCCACGCGCATGCGCTGAACCTGCGCGACAGCGGCGCCAGGAACGTCGTGGTGGCGTTGCGCGAAGGCTCGGCCAGCGCCGCCAAGGCCGAGGCCGAGGGCCTGAGCGTGATGGGCATCAGTGAGGCCGCCGCGTGGTGCGACCTGATCATGTTCACCATGCCCGACGAATTGCAGGCCGAGACCTACCGCAAATACGTGCATGACAACCTGCGCGAGGGCGCGGCGATCGCCTTTGCCCACGGGCTCAACGTGCATTTCGGCCTGATCGAGCCGAAGCCGGGCGTCGACGTGATCATGATGGCCCCCAAGGGCCCCGGCCACACGGTGCGCGGCGAATACGTCAAGGGCGGCGGCGTGCCGTGCCTGGTGGCGGTGGAAAACGATGCCACCGGCAAGGCGCTGGAACTGGGGCTCAGCTACTGCTCCGCCATCGGCGGCGGCCGCTCGGGCATCATCGAGACGTCCTTCCGGCAGGAATGCGAAACCGACCTGTTCGGCGAGCAGGCGGTGCTGTGCGGCGGTCTTGTCGAGTTGATCCGCATGGGCTTCGAGACGCTGGTCGAAGCCGGGTACGAGCCGGAGATGGCCTATTTCGAGTGCCTGCACGAGGTCAAGCTGATCGTCGACCTGATCTACGAGGGCGGCATCGCCAACATGAACTACTCGATCTCCAACACCGCGGAGTTCGGCGAATACGCCACCGGCCCGCGCATCATCACCGACGAGACGCGCCAGGAGATGCGCCGGGTGCTCAAGGACATCCAGACCGGCCAGTTCACCAGCCAGTGGATCCAGGAGTGCAAGGCCGGCCAGCCGCGCTTCAAGGCGACGCGGCGCTTCAACGATTCCCATCCGATCGAGGAGGTGGGCGAGCGCCTGCGCGCCATGATGCCGTGGATCGCCCAGAACAAGCTCGTCGACAAGGGCAAGAACTGAGATTGGCAGCACTCCACGGAGAAAGCTGCCAATCCCCTGAAATTCCTTCATTAATCCTTCGTTCAGGAACTTGACGTCAGACTTGCATCTTTATTGAATGCAGATGCTGACGAAAGTGAGTTGAACCAGACGAAGGACGTCGAAGGAACAAGAGCCATGGACACGACACAGTTGCAGCGGCAGTTGCAGGGCTGGAGCCTCACCACGGCGGAAATCATGTACCATATGCCGGACCATCGCGAGCTCCTGCAGACCTTCATCTGGCAAGACTACGACGTGGCGCCGCGCTTCCCGCGCCTGATCAAGTTCCTCGATTTCTGGACCCACAACCTCGACGGCCCGCTGGCCTCGGTGCGCGTGGCGCATCACGACATCGTCGGGCCGGCCGAAATCTGCCTGTTCGGCGAGGAATGGCGGATGCACTGACGCCGGCCTGATTTATTTGCTGCGACGGAAATTCCGCGCCCCTGCGTCTGGAACCATGACGCCGGCCGACCGTTTCTGGGTCAGGCCCGAGTGGCGCTTGTCTTTGAAAGGATTTCCGCATGTTTGGCAAGATTTCTCTATGGACGGTGGGAGCCGTCGTTGCAGGGCTGATG
>NZ_JAGXFK010000088.1 GCF_024637375.1 Sediminimonas sp. | reverse complement strand
GGGCCTGCCGGGGGGGGGGGGGGGCAGCGGCAACGTGGATCAGACCGAAACCGCCTGGGCGACCCCTTCGGCACTGCCGAAAACCCGGCGGTAACGCGCGATCTCGCCCTGTGGTCCCAATGATTTCATGGGGTTATCAGACAATTTCACCGTCGGCTTGCCATCCGCGGCGACCGCCTTGCAGACCAGTGAGAACGGCGCCAGCGCGTCATTCGGGGCCAGCCCGCGGAAATCGTTGGTCAGGTAGGTGCCCCAGCCGAACGACACCCGCACCCGCCCGTGAAATCGGCCGTGCAATTGCTTGATGCGCGAAACATCCAGGCCATCTGAAAAGATAAGCAATTTCTCGCGCGGATCTTCGCCCATCTTCCGCCACCAGTTGATCACCGCCTCGGCGCCGGCCTCGGGGTCGCCGCTGTCGATTCGCATTCCCGTCCACCCGGCCAGCCATTCTGGGGCGTTGTCCAGAAACGCCTCGGTGCCGAAGGTGTCGGGCAAGACAATGCGCAGGTTGCCATCGTGTTCCTCCTGCCAATCCGCCATTACCCGGTAGGGCGCCTGGCGCAATTCGGCGTCGTTGCGCGCCAGCGCGGCGTAGACCATGGGCAATTCGTGGGCATTGGTGCCGATCGCCTCGATATCGCGCTTCATGGCGATATGGCAATTCGAGGTGCCGATGAATTTCTCGCCCAACCCCTCGATCAATGCCTGAACGCAACGATCCTGCCACAGGTAGCTGTGGCGCCGCCGGGTGCCGAAATCGGCCAGCCGCAGCCCCTCGATGCCCTGCAACGCCTCGACCTTTTCCCACAACTTGGTCAACGCGCGGGCATAAAGAACCTGCAATTCGAACCGCCCCATGCAGCCCAGCACGGCGCGCCCGCGCAGCTCCATCAGCACCGCCAGCGCCGGGATCTCCCACAGCATCACCTCGGGCCACGTCCCCTCGAAGGTCAGCTCGTACTGGTCGCCCACCCGTTCCAGGTGGTAAGGCGGCAAACGCAGGTTTTCGAGCCACTCCATGAAATCGGGGCGGAACATCTGCCGCTTGCCGTAAAAGGTGTTGCCGCGCAGGTAGGTCGATTCGCCGCGCGTTAGCGACAGCGACCGGATGTGGTCGAGCTGTTCGCGCAGCTCGCCCTCGTCGATCAGCCGCGCCAGCGGCACATGCTCCGAGCGGTTGATCAGGCTGAAGGTGACCACCGTGTCGGGCATGTTGCGCAGCACCGACTGGCACATCAGCAACTTGTAGAAATCGTTGTCGATCAGCGACCGCACCACCGGGTCGATCTTCCAGCGGTGGTTCCAGACGCGCGTGGCGATGTCGATCATGGCTGCCTCCTCCGGCTCTTGCGGCCAGCGACAGGCTTACGGCGCGGCGGGCGCGGGCGTCAATGGCGCCCCTTGTGCGGCCGGCGCGGCTGGCGTAAATCGCGCGCCATGTACACCGTTGCCGCGCTTTACCACTTCACCCGGTTCGCCGAGCCGGCCGCGCTGCGCGCGCCCCTGCGGGCGGTCTGCGCGGCACACGGCATCACCGGCACGCTGCTGCTGGCGCCAGAGGGCATCAACGGCACCGTCGCCGGCGACCGCGCCGGCATCGACGCGGTGCTGGCCCATATCCGCGCCCTGCCCGGCTGCGCCGATCTGGAGTGGAAGGAAAGCACCGCGTCCAATCCCCCTTTCCCCCGGCTCAAGGTGCGCCTCAAGCGCGAGATTGTCACCATGGGACAGCCCGGCGTGGACCCGCGCGCGCGGGCCGGGAGCTACGTTGCGCCCGCCGATTGGAACGATCTGATCCGCGCGCCGGACGTGGCGGTGATCGACACCCGCAACGCCTACGAGGTCGCCATCGGCACGTTCCAGGGCGCGGTCGACCCCGGCACCGACAGCTTTCGCGACTTTCCCGCCTGGTGGGAAAAGAACAAGCACCGCTTTCACAACAAGCGCATCGCGATGTTCTGCACCGGCGGTATTCGCTGCGAGAAATCCACCAGTTACCTGCTGGAACAGGGGGTCGAGGATGTCTACCACCTGCGTGGCGGCATCCTGAAGTACCTCGAAGAGGTGCCGCCCGAGCACAGCGCCTGGCGCGGCGACTGCTTCGTCTTCGATCGGCGCGTGTCGGTCGGTCACGGCCTGCGCGAAGGGCCGCACGAGTTGTGCCATGCTTGCCGCCGGCCAATCCTGCCCGCCGACCGCGCGCGCGCCGAATACGAACAAGGCGTGTCCTGCCATCACTGCGCCGATGAAACATCGCCGGATGACAAGACCCGCTTCCGCGAACGCCAGCGCCAGATCACGCTGGCCCAAGCCCGCGGCGAGAAACACCTCGGCGGGGTGTGAAACGCCGCACCGCCGTTAACCTTTCCGCAACCCTCCGCGCTTAAGCGTTAACCATGTCTTGCCACAGGGGGTCGGCATGGTCTCGCACGCTTACACGGTCGCGTTCGAAGGCGTCAGCGCCCGCACCGTCGAGGTGCAGTGCGCCGTCGCCCCAGGTCTGCCGGCATTCGCCATCGTCGGACTGCCCGACAAGGCGGTCAGCGAGGCGCGCGAACGGGTGCGCGCGGCGCTGAACGCACTGTCGATCGCGCTGCCGGCCAAGCGCATCACCGTCAACCTGTCGCCCGCCGACCTGCCCAAGGAGGGCAGCCATTTCGACCTGCCCATCGCGCTGGCGTTGCTGGCGGCGCTCGAAATCATCCCCGACGATGCCGCCGCGGGCACGACCGCACTGGGCGAGCTGTCGCTCGACGGCGACCTGGTCGCGGTCAACGGTGCCCTGCCCGCCGCCATGGCCGCCGCCCGCGAAGACCGCATGTTGCTGTGCCCGCGCGCCTGCGGGGCCGAGGCCGCCTGGGTCGGCGCCACGCAAGTGATTGCGCCGCGCGGGCTGGGTGACGTGGTGCGCCACTTCACCGGCCAGACCCCGCTCGCCCCGGCCGAACCGGGCGAGGTGACGCAGGACGCCAGCGCGCGCTGCCTGCGCGACGTCAAGGGCCAGGAACGCGCCAAGCGGGCGCTGGAAATCGCCGCCGCCGGACGCCACCACCTGATGATGGTCGGCAGCCCCGGCTCGGGTAAATCGATGCTGGCCGCCCGCCTGCCCGGCATCCTGCCCGACCTCACCGCCGCCGAGGCGCTGGATACCTCGATGATCCACTCGCTGGCCGGGCTGCTGGACGCCGGCGGCATTTCCCGCACTCGCCCGTTCCGCGAGCCGCATCACACCGCCTCGATGGCCGCCATCGTCGGCGGCGGGCGCAGCGCCCGGCCCGGCGAAATCAGCCTCGCCCATAACGGGGTGCTGTTCATGGACGAATTCCCCGAATTTCCGCGCACGGTGCTGGAAACCCTGCGCCAGCCGATCGAGACCGGCGAGGTGATGATCGCGCGCGCCAACGCGCATGTGACCTACCCGTGTCGCTTTTTGCTGGTCGCCGCCGCCAACCCCTGCAAATGCGGCCACCTTGGCGACGCGGGGCGCGCCTGTTCGCGCGCCCCCGGCTGCGGCGCCGATTACATGGGCCGTATCTCGGGCCCGCTGATGGACCGCTTCGATATGCGCATCGAGGTGCCGCCCGTCGCGTTCTCCGATCTCGGCCTGCCCGCCGCGGGCGACGCATCGGTCACCGTGGCGGCGCGCGTCGCCGACGCCCGCGCGTGCCAGCAGGCGCGCTTTGCCGACCAGCCCAGCGCGCATCTCAACGCCGATGCCGAGGGCGCGATGCTCGAGGAAATTGCCACCCCCGATACCGAGGGGCGCGCGCTGCTCGCCCGCGCCGCCGACCGTTTCGGGCTGACCGCGCGTGGCTATCACCGGGTGCTCAGGGTGGCGCGCACCATCGCCGATCTGGACGGCGCCGACGCGGTGGCGCTGCCGCACCTGGCCGAGGCGCTCAGCTACCGTCTGACGGGGCTGGGCGACGGCTGATCCAGCCCGCCAGCGCGCGCAGGGTCGCCATCGCCTCGGGCAGTAATGGCTGGAAGATCGGCCAGACATGGGGCAGGTCGTGGGCGAGTGTCACCTCGACCGGCACACCCTGGTCGCGCAGTCGCGCGGCCATGCGCCGCGTGTCGTCGCGCAGGATCTCGGTATCGCCGACGCACAGCCACACCGGCGGCCCGCCGGTGAAATCGGCAAACAGCGGCGAGGCGCGCGGGTCCTCGGCGCCACCCTGCGGCAGGTACATCGCCGCCATGTCATCCACCCGGCTGACCGGCAGCATGGCCTCGGCGCGCGCGTTTTCATGCACGCTGGCGCCGGAAAAGGTCATGTCAGTCAGCGGCGACATCGCATACAGCCCCCTTGGCACCGGCAACCCTTGGCGCAGGATCTCGCCCATCAGCGCCAGCGCCAGCCCGCCGCCGGCGCTGTCGCCGCCCACGATCACGCCGCCCGGCCGGTCGGCCACCGCGCGCCAGACCGCCAGCGCGTCCTCCACCGCCGCCGGAAACGGGTGCTCGGGCGCCAGGCGGTAATCAGGCAGGCAGGCCGGCACCCCCGCCAGCGCCGACAGCCGCGCCAGCATCGCCCGATGCGTGCGCGGCGACCCGAAGACGTAACCGCCGCCGTGGAAATGCAGCACCAGCGGCCCGGCCACGGCATCCACACCCGGCGCCGTGGCCCACTTGACCGGCACGCCACCCAGGCTGCCGGCGCTGAAACGGCTGCCGCGCGGGTCGTGAAAGAACAGCCGCGCATGGGCCTCGAAGGTGCGGCGCAGCGCCTGTGGTTCGTGGGCCCGCGCCAGGCGGGGTTTTTCGACCAGCCGCAGCCAGGTGTTCAGCAGCGGCCGCAACAGGCTCATGCCCGCCGCGCCTCGATCGCGTCCCAGATCAGCCCGGCCACGTTGCTGCCGTCGAATCGCTCCAGCTCCTGTATGCCGGTGGGCGAGGTCACGTTGATCTCGGTCAGGTAGTCGCCGATCACGTCGATGCCGACGAAAACCTGCCCCTTGTCGCGCAGAAGCGGGCCGATGGCGGCGCATATCTCGCGGTCGCGCGCGGTCAGCTCGGCCCTCTCGGCGCGCCCGCCCACATGCATGTTCGACCGCGTCTCGCCCACCGCCGGCACCCGGTTGATGGCCCCCGCCGGCACACCGTCGACCAGGATCACCCGCTTGTCGCCCTTCGACACGGCCGGCAGAAACTTCTGCACGATCAAGGGCTCGCGCGTGAACCCGGCGAACAGCTCGTGCAGCGAGGCAAGGTTGCGGTCGCTTTCGGTCAGGCGGAACACCCCGGCGCCGCCATTACCGTAAAGCGGCTTGAGGATGACATCGCCATGCGTGTCCTTGAAAGCACGGATGGTGGCCAGGTCGCGCGCGATGGTGGTCGGCGGCGTCAGTTCGGGAAAATCCAGCACCATCAGCTTTTCCGGGTAGTTGCGCACCCAGAACGGGTCGTTCACCACCAGGGTGCCCGGGTGGATGCGCTGCAACAGGTGCGTCGTGGTGATGTAGAACATGTCGAAGGGCGGATCCTGGCGCAGCCAGACGACATCGAAATCGGCCAGGTCCACCTCGGCTTCGGCGCCGAGGCCGAAATGGTCGCCCGCCACCCGCCGCACCGTCAGCGGCCAGCCCCGCGCGGTGATCCGCCCCTCCTGATAGGCCAGCATGTCGGGCGTGTAGTAGAACAACTCGTGGCCGCGCGCCTGCGCTTCCTCGGCCAGGCGGAAAGTGCTGTCGGCATCGATGTCGACCGGGCCGATCGGATCCATCTGAAAGGCGATTTTCATGTCGCGTCCCCCTGCGGTGTCGTCCATTGAATGGCGCAACCCACCGCCGGAGGCAAATCAGAAATCGCCGAACGCGTTCTCGATGATCCGGGTCTCGCCGCGCCCGTTGACCAGCGCGACATCAAAACGCATTCCGCAAAGCTGCCCGCCCCGGTCCTGCGCGGCATAGACGCTGGCAGCCGTGCAGATGCGCCGCATCTGCGCCGCCGACAGGCTTTCCGCGGCGCGGTCGAAATCGCGCGCCGCCTTGACCTCGACGAAAACCAGGCCGTCCCCGTCGCGCAGGATCAGGTCGATCTCGCCGCCGCCACCGCGCCAGCGCCGCGCCACCGGGCGCATCCCGCGCGCCACATAATCCCGTTCCACGCACGCCTCGCCGGCCTGCCCGGCAAGATGGGCACGCCGGCCCGCGGCGCGGCGCCGGGCGGCCGGTTCGGCGATGCCGGCGTCGGCGTCGAAATGCAGTGTCATGTCATCCCTTCCTCGTCCCGGCCGTTGCGCGATACCGCGCCGCTTGGTCAGTGTCAGTCACCTTGCCCCAGCCGCAGCGCCGCCTGGTAAACGCGGCGGCGCGGCAGCCCCGTCCGGGCAGTGACGCTGTCGACGGCATCCCGCAGAGAATGGGCCGCAAGCGCCGTTTCAAGCAAACGGTTTAAGTCATCTTCGTTAATATTCGCCGAATGCCCACGATCCACCAGCACCACGATTTCGCCTTTCACGGTGGCGCCGTCGTAGCGGGCGGCCAGTTCCGCCAGGGTGCCGGGGACGACTTCCTCGAATTTCTTGGTCAACTCCCGGCACACCGCCGCGCGGCGCGCCTCGCCCAGCGTCGCCGCCGCATCGCGCAGCATCGCCGCCAGCCGCTTGGGCGATTCGTAGAACACCAGCGTCGCGGGTGCCCCGGCCAGCTCGGCCAGCGCCGACTTGCGCTGCCCGGCGCTGCCGGGCAGGAACCCGGCGAACAGGAACCGGTCGGTCGGCAGTCCGCCGACGCTGAGCGCCGCGATCACCGCCGAGGGCCCCGGCGCCGCGGTCACCGCGTGCCCGGCCTCGCGCGCCGCGCGCACCAGCGCGTACCCCGGGTCGGCCACCAGCGGCGACCCGGCCTCCGAGGCATAGACCACCGACTTGCCCGCCGCCAGTTCAGCCAGCAGCCGCGGTCGCATTCGCGCCCCGTTATGGTCGTGGTATGACAGCAGCGGCCGCTCGCCCGGTGCGATGCCGTGGATATCCATCAGCCGACGCATGGCGCGGGTGTCCTCGGCGGCGATCACGTCGGCGCCGGCCAGCAGGTCCAGTGCCCTGAGCGTGATGTCGCGCGCCGCCCCGATGGGCACCGCCACCAGGTAAAGCCCGGGCGCCGGGTGTTCCGCTTGCCGATTCAACACTGGACCCGCCCCGCATGGTGTTTATGATCGTCCCGAACCCGCCGGCGCGCAGTGCCGCCGCACCCCGACGAAATCCGGAGGCCCCATGTTTGCCGTTTTGACCCGTGCCCGCAAGTCGATTGCCCTCCTCGTGTCGATCCTTGCCGTCGCCTGGGTGGCCGCCTGCCAGCCGGTCGCCCCGGGCATCGGCGTCGGACCCGGAATAGGCGCCGGGCCCAGCGTCGACGCCGACGCGCCGGTGCAGGTGGCGCTGCTGGTGCCCAGCGGATCGGGCAAAAGCGGCGACGCGGTGCTCGCGCAGTCGCTCGAAAACGCGGCACGGATGGCAATCGACGATTTGCGCGGCGTGACCATCGACTTGCGCGTCTACGACACCGCCGCCGCCCCGCAGCAGGCGCGCGCCGCCGCCGCCCGCGCCGTCGACGAAGGCGCGAAGATCATCCTCGGCCCGGTCTACGCCGAAACTGCCAACGCCGCCGCCGTCGCCGTGGCGCCGCGTGGTATCAACGTGCTGTCGTTTTCCAACAACACCACCATCGCCGGCGGCAACCTGTTCGTGCTCGGCCAGACCTACCGGAACACCGCCAACCGGCTGGTCAGCTTCGCCGCCGCGCAGGGGCGGCGCAGCATTGTCGTGGTGCATTCCAACGAGGCTTCCGGCCGGCTCGGCCTCCAGGCGATCTCCGACGCCGCGGCGCGATCAGCCCTGCCGCTGTCCGGCGCGGTGTCCTACCCGCTGTCGCAAGACGGGGTGATCGACGCGGTGGACCGCATCGTCGAGCGGGTCAAGGAAAGCAACGCCGACACCATCTTCCTGACCTCCAACTCCGCCGGCGCGCTGCCGCTGCTTACCCAGATGCTGCCCGAGGCCGGGCTCCAACCGGGGCCTGAGCTGCAATATGTCGGGCTCACCCGCTGGGACATCCCCGCCCAGACGCTGGATCTTCCCGGCGTGCAGGGGGGGTGGTTCGCGCTGCCCGATCCGCAACGGACCGCGCGCTACCGCGGCCGCTACCAAGAGGCCTACAGCGGCGATCCGCACCCGATCAGCGGGTTGGCCTATGACGGGGTCGCCGCCATCGGCGCGCTCGTCGAATCCGGTCGGCGCGACGCGCTGACCATTGGCGCTCTGACGCAGGCCGCGGGCTTCCAGGGGGTGAACGGCGTCTTCCGTCTGCGCCGCGACGGTACCAACGAACGCGGGCTGGCCGTGGCCCAGATCAACGACGCCCGGGTCGACGTGATCTCCCCCGCGCCGCGGTCCTTCGGTCGTGCCGGCTTCTGATCCGGCCAACGCCCCCACCTTGGCGCGCGACGGCCCGCCGCCGGCCGAGGATCTGATCTGCGCGCCCGAGGCGATCCTCGACTACGCCGCGACGGCGCGCGCGCTCGATGCCGCGCTCGATGCGGCTACAGGGCCCACGGCGGCGGGCGACGACGATGCCGACGCCGCTGCCGCCGCTCAGGCCGCCGCCGTCAAGGTGCTGGGCGCGGCGATGGCACGCGGCCGCGGCGCCATCGCCGACGCCTTCGCGCAGCGCCCTTTCGAGGCGCGCAAGACCACCCGCGCCTATGCCTGGCTGACCGATTGCATCGTCACGCTTGCGCTCGATCACGCGACGCGACGCCACCACCTGGACCCGGACGCAATCGCGCTGATCGCCGTGGGCGGCTACGGGCGCGGCGAAATGGCGCCGCATTCCGATGTCGACCTGCTGTTCCTGACGCCGAAATCGCCCTCCGGCGCGATCCACGCGGCGGTCGAATCGATGCTCTACGTCCTGTGGGATCTCAAGCTCAAGGTCGGCCACGCCACCCGCACCCTGCGCGAGTGTCTCAGCCTCGGGGCCGACGATTTCACCATCCGCACCGCGCTGCTCGAACACCGCTTCCTCGCCGGCGACGCCGGGCTCGCGGCGGATCTCGACCGCCGCCTGCGCAAGGATCTGTTCCGGGGCAGCGCCCGCGAATTCGTCGAGGCCAAGCTCGAAGAGCGCGACGCCCGGCACGAAAAGCAGGGCGGCCAGCGCTACATGGTCGAACCCAACGTCAAGGAAGGCAAGGGCGGGCTGCGCGACCTGCAGTCGCTGTTCTGGATCGCCAAGTACATCCACGGCGTGCAGGACGCGGCCGAACTGGTGCGGCTGGGCGTGTTCACCGCCGACGAATTCAACACTTTCACGCGCGCCGAATCGTTTCTCTGGGCGGTGCGCTGCCATTTGCACCTGATCACCCGACGCGCTGCCGACCAGCTTGCCTTCGACCTGCAGGTCGATGTGGCGGCGCGCATGGGCTACAAGGATCGCGGCGGTCGCCGCGCGGTCGAACATTTCATGCAGGACTATTTCCGCCACGCCACCGCCGTGGGCGACCTGACGCGCATCTTCCTGACCAAGCTTGAGGCCGACCACCTCAAGGGCGCGCCGCTGCTCGAACGCATCTTCCGCCGTACCCCCAAGGTGAAACCCGGCTACCGGGTGATCCGCAACCGCCTGGCGATCGAGGACGAGGCGGCGTTCCTGGCCGACAAGCTCAACCTGCTGCGCCTGTTCGAGGAAGGGCTGCGCACCGGCATGCTGATCCACCCCGACGCGATGCGCCTGGTGGCCGCCAACCTGCACCTTATCGACGACGACATGCGCCACGACCGTGAGGCGCAGCGCATCTTCCTCGACCTGATGCTGAGACACGGCAACCCCGAACGCGCCCTGCGCCGGATGAACGAACTGGGGATGCTGGCCGCCTTCATCCCCGAATTCGAACCCATCGTGGCAATGATGCAGTTCAACATGTACCACCACTACACGGTGGACGAACACACCATCCAGTGCATCCGCAACCTGGCCCAGATCGAGCGCGGCGAACTGGTCGAGGAACTGCCAGTCGCCAGCAGCATCCTGCGCGAGGGCGTCAACCGCAAGGTGATCTTCGTCGCCCTGCTGCTGCACGACATCGGCAAGGGCCGCGACGAGGATCACTCGGTTCTCGGCGCCCGCGTCGCCCGCAAGGTGGCGCCGCGGCTGGGGCTGACGCGCAACGAATGCGACACCGTGGAATGGCTGGTGCGCTATCATCTGCTGATGTCGGACATGGCGCAGAAACGCGACCTCAGCGACCCGCGCACCCTGCGCGACTTCGCCAAGGCGGTGAAGACCCGCAAGCGGCTCGACCTGATGACGGTGCTCACCGTGTGCGACATCCGCGGCGTCGGCCCCGGCACCTGGAACAACTGGAAAGCGATGCTGCTGCGCCAGTTGCACGCCGAAACCGCCCGCGCGCTGGAACACGGGCTGGAGGAACTCAACCGCGAGAACCGCGGCACCCAGGCCCGCAAGGCGCTGCGCAAGGCGCTCGCCGATTGGCCCGCCACCGAGCTGAAACGCGAAACCGCCCGCCACTACCCGCCCTACTGGCAGGGGCTGGACACCGCCACGCAGGTGGTGTTCGCCAACATGCTGCGCGACCTGCCCGACGCACAGGTCCGCATCGACCTGCACCCCGACGAGGACCGCGACGCCACCCGCGCCTGTTTCGCGCTGGCCGACCACCCCGGCATCTTCTCGCGGCTGGCCGGCGCGCTGGCACTGGTCGGCGCCAACGTGGTCGATGCGCGCACCTACACGTCAAAGGACGGCTACGCGACAGCGGTGTTCTGGATCCAGGACGCCCACGGCCACCCCTATGACGATGCCGGCCTGCCGCGCCTGCGCCGGATGATCGACAAGACGCTGGCCGGCGAGGTGGTGCCGGCCGAGGAAATCCAGAGCCGCGACAAGATCCGCAAGCGCGAACGCGCCTTCCGGGTGCCCACCTCGATCACCTTCGACAACGAAGGTTCGGAAATCTACACCATAATCGAGGTCGACACCCGCGACCGGCCCGGCCTGCTCTATGACCTTACCCGCACCCTGGCCGACGCGAACGTCTACATCGCCAGCGCCGTCATCGCCACCTATGGCGAACAAGTCGTCGACTCGTTCTACGTCAAGGACATGTTCGGGCTGAAATTCCACTCCGCCGCCAAGCAGAAAACGCTTGAACGCAAACTCCGCGCCGCCATCACCGAAGGCGCCCAGCGCGCAAGGGCCTGAGGGGCGCGGAATAAAGGCGTGGGCCGCCCGCCGCGCCGCGCATTTGCTTACGCAACGCCGGTACAGGCCGTAGAACCCGCCACCACCGCGGGTCCGGCCTTGCCATGCGCGGCCGCTTTTGCAGCGCCATTGTCGCCGTTTCGCCCCACCCGCCGGTACAACCCGTAGGCAGGTTTGGTACAGGCGGGGCTTTTCGCGGCGTGCGGCATCGTCTAATCGGGATGGGCACGCGAAACGCGAAGGATGCACCGATGAAACCCATCCGCCTGTTGTCGGGCTTCGTCACGGTGGGCATGTGGACCATGCTCAGCCGCATCCTCGGCTTCCTGCGCGATGCGATGATCCTGGCGTTCCTGGGCACCGGGCCCGCCTACGAGGCCTACGTGGTGGCCTTCCGCCTGCCCAACATGTTTCGCCGCTTCTTCGCCGAGGGCGCCTTCAACATGGCCTTTGTTCCCATGTTTTCCAAGCGTTACGAGGCCGGCGAGGATGCGCCCGGTTTCGCCGGGCAGGCGTTTGCGGGGCTTGCCACGGTGCTGCTGGCGCTGACGCTGCTGGCGCAGGTGGCGATGCCGTGGCTGGTGCTGGGGCTGGCCTCGGGGTTTGCCGGGCAGGCGCAGTTCCCGCTGGCGGTCGAATTCGGGCGCATCGCCTTTCCCTACATCCTGTTCATCTCGCTGGCGGCGCTGTTGTCGGGCGTTCTCAACGCCATGGGCCGTTTTGCCGCCGCCGCCGCCGCGCCGGTGCTGCTGAACGTGCTGCTCATCGGCGGCATGGCCGGGGCAGCGTGGCTCGGCGGCGACGTGGCGCGCGCCCTGGTCTGGACAATCCCGGTGGCCGGGGTTGCACAATTTTTGCTTGTCTGGCTGGCGGCCCGGAAGGCGGGGTTCACCATGCCCCTTTGCCGACCACGTTGGACACCCGCCATGGCGCGGCTGGTAAGGGTGGCCGTTCCGGCGGCGCTGGCCGGTGGCGTGGTGCAGGTAAACCTGCTGGTGGGACAACAGGTTGCCAGCTATTTCGACCACGCGGTCGGGTGGCTGTTTGCCGCCGACCGGCTGTATCAATTGCCCCTCGGGGTGGTCGGCATCGCCATCGGCGTGGTGCTGCTGCCCGACCTCTCGCGCCGCCTCAAGGCCGGCGACACCACCGGAGGCCGCGATGCGTTGTCGCGCGCGGCCGAAATATCGCTGGGCCTGACGATTCCGGCCGCAGTGGCGCTGGTGGTCATACCGCTGCCGCTGGTCTCGGTGCTGTTCGAACGCGGCGCCACCACCGCCGACGACAGCGCCGCGATCTCGATGGCGGTCATGGTCTACGGGCTCGGGCTGCCCGCCTTCGTGATGCAGAAGATCCTGCAACCACTGTATTTTGCACGCGAAGATACGCGCAGCCCGTTCCATTACGCGCTCGTGGCAATGGTGGTGAACGCGGCCGTCGCAATAGGCCTCGCCCCTTTCATCGGCTGGATCGCGGCGGCCATCGGTACCACCGTCGCCGGCTGGGCCATGATGGCGCAACTGGCATTCGGCGCCCGCCCCATGGGCGAGGTGGCGCGCTTCGACGCCCGGTTTCACGCCCGCATCTGGCGCATCGTCGCAGCGGCCTTGGCCATGGGCGGGGTGCTATGGGTTTCCATGGCATTGCTCAGCCCGTTCTTCGCGATTGCCGGTTGGCGCTATCTGGCACTTGGGGTGCTGATCGGCATCGGCATGCTCAGCTATTTCGGGATCGGCCAGATGATCGGCGCGTTCCGCCTGTCACAGTTCCGCCGCGCGCTCGGCCGCCGGGGCTGACAAGCGTGCGTGTCACTTGTGGCGCAGCTTGTCGCGCAGCTTCGCCCATCCCCCCGGTGACAGGAAAAACGACAGGCCGAACCCCGCCGCGAACCCGGCAAGATCGGCAACCCAGACGTTGCTGCCACCGAAGAGAAGCCCGAACACGAGCTGGATCGCCATGAGCGCACCGATCAGCACGAAGGCGCGGGATTGCTGTGCCCCCTCCGCGCCCAGACGCAGCCAAAGCAGGTAGGTAAACGCCCCAATCATGCCGTAGACCCCCGGGAACGCCCCAAAGAGCGGGATCTGATCATCCAGCAGAACGCCGTAAGCCAGGGCTCCGATCGCGCATGACCCCACGAAGACCGCCAGCGTCGCCAACTGGCTGAAGACATCCCCCACGAACTTGCCGAGCGCCAGCAGCATCCCGCCCGCAAAGAACGCGTGGATGAACGAGCCGTGCACGAACGGGTAGGTTACGAACCGTATCAGGTGCTCCGCCGGCCAGCGCCCGTTTGTCCACATCCAGTCGAAGATCACCGCCGAAAAGCCATAGTTCTGTATCGCCGCCACGCGCCAGCCCACGGCATTCGGTCCGCCGACAAACCCCTGTGCGCCAAGGGTAAAGGCCGCCTCGACACCGATGATCACGAAAAACAGCGCGATGACCACCGGCGCGACGGGGTTCACGGCCGGGGTCGGCGGGGTGGGGCTGCTCATCTCGCGGCTCTCCTTGACGGCGCTACGGGGCATGGGTAAGCCACCTCGACCGATAAATCCAGACGGAGATACCCCATGACGGGTGCGGCGCAATCGCAATCCAGCCCGAACGCGGCTTTCAACCCGCGGGTGTTTTCCGGGATCCAACCCTCGGGCGGGCTGACGCTGGGGAATTACCTTGGTGCGATCCGGCGTTTCGTCGACATGCAGGAAAGCGGCGTTCAGACGATCTACTGTGTGGTCGATCTGCACGCGATCACCGTCTGGCAGGAGCCCGAGGCCCTGCGCCGCCAGACCCGTGAACTGACGGCCGGCTACCTTGCGGCGGGGCTGGACCCCGAGAAATCCATTCTCTTCAACCAGAGCCAGGTGGCCGAGCACGCGCAACTGGCATGGATATTCAACTGCGTGGTGCGCATGGGCTGGATGAAGCGCATGACGCAGTTCAAGGACAAGGCCGGCAAGAATGCCGAGAACGCGTCGCTGGGCCTGTTCGGGTATCCGGCGCTGATGGCCGCCGACATCCTTCTGTACCATGCCACGCACGTCCCCGTGGGCGAGGACCAGAAACAGCACCTGGAACTGACCCGCGACACCGCGGCCAAGTTCAACCACGACTACGGTGTCGATTTCTTCCCCCTGACAGAGCCCGTCATCGAGGGCACCGCCACCCGCGTGATGAGCCTGCGCGACGGGACCAAGAAGATGTCGAAATCGGACCCGTCCGATGCCAGCCGGATCAACATGACCGACGATGCCGACACCATCGCGCGCAAGATCCGCAAGGCCAAGACCGACCCGGATGCCCTGCCCTCCGAACCCGGGGGGCTGGAGGGGCGCGCGGAGGCGCGCAACCTCGTCAACATCTACGCGGCGCTTTCGGACTCGACGATCGAAGAGGTGCTGCGCGACGCCGGCGGCAAGCAGTTCTCCGAATTCAAACCGATGCTCGCCGATCTGGCGGTAACCCGGTTGGCACCGATCTCGGAGGAAATGGGGCGGCTGATGCAGCACCCCGACGAGATCGACCGGGTTCTGGGCCGCGGCGCCGAGCGCGCGCGCGCGCTGGCCGCGCCGATCCTTGCCCGCACCTACGATATCGTCGGGATGGTCCGCAGCACCTGAACCCGCAAGACACGCGACACTGTCACGAATCCGTTGCACGGCGCTGGTATGCTTTTGCTTGAGGTCGTGGACCTGTCCGACGCGAATCTTTTCATCGCCGCGTGCCCCATGATTGCCACAAGTTCTTGCACGGCGTTGCATTTTCATGATCAAGGCCCCTGCCGGCCAACCCCGACCGGCAGGGGCCCATTTCCGCGACAGTTGCTTTACTCGGGCGCCGGCGCTGCTAAGGTGCAGCCATCGACCGGCAAGCAGAGGGCAGGGCAATGGCGACAGGCAAGAACATCCGAACCTATTTCCAGGGGGCTTGGCACGACGGCGACACGATGATAATGCGCGCTGCGGACCATGGCAGTTGGCTGGGCAGCACGGTGTTCGACGGTGCCCGCTATTTCGAAGGAATTGCGCCGGACCTCGACGCTCATTGCGCGCGGGTCAACCGCTCGGCCGAGGCGCTGATGCTGACCCCGACGGTGACCACCACGGACATGGTCGAGATCATCCGCGAGGGCCTGGCGGCTTACCCGAAGGATGCGCCGGTCTATATCCGACCGATGTACTGGGGCATCCATGGTGACGCGACGGCGGTCGTACCGCGCAGCGGCGAAACAGGCTTTGCAGTTTGCCTCGAAGAGATACCCATGGCCCCGGCCGAGGCAACCGTCACGCTGACACGTACCCGGTTCCGCCGCCCGATCCTTGAAAACGCCGTCGTCAACGCCAAGGCGGGGTGCCTCTATCCCAACAACGCGCGGATGCTGAGCGAAGCGCACGCCAAGGGCTTCGCCAACGCACTGGTCGCCGATGCCATGGGCAACGTCGCCGAAAGCGCCACGGCGAACATCTTCATGGTCAAGGACGGCGAACTGTTCACGCCGATCGCCAACGGCACATTCCTGGCCGGCATCACGCGGGCGCGTCATATCTCGAATCTCGCGGCCGAGGGGATGGACGTGCATGAAACCGTTCTGACCTTCGATGATTTCCATCGTGCCGACGAGGTATTCCTGTCGGGCAACTTCTCGAAGGTCACGCCGGTCACGCAGTTCGACGACACCCACTACCAGGTCGGCCCCGTCACCCGCCGCGTGCGCGAACTTTACTGGGACTGGGCCCATAGCGTCGGCTGAGGCTCCCCGATATTGCGCAGCGATGCGATTGGCGCCATGATGCTGGCCCAAGGGGGACCGGTCATGCGCAAGTTTCTGGTAGTGTTGGACGACAGCCGCGAATGCCTCAACGCGATGCGCTTCGCGGCGATGCGTGCGGCGCAAACGGGCGGCGGCGTGTCGATCCTCGCTGTGATCCCGCCAGAGGAATTCAACCACTGGATCGGCGTCGGCGACCTGCTGCGCGAAGAGGCGCGCGAACGCATCCATGCCCATTTCGAGGTCTTCGCAAAGTGGATGCGCGACAGGCAGAACATCGACCCCGAATTGGTGATCCGCGAAGGCGAAGCGGTGGACGAAATCCTGCAACAGATACAGGACGACCCCGAAATCGGCGTCCTGGTTCTGGGCGCCGGCACCGACAAGAAGGGGCCGGGGCCGCTGGTCACGCAGTTGTCGCGCAGCGCCGGCACGCTGCCGGTTCCGATCACGGTCGTTCCGGGCGAGATGTCCAAGGAACGGCTTGAGGCGATTACCTGAGAGCACACCCCATGCAATGGGTTAGAATCGTTCCAAACCTTGACTTCCGGGCAAGTGCGACGCATATCCCTAGCAAACGCGGAAAGGCTTTTGCCAATGTTCATCCAGACCGAATCGACCCCCAACCCCGCCACGCTCAAGTTCCTGCCGGGCCAGAATGTCCTGGAAACCGGAACCGCCGACTTCCCGTCGTCTGAAGGCGCCGAGAAATCGCCACTCGCGGCGCGGATCTTCGGTGTGCAAGGGGTGAACGCCGTCTTTCTGGGCACGGATTTCGTGACAGTGACCAAAGACGAGAACGTCGAATGGGATCACATCAAACCGGCGATCCTGGGCGCGATCATGGAACATTTCCAATCGGGGCAGCCGGTCATGGCCGGCGGTGCCGGGGGGGCCTCGGGCCACGCTGATCATGACGGCCCCGACGCCGAGATCGTTGGCCAGATCAAGGAGTTGCTTGACACCCGCGTCCGGCCCGCGGTGGCGCAGGACGGTGGCGACATCACCTTTCATGGCTTCGAACGCGGTGTCGTGTACCTGCACATGCAAGGCGCCTGCGCGGGCTGTCCGTCCTCGACGCTGACGCTGAAGATGGGCATCGAGAACCTGTTGCGCCACTACATCCCCGAAGTGACCGAGGTGCAGCCGGTTGCCGTCTGAGCCATTGGTCCTGGGGTTCGACACGTCGGCCGCGCACTGCGCGGCCGCTTTGCTGTCGGGCTCACGGCTGCTGGCGCATCGCCACGAGGACATGAAGACCGGGCAGGCCGAACGTCTGTTTCCCCTGCTCGAAGAGGTGCTCGCCCAGGCCGGAGCCACATGGCAGGATCTGTCGGCCATCGGTGTGGGTACCGGGCCGGGCAACTTCACCGGCATCCGCATTTCGGTGTCGGCGGCGCGCGGGTTGGCGCTGGCGCTGTCGATCCCCGCGATCGGTGTCTCGACCCTCGAAGCACAGGCTTTCGGCACGCCGGGCGTGGTGATCTCGACCGTCGCCGCGCCGCGCGATCAGCTTTACCTGCAAATCATCGGCGGCGGCGAAACCGCTGCGCCGGTTCTGGCATCCCTGGTGGCGCTGCCCCCGATCCCGGCATCGGCCGGGCCTGCCTGCATCGGGGCATACGCCGCGGACGTGGCCGCGCAATGTGCCGGAACGCCCCGGCAGGCGGCCTTTCCCCTGCCTGAGGCCATCGCCCGACTTGCCGCCCGGCGTCTGGGGCAGGATCTGCCCCCGCCCGCCCCGCTTTATATCCGGGGCGCCGACGCGGCGCCCGCGCGCGACGCCCCGCCGGTGATCCTGGCCGATGACGATTGACGAGATGGCCGCCATCCACGCCGCCGCCTTCGACCGCGGGCGGCCCTGGGGCGCGGCGGAACTGCGCGAACTGCTCCGCACTCCCGACACCTTCTGCGTAGAGGCCGGCAACGCCGAAACGGGACGCTGTTTCGCAATCGGCCGTGTTGCCGCCGGGGAAGCGGAACTCCTCACGCTCGCCACGGCGCCGGCGGCACGGCGCAGGGGGCTGGCGCGCGCCTGCCTGGCGGCGTTCCTGGCCGAAGCCGCCGCGCGGGGGGCGGCAGAGGCATTCCTTGAGGTGGCCGCGGACAATGCCCCGGCACTGGCACTCTACCGCGCGGCCGGGTTCCGGCGCGTCGGTCGGCGAGAACGCTATTACCGGCGCGCAGAGTCGGCACCGGCGGATGCCATCGTGATGCGGTGCGCACCCGCCTGAGGATGAGATGGCGGCGCGCAGCCGTCTTGCCAAGACGCGCGGCCCCACGCTAGGGATAGGTATGATGATATATCTTCCCATTGCCGAGGTCTCGGTCAACCTGTTCCTCTTGCTGGGACTGGGCACGCTGGTGGGGGTGCTCTCGGGCATGTTCGGGGTGGGTGGCGGTTTTCTCATCACGCCGCTCCTCTTCATCATCGGGATTCCGCCCGCCGTTGCCGTGGCCACGTCCGCCAACCAGATCGTCGCGTCGTCCTTCTCGGCGATGCTGGCCCACCTCAAGCGCAAGACGGTCGACTTGAAGATGGGGCTGGTGCTGCTCGCCGGCGGGCTCGTGGGCTCGGCGATCGGGCTGATGATATTCAATCATCTCAAGTCACAGGGACAGGTCGACCTGCTGGTGCGGCTTTGCTACGTGGTCTTCCTGGGCGTGATCGGTGCGCTGATGCTCATCGAAGGCCTGCGCGCGATCCGCCGCACGCGCCTTGTCGGCGCCCCGGCCTACAAACGCAGGCAGCGCAACTGGGTTCACGCCCTGCCCATCAAGATGAGATTCCGCACTTCCGGCCTCTATATCTCGGCGATTCCGCCGGTTCTTGTCGGCATTGCAGTGGGGCTGCTGGCGGCGATCATGGGGGTCGGCGGGGGCTTCATCATGGTGCCCGCGATGATCTATATCCTCGGGATGCCCACCAAGGTCGTGATCGGAACATCGCTGTTCCAGATCCTGTTCGTCACCGCCTTTACCACGCTTTTGCACGCCACGACCAACTACACCGTCGATATTGTGCTGGCGGTTCTGCTGCTCGTGGGCGGGGTGATCGGCGCGCAACTGGGCACGCAGGTCGGCACGCGCATGAAGGCCGAACAACTGCGTGTTCTGCTCGCGGCGCTGGTGCTGGTGGTCTGCGCCAAGCTGGGTTTCGACCTGGTCCTCAAGCCGGCCGAGCTCTACTCGGTCGCAACGCTGGACCGGCTTTGATGCGGTATCTGCTATCACTCCTTGCACTGTTCCTGGCCCTCGCCGCGCAGGCCGAACAGGGGCGCGAGGAGGTGGTTCTGGGACTCAGCCAGACGCGCGTCTCGATCAGCACGAATTTCGACGGCTCCGAGGTTCTCGTCTTCGGGGCGATCAAGCGCGAAACGCAGATCCCGCGCCAGCCGCTCGAAGTGATCGTCACCATCGCCGGCCCGTCCGAGCCGCTGATTGTGCGCCGCAAGGACCGGCGGGTGGGTATCTGGATCAACACCGCGGAAAACCGGATCGACTCGGCTCCCTCCTATTACGCCGTGGCCACATCAGGCCCGTTGAAAGAGGTTCTCAGGGACACCGAGGATCTGCGCCACAAGATTACCATCACACGGGCGATCAGATCGGTCGGGGCCCCTGCCGACATCGGCGATGCCAGGGTGTTCACACGCGCGCTGATCCGCATCCGCCAGAAGAACGGTCTCTACCAGACGCTTGAAGGGGCCGTGAAGGTCGATCAGCAAACCCTTTTCCGCACATCCATCGCGCTCCCCGCCAACCTGACCGAAGGCCCCTATCGGACGCGCGTGTTCCTGACCCGCGGCGGGCATGTGATATCGACGTTCGAAACCGAGATCGACGTCTACAAGGTCGGGATCGAGCGGTTTCTCTACAAGCTGTCGCGCAACCAGCCGCTGAGCTACGGGTTGCTGTCGCTGGCCATCGCCATTGTGGCGGGATGGACCGCCTCGGCGGTATTCAGGTTCTTGCGGCAGGGGTGATACGGCGGATCAGCCGCGCCCGATCAGGGGCATCCTGGTCGCCATCAGGGTCATGAACTGCACGTTCGCCTCGGGGGGAAGATCGGCCATGTTGAACACCGCACGCGCCACGTCATCAACCGCCATGGTCGGCGGCGCATGGTCCGGGTCGGCAGCAATGATCCCGTCCAGAAGCTCGGTCCTGGCATTGCCGATATCGATCTGACCGCAGGCGATGTCATAGGCCCGCCCGTCCAGCGACAGGCTCTTGGTCAACCCCGTGACTGCATGCTTGGTCGTGGTGTAACAGACCGAGCCCTCGCGCGGGGACTGGGCGCTGACAGACCCGTTATTGATGATCCGCCCGCCGCTCGGGCGCTGCCGTCGCATCTGGCCAAAGGCGGCGCGGGCGCACAGGAACATCGCGTTGAGGTTGATGTCGACGATCTCATTCCACTCGTGCAGATCAATCTCGTCGATCGGCGCCGCGCGGCCGAACCTGCCGGCATTGTTGAACAGCACGTCAAGCCGCCCCGCCTGCGCAACGAAGGCGGAAAAGGCCGCCTCGACGGCGGCCGGGTCGGTCACGTCACAGGGCAGGATCACCGCCCCGGAACGGCCCTCGGCCACCGTTTCAAGCGCCCCGGCCTGCCGCGCGATCATCCCGACGCGCCACCCGGCCTCAAGGAACCGCCGCGCGGTCGCGGCACCGATTCCGGCGCTGGCGCCGGTGATGATGATGCTTTTCACTCCGTGTCCGTCCCCTCTTGCTCGGCCTCCAGCACCAGCGGCGCCGGCGTCTGCGTGCGCAGGTCATCGACGCGCAGAGGCCCGGTCGGTTTCGCCAGCCTGTTGCGCACGACCCAGTAGAGCCGCGTCGATGCGCGCGTTATCGCCACATATGCCAGCCGTTTCCACAGTGGCTGCCCAGCCTCCGCACGGCCCATGCGCGCGGCGGCAAAGAGATCCGGCGCGAAAACCTGCACCTCGTCCCATTGCGATCCTTGCGCCTTGTGAATCGTCACCGCGGCACCGTGCAGAAAGGTTGCCCCCATCCGCGCGGCGAACGGGATGAAGGGTTCCTCTTCATCCGGCTTTTCGATCTTGACGATACTGGCGGCACTGAACGTGGGGTCTTCGGCGCCGATAACGTGCAGACGCGAAAAACCCGGTTTGCGCCCCGGGCCGAGGTAGATCACCTGTGCGCCCTTGATCAGGCCGCGCGCTTCCAGGTCAAGACGCTTCTTGCGATGCTTGAGGGGTAACTCCAACCCGTCGCAGATGAGCGGCTCACCCGGCAACAGGGCATCTTCGGGCGCATCGTGCACCTTGCGGAACGCATTGATAAGCCTGATCCGCGTCGCGTTTCGCCAGACCAGAACCGGGCTGCGCGCCATCAGGTCGACCTCGACGCGATTCGCCCACACCACGCGGTCGTCACGCTGCGCGGCGGCTTCGACCATGCGCTCGAAATCCTCGAATTCCAGGGCCGGGTCGCTCAGCGCATGGGCAAGGTCCAGGATCGGGTTGTCCGCCGCCTGCCGGTGTATCCGGCTCAACTCCAGCCGGTTTTCGGCCGGCAGCTTGTCGAATACCATTTCGCCGGATTGCCCCACCGGTGCAAGCTGCGCGGGGTCGCCGAACAGGACAAGCGTCGGGAATATCTCCTTCAGGTCGTCCAGTTGCCGCGCGTCCAGCATCGACGCCTCGTCCACCAAGCCAATGTCCAGCGGCTCGTCGCGACGCTTCCAGCCGGTGATGAAATCCGATCCGCGCAGGCCCGCCGCGGCCAGGGCACCGGGCACCGAGGCGTGCAGCTTGTAGAACGCAAGTGCCCGGTCGAGCGCCTGTTCGCTCAGCTCCGCGATTTCCGGGCGATCGCCCTTGCCGGCCAGCCATTCGGCGATCTTTTCGTATTCCGGGTCGTATACGGGGGTGTAGATAATCCGGTGAATGGTGGTTGCGGGCACGCCGTGCGCGCGCAGAACGCTGGCCGCCTTGTTGGTCGGCGACAGCACCGCAACTGTGCGCCGCTCCTTGCTGCGGCGCCCCTCGTAATCGCCCGAAACAGTTTCGACACCCGCTTGCGCCAGCGCGCGGCAAAGCGTGGACAACAGCATCGTCTTGCCGGATCCCGCTTTTCCCAGGACGGCCGTCACGCCGGACTTGCCCTCGTGCGGAGGCGTCAGCACCCCCTCTTCGATATCGACGCCCACGGATTTCAGCCCGGCCGCGATGCGGTCGTAGGCTTCGGCCTGATCGTGCGAGAACTGCAAGGCGGGCGCTGTCATGGCGCGACCCTACAGCGGGGTCGCGCCAAGGGCCAGAGCACGCAAAGGACGCGCCGCGCTGTTCAGGCCGTCATGGCAAGCGGCTGCGGGGACCGGCCGAACGCCTGATCGAACCACATCTGTGAAAGCTCCGGCGACAGGCCCGCCTGCTCGGCGACATTTGCCTGCGCTTCCTCGGAAAATTCCCACAGCCCGACGCTGATGGCATCGCGTCCTCGCCCCGAACAGCCCAGAACATCGGGGCTGGAGCCGATCCGGCGGTAGATACGCACCATGCGCGCGTCGAACACCCCGACGAAATGGCGCACACCGAAGTTCTGCATGATCTCGCCGCCGCCCAGCATCAGTGCCGCGGCCACCGATGGCGACGAACCGCGCGCGAGGCAAAAGCGGGTGCATTCCCAGATCAGCGGGCTTTCGATCCGCACGCCATCGGTCAGATCAAGGAAGTGATCGTTGACCATGCAGGGCCCTACCGTCGGCAGAAAGCGCATCGAGCCGCCATGTGTCCCGTCCGGACGCTGCCAAACAACGTAGAGCGGGTTCATGGCGTCGTATTCGTCCCGTTCGAACCCATTCTCATCGACGGTGACATCCCACCCGAGCCTGTCGCGGAACTGGTCCGCACGATCCCGGAACATCGTGTCGCGCAGCTTGGGGGCATCCCTGAGCTGGTCGGCATATAGATATCTAAGCATTTCCTTACCCTCAATCCTGACATCGTCGGATCAGGCTAGTCAGAAATGGTTAACGGAATCTCAACCTTAATGGGCGGTTAGCCGCGCGCACGCCGATGCACGCCGCTTGCCCCGCGCCAAGCCCTGGCAGGGTGAAAACGCCGATCAGACGACGATCAGCCCACGGCTCATGGCGCGGGCGACGGCATGCGTTGTGTTGTGGGCGCCCAGCTTGAAGCGCGCGCTTTCAATATAGACGCGCAGGGTGTGCTCCGAAATCGCGAGTGTCTGCGCAACCTGTCCCCGGCTGTAGCCAATGGCCAGAAGGGTCATCGCATCGACCTCTCGCGGGGACAGCGCCGGCGTCGGCTCGGGGCTGCGGCCCGGTTCGAATTCCAGGGCTTTCTGATTGAAATAGTATGCAATCAGGATCAGGTCGCGCCGGTACGCTTCGATGAAGGCCGCCCAACTGTCGTCATCGGTATTATGGCTGACCGTGAACATCGCGAATTGGCCGTTGGGGCCGCGGATTGGGATCGAAAACCCCTGGTTGCCGACACCATGGTGAATGGCATCCAGCTGGAAACTGCGCACTGCGCGGCTCGACCAGTCGAGCCGCTTCCAGTCGACGGGATGGAACCGCTGGTAGCAGCCCGAAACAACCGGGTCGATCCGAAGGTAATCCTTTTCAAGGTAACGCGCGACCCACGCGTCCGAATAGGTGCCGCACCCGTACTGATCGCCATTGGAATTGACCCAATGATAGACCATGTGATCGACGTCGAAGTGATCGCGCAACGACTCGATAAGGCACTGCAGGTCTTCAGCTCCTGTAGCGCGCTCCAAATCCTCCAGGATCGTTTCCACCGCAGGCGTCATCGGCTTCCGCCTTCACAGGCGCCCCCTCCATGTGGAACGCGATCTCGGCGGCCGCCACCTGCCGTGTAGTATCCAGCTGGGCCGACAATGCGTCCATTCCGTGCTTTTGCGCATAGCCGCGCAAGTCCAAGAGAACGTCCAGTATCCATTCGTTCCGCATGTTAACGTTCGCCCTCAATGGTTAACGAAGTGTTAACACAACCCTAGCATGTGTAAAGTTTCTCACGATACTCACGGATTCCAACTCCCCAATAATAGCGAGGATAAGAATCCTAACCCATTGATGCGAAACCATGCACCTCTTGAAAAGCAACGGCCCGCGCCATCGTTAACGATTCGCGGGCCCCTGTGATGCCGGTGCGTCGGGTTACGCGTCCTTCGGTTGCGTCGCCTCGATGACTTCCTCGACGGTGCGCAGCCCGGTTGTGGGGGCCTGGACAAGAACCGCCATGTTCCCCGGCTTGTGCTCGTTGCGCAGCATCTTCATGTGCGCCCGCGGAATCTCGGCCCACGGGAAGACCTCCGACATGCAGGGGTCGAGGCGGCGTTCCACCATCAGCCGGTTGGCCGATGCCGCCTGCTTGAGATGCGCGAAGTGGCTACCCTGCAAACGCTTCTGGTGCATCCACACATAGCGGACGTCGAACGTGCAGTTGAAGCCCGTGGTGCCCGCGCAGATCACCACCATGCCGCCCTTCTTGCAGATAAGCGCCGAAACCGGGAACGTCGCTTCGCCCGGGTGCTCGAACACCATGTCGACATTGTTGCCCTTGCCGGTCACGGCCCAGATCGCCTTGCCGAACTTGCGCGCCTCTTTCAGCCACTCGGCGTATTCCGGGCTGTTGACCTTGGGCAAAGGCCCCCAGCAGTTGAAATCCTTGCGGTTGATCACCCCCTTGGCGCCCATCGACAGCACGAAGTCGCGCTTGTCCTCATCGGAAATGACGCCGATGGCGTTGGCGCCCGCGGTATTGGCCAGTTGGATCGCGTAAGATCCCAGGCCGCCCGATGCCCCCCAGACAAGCACGTTCTGACCGGGCTTCAGCTCGTGCGGGTGATGGCCGAAAAGCATCCGGTAGGCCGTGGCCAGCGTCAGCGTGTAGCAGGCCGATTCCTCCCATGTCAGATGCTTGGGCCGCGGCATCAGCTGCTGCGCCTGTACCTTGGTGAATTGCGAGAACGACCCGTCCGGCGTCTCGTACCCCCAGATTCGCTGCGTGGGCGACAGCATCGGGTCGCCCCCGTTGCATTCCTCGTCGTCGCCATCATCCTGGTTGCAGTGGATCACGACCTCGTCGCCGACCTTCCAGGTGCGTACCTTGTCGCCCACCTTCCAGACGATACCCGCGGCATCCGAGCCGGCGATGTGGTAGTCGGCCCCGTGGCCGTCGAACGGGCTGATCGGTTCGCCCAGGCCCGCCCAGACGCCGTTGTAGTTGACGCCGGCAGCCATCACCAGAACCAGCACCTCATGGCTATCTATTTGCCACGTATCGACAACTTCGACCTGAAAGCTCTTGTCCGGCTCGCCGTGGCGCTCGCGGCGGATGGCCCATGCATACATCTTCTCGGGCACGTAACCCAAGGGGGGCATTTCGCCGATCTCGTAGAGATCCTTTTCCGGCGCATCGTAAGGCGCAATCCCCGTTTCGGTGTCCAGAGCCATATCAGCCTCCATATCCACAAATTGCCGCGACGCAGAATCGCGGTGACCTGTCCCGGGGATACTCATGGCTGCGCAACAATGCAATCACCATTCATAGATTTTTGAAACTTTATAACCGCGCAATTGCAGAAACTCATGGCACGTCCTCCTCGGGAACAAGATGAGCCACCGAAGCGGCATAAAAGGACACCAAAGCCATGCCGGCCTCGGCCAGGCGCAACCCCTTTGTGTCTGACACGACAACGCCGCGCGCAAACAACCCGTTCAGCCCCTGGTCGACGATATCGGCGGCCGTTTCCGCTGTCGGCACCTGGCCTGCCGGCAACGCCGACTGGTACCGCGCCACCGCCGCCTCCAGACCATCGCGCGACAGCGCGCCTCCCGCCCGCTCGAACGCCAGCGCGACCAATGGTACCGACAAAGCTGGCATGTTGTGCCTGATCCGGCCCATCAACTCGCGCGCCAGGTCAGTGACATCACCCGTGAAGCCATGCAACGACAGCGGCGTGCCGAACCGGACCGCTGCCGCCCCGAACCGGGAATAGCGCCCGCGCACGCGCAGCCACAGCGACCGCACGACGAAACGCGCCACGACCGAGATGCGCGCCGGGAAACGGCGCTCGCCGATCTCGTGCGCGCGCACCAGCAGGCGATCCTCCAGAACCCGGTCGTAATTGAGCGAAACCGGCACGAACACCACGTCGCGCCGCGACGAATCGTGCCCTTCGACGATGTATTTCAAGACGCCCAGGCGCGGCGCCTCGACCATGCCGGTCAGGCTCAGGCCGCCTTCGGGGAACACGGCCTGGGTCACCCCGGCATCGGTCGCCATTCGCAAATAGCGGGCCAGAACGCGGCGATACAGATCATCGCGGAACCTCCGGCGGATGAAATACGCCCCCATGGACCGTATCAGACGGCTCAGCGGCCAGATCCGCGCCCATTCCCCGACCGCATAGCTGAGCGCAGAATTCTCCGCGGCCAGATAGGTGACCAGGACATAGTCCATGTTGCTGCGGTGGTTCATGACAAAGACAACCGTGTCGTCGCGGTCAATCCGGCCAAGCGCCGCGTCGTCGCGCGACACCAGGTGAACGTTATAAAGTGCGGTACTCAGCCAGCGCGCCGCGCGGATCGCGACCCCGAAATACAGGCTGGCACTGAACGAAGGCACGATTTCGCGGGCATAGGCACGGGCGCGCTGGAACGCCACGTTCTCGGGGATGCCTTCCGCCGCGGCGTGATCCGCGATCGCCTGGCTGACCTCGGGGTCGTAGATGAGCCGCTGGATCATGTCGAAGCGCCGCGCCAGTTTGAATGGCTGGATGGGGCGTTCCAGCCGCGTGTTGAGATGGGCGACCACGCGTTCCATCCGGCGCCGGAAGAACCACCTGACAGAAGGGAAAAGGAAATGCGAGGCGAAGGTGACCGCCGCGAACAGCAAGATCAGAATCAACGCCCACAGAGGTATCTCGACCGTCTCGCCCATCGGCACAGCATGGCCCGCTGGCGGGCAAAGGTAAATCACCCCATGCCGCAACGCAGCGAATTGACGCCGCCACAAAATTCCGCTCTATTGCGCCGCAACGCAATAAAATTGCCACCCCGATTCACCGGAGGCCCCGATGACCGATACCGCAAAAGACAAGCCGTGGCTCTTTCGGACCTATGCCGGTCATTCGACTGCCGGCGCGTCGAACGCACTATACCGCGCCAACCTGGCGCGTGGGCAAACCGGGCTGTCGGTGGCTTTCGACCTGCCGACGCAGACCGGCTATGACAGCGATCACATCCTCGCCAGGGGCGAGGTCGGCAAGGTGGGGGTACCCGTCTGCCATCTTGGGGATATGGAAGCCCTGTTCGACCAGATCCCGCTGGACCGGATGAACACCTCGATGACGATCAACGCCACCGCGCCGTGGCTGCTTTCGCTTTACGTCGCGGTGGCCGAGAAACAAGGCGCGGACGTCTCGAAGCTCACCGGCACGGTGCAAAACGACCTGATCAAGGAATACCTCAGCCGCGGCACCTATATCTGCCCGCCCAAGCCATCGCTGCGAATGATCGCCGATGTTGCCGAGTACTGCTACGGGCACCTCCCGAAATGGAACCCGATGAACGTCTGTTCCTACCACCTGCAAGAGGCCGGCGCGACGCCCGAACAGGAACTGGCCTTTGCGCTGGCCACCGCCACGGCCGTTCTCGACGAACTCGAGCCGCGCGTGCCCGACGCCGATTTCCCGGCCATGGTGGGGCGGATCAGCTTCTTCGTGAACGCCGGCATCCGGTTCGTGACCGAGATGTGCAAGATGCGCGCCTTCGTCGATCTGTGGGACGAAATCTGCCGCGAACGATACGGCGTGGACGACCCGAAATTTCGCCGCTTCCGTTATGGCGTGCAGGTGAATTCGCTTGGCCTGACCGAACAGCAGCCTGAAAACAACGTCTACCGTATCCTGTTGGAAATGCTGGCGGTGACGCTCAGCAAGAAGGCCCGCGCCCGCGCCGTGCAACTGCCCGCCTGGAACGAGGCGCTCGGCCTGCCCCGGCCGTGGGATCAGCAGTGGTCGCTGAGAATGCAGCAGATATTGGCCTACGAGACCGACCTGCTGGAATATGACGACCTATTCGACGGCAACCCGGCCGTCGATGCCAGGGTCGAGGCGCTCAAAAGCGGCGCGCGGCAGGAGTTGGCCAATCTCGACAGCATGGGCGGCGCCGTCAGCGCGATCGAGTACATGAAATCGCGGCTGGTCGATAGCAATGCCGAGCGTCTGGCCCGGGTCGAGCGCGGCGAAACCGTGGTGGTCGGCGTCAACCGCTGGACCGAAGCCGAACCCAACCCGCTGATGAGCGAGGACGGCGGCATAATGACCGTCGATCCGAAGGTCGAGGCCGACCAGATCGCGCGGCTCGATGAATGGCGCGGATCACGCGACGACGTTGCGGTGCAGCGCGCCCTGTCCGACCTGCGCAAAGCCGCCGCTGCCGGCGACAACATCATGCCGCCCTCGATCGCGGCCGCCCGGGCCGGGGTCACCACCGGCGAATGGGCCGCCGAGATGCGCGCGGTTCACGGCGAATACCGTGGTCCCACCGGCGTGTCGCCCAATCCGTCGAACCGGACCGAGGGTCTCGACGATCTGCGCGCCGCCGTGGATGCGGTCAGCAACCGTCTTGGCCGGCGTTTGAAATTCCTTGTCGGCAAACCCGGGCTGGACGGCCATTCGAACGGGGCCGAACAGATCGCCAGCCGCGCCCGCGACTGCGGCATGGACATCGCCTACGAGGGTATCCGGCTGACCCCGGAAGAGATCGTCGCGGCGGCGCGCGACGATGGCGCGCACGTGATCGGCCTGTCGATCCTGTCGGGCAGCCACATGCCGCTCGTCGAAGATCTGATCAAGCGCCTGGGGGCGGCCGGGCTGGGCGACGTGCCGGTCATCGTCGGTGGCATCATCCCCGAGGAAGACGCCCGGCGCCTGCGCGAAATGGGGGTGGCGCGGGTCTACACGCCCAAGGATTTCGAACTCAACACCATCATGATGGATATCGTGACGCTGGTCGATCCATCGCCCGTTGCCGCCGAATAGGCATCGCCGGCAGGCGCGCCGCCGCGCGCCTGCCGACAAAGTCGCTGTCGTTACTGGTCCTGAACGGCACCGATACGATCCATGATCTTCTGGTTCAGGCTCTCATCGGCCTGGGCCAGTTTCAGGATCGTGGTGTACTCCTCGACATCCATGCCGTCGGTGGCTTCTACCGCTTCCATGATCGCAGCGTTGGCCTCGTTCACCAGCGTCTGCTTGTCTTCCTCGCTTTCCTGCGCCTCGATCTTCGGGACGTAGTTCTGGCGCACGGAATCAACGGCAATCAGCGCATCGACAAACGCCGCGACCTTGGTATCGGTCACGTCGCCGGCCTCCATCTGCGGCGCGGCCTGGTCGCTATCCTGTGCCATCACGGCCATCGGTGGCGCGAAGGCCAGCGCGAAGGCGGTCGTTGCGGCGGCGAATTGTGTCTTGAAGGTCAATGACATCTCCCGTTTGGTTTGAAGGTGGTAGCGCGCGCGGCGCCGCCATGCCGGCAATGTGGCGCGGCATGCCGGGTTCCGCAACCGGCGCGGCGGAAAAATGCCGGCTGGGCCCGCAGGCGCCGTCGTGGCCGCGCATCAATGGCTGGCGTCCGGCCACGAAACCCGCCAATCTGGCGCCGAAAAAGTGAACCACGAGGCCCCGCAATGCGACTGGAAATATCCCCTGTCACCCCCGGTGACCGCCCCGATTGGCAAGACCTGTGGACGGACTACCTGGCATTTTACGAAACATCGGTGCCGGCGGAGGTTTACGACACCACCTTCCATCGGCTCTGCGCCGACGATGTCCCGCGTCAAAACGGCTTGATCGCCCGACAGGACGGTCAGGCCGTGGGGCTGGTACACTACATTTATCACCCGCATAACTGGAAGATCGAGGATGTCTGCTATCTTCAGGATCTCTACGCCGCCCCGGGCATCCGCGGCACCGGCGTCGGGCGGGCCCTGATCGAGGCCGTCTACGATGCCGCAGACCGCAACGGCACGCCCTCCGTTTATTGGCTGACGCAGGATTTCAACAGCCGCGCGCGCCGGCTTTATGATCGCATCGGGGTATTGACCCCTTTCATCAAATACGCGCGCGGTTGACGCAGGCGCAACCCGGCGTGGCGGCGCAGATCGCGCCGGCCGATGCGTTCGGCCCGCGCATATCCCCTTATGCGCCCCGCCCGTGGCTGCGGTCATATCCGTTGGGGGCGGGCGGTTGCCAACCCGCCAACGCTTCCGCCGGCGGGGAAAAAACCTCGACCCGCAGCGGGTAGCACGACGCGCTGTCGCTGGAATGCTCGGCCCCGCAATCGCCCCCGGGGCAGGCACTCAGCGCGCCCAGAAGGTCGATCTCGGCGAAAAACTCAAGGTAATCACCCGGGCGCACCGGGCTGGCCTTCATGAAATACTGCCCCGTGTCGCGGGTAAAGCCGGTGCACATGAACACGTTGAGCACGTCATGCACGTGGCCCTCGGCCTCGGGCAGGGGCAAGCCCGTCGCATCGGCCAGCGCCCGCGTAAGGTTCGAGTGGCAGCAGTGGTGATACTGCCCGCCCGACAGCAGCGTGTGGGTGTACGGGTCACACCGGGTGCCGATCACGTCGTGAACCGATCCGCCGAATTCGTCGATCCCATACCAATCCAGCGTGTCGTCGATGATCGTCGCCATGGGGCGCAGGTAGGGAAAACAAGACCACATGCGCTCGGATGTCGTCAGGTGCGTGCCATGCAGCGCACGGGTCTTGCCGGAATAGAACCGCTCGCGCAGGTCGCTCGCATTCCACAGGTTCAGATCGCCCACCTGCGGGCCGTCAACGCACGAAATGCGAAAGATACCCCCCTTGGGCACCCGGAAACAGGCGGCCTCGCGCGGGGGCGCGGTGATCTCGTCGATCTTGCGCGCACTGTCGCGCGCCGCCCGGTAAAGCGCCATGTCGGGCACCGGCAAGCTGTCATTGGGGTAGCAGATCACCGGGCGCACGGCGCGGCGCGCCTGGGCATCTTGCGGGGCATCGTGGGGCATCGGCGTCTCCTCGGCTGTCGCGGCCAAGGTGCGCGCACAGGCGAGCGCAGGCAAGCCCGCGCACGCCTTTTCCTTCAAATCACGACGACATCCAGCGGCGGGAACCCGTTGAACCCGACCGAGGCATAGGTCGAGGTGTAGGCCCCGCAGGACCGGATCACGACCCGGTCGCCCGCCCGCAGGCCCAGCGGCATTTGCACCGGCTGACGCTCGTACAGCACATCTGCACTGTCGCAGGACGGCCCGGCCAGCACGCAGGGGCCGGTGGGCTCGTGATCGCGCTCGGTCACGAACTGATAGCGAATCGCCTCGTCCATGGTTTCGGCCAGCCCCGAGAACTTGCCGATGTCCAGGTAGACCCAGCGATGCAGGTCGCTGTCGGATTTGCGCGCCACCAGCAGCACCTCGGCCGCGATGGCGCCCGCTTCGGCCACAAGCCCGCGGCCCGGCTCGGCCATCACCTCGGCCACGTCGCCGAAGCGGGCGCGCACCATCGCCATGACTTGCGCCGCATAGGGCGTGGGCGCTTCGACCGCGTCGCCATAGAAGGCCGGGAACCCGCCGCCGATGTTGAGCAGGCTCAGCGGGTACCCCGCTGCGCGCGCCGCGTGCCAGACCTGCGCCACCTGGTCGAGCACCGGCGCCCACATCGCTGCCTGGCGGGTCTGGCTGCCGACATGGAACGACACCCCCTCGGGCCGCAGCCCAAGCGCGCGCGCCCGTTCGATCAGCGCCAGCGCCTTGCCCGGCACGCAGCCGAACTTGCGACTGAGCGGCCAATCGGCGGTGCTCGCCTCGACGATCAGGCGGATATAGACCCGCGCACCGGGGGCATGCACGGCGATCTTGTCGATCTCTTCCTCGGCATCGGCCGCGAAAAGCGTGATCCCGGCCCGGTGGGCAAAGGCGATGTCCGCGGGGCGCTTTATGGTGTTGCCGAAAGAGATGCGGCACGGATGCGCGCCCTGGGCGAGGCAAAGCTCGATCTCGGCGCGCGAGGCGGCATCGAACCCCGCGCCCTCGGCCAGCAGCGTGGCGATGATCTCGGGGGCCGGGTTGGCCTTGACGGCATAGTGCACATGCGCCCGCCCCAGCCCCTTTGCCAGCGCGCGATAGCGCCCGGCAACCGCCCTAGTGTCGACCACCAGCGTCGGGCGGTCAAAGCGCGCATGGCGCAGGTAAGCGTCGAGGCGGGTCTGTGCAGGCGCGACATCGCGCGCCGAAAACTCGGTCACGGTAGCGTTCATGGTCATCTCCAAAAGACCTGGGCCTTGCGGCAACTCATTTCGATCAGAGACGTTACCGTCGCTACGTGAGCCTGATGGCTGGAAACCGTCGGGACACAGGCGCGTGCGTTGGCGTCTAGGCCGCGCACATGGGCCATGGCGGCCTTGCGATCAAGCGGTTTGTTCGCGTTCGCAGCGGTTGTGCCCTTGATACCACATCACCGCGGCGGTTGCTGGTCGGCAAGGCAGACGCGCGGCGGTTTGCCATCGGCGGTCACGGTGTGCGCGCCGCAGGCCGCACAGCGATAGGTGCCCGGGGCGGCGCGCCGGTCCTCGCGCCAGCGGCAGCCACGCATGCGCGGGTTGGAAAAGACGACGATCAGGACGAAGGTCACGATGATGCCGACGATCAATAACATTGCACGCCTCGCCCCGGTTTCATGCTGACTGCTTCCGCCTGTCTGCCCCATCGGATTTTCTGGCCCTGCCGGGCGGGCAATCCGGCAGCCCCGCGTGTATCCGCGCGACAGGCGTCAAAATCAAGTGGCGCCCGTGAGGACGCGCCCGGCGCAGGCCGGTATCCTTGACAGGATCATGGCGCGTTCCTTTCACGACGCATCAAACCGGGCCTGTGCACGAAAGAAAAGCCCCGCCGAACCGGGCTTTGCGCGCTTCCGGCGCTTGCCCTTGTCAGCGCGCGGTGCCAAGTTCACGGCAATGGCCAACAACCTCATTTCCCGCGGGTCGCGCACCCTGGCAGGGCCCGTGCTGCGGATGCTTGCGTGGCTGGTGCTTGGCGCGGCCCTGGTCGCCTGCACGCCACCCGATCCGGGCGTGTCGAAACGCGAATTGATGAACACGCCGCTCGAAGGATGCTGCGCGAACGCCGAGTCGTACCCCCCGCCGCTCGTGCATCTGGCCAACCCGCTCGCCCCCGTGATCGGGCGTATCGTTGGCGGGGTGGTGATGCGCAAGGGCTATCTCGCCCAGCCGGCGGCCTATGCGGCAGCCGAGGACGGGTTGCGCCCTCTCGATGTGCTCTTCGTCAGCTCCAACGGGCGGCTTTCGGGGACGATGCTGCCGGGTCTGTTCAGTCATGCGGTGATCTATCTCGGGTCCGAGGCCGAGTTGAAGGCGCTCGGTATCTGGGACGACCCTGCGCTGAAGCCGCATCACGCGGCGATCCGCGCGGGCAAGACCTATATCGAATCCAGTTCGCCGGGGGTGCATCTGTCGGATGTCGAATACGTGCTTGCCACCGATGCCGTGGCGATTCTCCGCCCCCCGATCAAGACGCGCGCCCGCCAACGCGAAGCCGTTCGCGATTTCGCGCGCCGGATCGGCAGCGACTTCGATTTTCATTTCGACAATGCGACCGATGACAAGCTCTATTGCGCAGAACTCGCCGCCAAGACCATGCCCGAAGCCGAGATGCCCACCCGGCGCCTCTACGGCCGTCAGACGATCATGCCCGACGATGTCGTCGCGCTGGCCGTGACCGGGCGGGGCAAGATGGATTTCGTCGGCTATCTGCGCGGCACCAGGACAGGCTGGCACCGATACGACCGCGAGACCCTGATCGCGGACATGAACATGCATTGGCGCACGACCCGGCGCGACCCCGATAGATTGCGCCCCCTCCCCCCGAACTGAGGCACCCCGCCCGCGAAAAGGGAAACGGCCCGAAGCACGCTCCGGGCCGTTGCTTGGCCTGTCGCCGCGCTTTCAGACGACGCGATCGACCATCTTTTTCTTGATCTCGGCGATTGCCTTGGCGGGGTTGAGCCCCTTGGGGCAAGTCTTGGTGCAGTTCATGATGGTGTGACACCGGTACAGCTTGAACGGGTCTTCAAGGTCGTCCAGCCGCTCGCCGGTGGCCTCGTCGCGGCTGTCGATGATCCAGCGATAGGCATGCAACAGCGACGCCGGCCCGAGATAGCGATCGGAGTTCCACCAATAGCTGGGGCACGATGTCGAGCAGCAGGCGCACATGACGCATTCATAGAGTCCGTCAAGCTTCTCGCGGTCCTCAATCGACTGCTTCCATTCCTTCTGCGGCGCGGGCGTCTTGGTCTCAAGCCACGGCATGATGCTTTCATGCTGGGCATAGAAATGCGTGAGGTCCGGGATCAGATCCTTGACCACCGACAAGTGCGGCAGCGGGTATATCTTCACATCGCCCTTGATCTCGTCCATGCCGTAGATGCAGGCCAGCGTGTTGATCCCGTCGATATTCATCGCGCACGACCCGCAGATGCCCTCGCGGCAGGACCGGCGGAACGTGAGCGTCGGGTCGATCTTGTTCTTGATGTAGATAAGCGCATCCAGAACCATCGGCCCGCAATCGTCCATATCGACGAAATAGGTATCGACGCGCGGATTTTCGCCATCGTCCGGGTTCCAGCGGTAGATCTGGAACTTGCGCACGTTCTTTCCGCCCGCGGGCTTGGGCCATGTCTTGCCGGTGCGGATCTTCGAATTCTTCGGGAGGGTGAATTGAACCATGTCCTGTCTCCTCAGAAGGTCCGCGCCTTGGGCGCAATCGTTTTGACGCTGATGCCGCCCGCGTCCTCGGATGTCAGCGGGTCCGCGATCACGGGACGATAGCCCAGGTCGACACCGGTGCCGGCTACCCTGGCGATGGTATGCACACGCCAGTTCTTGTCGTCGCGGTCCGGGTGATCCTCCGAGGCGTGCGCGCCACGGCTTTCCTTGCGCGCTTCGGCGCCGAAAATCGTGGCCAGTGCATTGGGCATCAGGTTGGCGAGTTCCAGCGTCTCCATGAGGTCGGAGTTCCAGACAAGCGACCGGTCGGTGACCCTGAGATCGCCCAGCTTGGCCGCAACGCCCTTCATCTTCTTCACACCATCGGCCAGCGTCTCGTCGGTGCGGAAGACGGCGGCGTCTTCCTGCATGGTCCTTTGCATTTCCAGCCGCAATTCGGCGGTCGGCACGGCGCCATCGGCATGGCGCAACGTGTCGAACCGATCGAGCGCCTTGTCTACCTGCGCCTTGTTCGTCTCCGGCACCGCCGCCTCGGCATCGACGACCTTGCCGGCGCGGATGGCAGCGGCGCGCCCGAACACCACCAGGTCGATCAGCGAGTTGGAACCGAGGCGGTTCGCCCCGTGCACCGAGGCGCAAGCCGCCTCGCCCACCGCCATCAGCCCGGGCACCACCGCATTGGGGTCGTCCGCGGTGGGGTTGAGAACCTCGCCCCAGTAGTTGGTGGGAATGCCCCCCATGTTGTAGTGCACCGTGGGCAGCACCGGGATCGGTTCCTTGGTGACATCCACGTCGGCAAATATCTTCGCCGTTTCCGAAATGCCCGGCAGGCGCAGTTGCAGGGCCTCTGGCGGCAGGTGGCTGAGGTTCAGGTGGATGTGGTCCTTGTTGGGGCCCACCCCGCGCCCTTCACGGATCTCGATAGTCATGGACCGGCTGACATAGTCACGCGGGGCAAGATCCTTGTAGGTGGGCGCATAACGCTCCATGAATCGCTCGCCCTCGGAATTCGTCAGATAGCCGCCCTCGCCGCGCGCACCCTCGGTGATCAGCATGCCGGGGCCGTAAACGCCGGTGGGGTGAAACTGCACGAATTCCATGTCTTGCAACGGAAGACCGGCGCGCGCCACCATGCCGCCACCGTCACCGGTACAGGTATGGGCGGACGTACAGTTGAAGTAGGCGCGGCCATAGCCCCCGGTCGCCAGAACCACTGACTTGGCGTTGAAGACGTGAATCGAACCATCGTCCAGTTTCCAGCAAACCACACCGGTGCAGGCGCCTTCATCCGACATGATCAGGTCGATGGCGAAGTACTCGACAAAGAACTCGGCCTTCTGTTTGAGCGACTGGCCATAAAGCGTGTGCAGAATGGCATGGCCGGTACGGTCGGCAGCGGCGCAGGTCCGCTGTACCGGGGGGCCCTCGCCGAACTCGGTGGTATGCCCGCCGAACGGCCGCTGGTAGATATTGCCCTCCTCGGTGCGCGAAAACGGAACGCCGTAGTGCTCCAGTTCGTAAACCGCCTTGGGCGCCTCGCGCGCGAGATACTCCATCGCGTCGGTGTCGCCCAGCCAGTCGCTGCCCTTGACCGTGTCGTACATGTGCCACTGCCAGTTGTCGGGCCCCATGTTGCCCAGGCTTGCCGCGATGCCGCCCTGCGCGGCGACGGTGTGGCTGCGCGTCGGAAAGACCTTGGTGACGCACGCGGTACGCAGCCCCTGTTCGGCCATGCCGAGCGTCGCGCGCAGGCCCGCGCCACCGGCGCCGACGACGACCACATCGTAATCGTGGGTTTCGTATTCGTATGCTGACATGTTTGCGGTTCCTTACAACGCGAGCTTGGCCAGGGCATAAAGGGCGGTCGCCGTCAGCCCGTAGGTGAAAACGACCAGGAAGATGATCAGCGCCTTGCGCGTCACGCCGCGGGTGTAATCCTCGATCATGATCTTCGCGCCCTTGCGGAAGTGCTGCAACCCGAACACGACGACAAGGCCGGTCAGCAACACCGGAACCGGGCGCGAGAACGTCTCGACGACCACCTCGTAGCTGCTCCCCAGGGCGTTGCCGATGACGTAAAGGAAAGTCGGCACGATCAGGGCCAGGCCAACGGCGCTGAGCTGCATGTACCAATGGTGTTCCGTTCCAGTGCCCGAGGCGCCCTTGCCCTCGGCACGTTTGCGGGCGGTCAGATAACGCATTGCCGGTCTCCTCAGATCACGAGCAGGGTAATGACGGTCAGGACGACAGAGCCGATGATCAGCACCCAGCCCAGCTTTTCCGCGGTCGGAATGTCGAGCCCGTGGCCGGCGTCGAAATACAGGTGCCGCAACCCGGCAAGGTAATGGTACCAGACGGCCCACAGCGACAACGTCATCACCAGATCGCCGAACCAGGATGTGATCACTGCATCGGCGGTCGCGAAATACTCGGGGCTCGTGGCAGCGGCGAGCAGCCACCACACCACCAGAAATGCAGCGACGATCAGCGCGTTACCGGTGATCCGGGTCAGGATCGACGTGATCGAGGTCAACTGCGGGCGGTAGATCTGAAGATGCGGCGAGAGCGGGCGCTCGACGGGTTTCGCATCGGCCATGGGTTCGTCCCTTTCGGTTATGCACGCGATTGCATACGCGCCTTTCCTGGCAGAGTTGTGCAATTTTCTAGCGCCATTGTCACGCCAGCACAGCCCCACGCGGCGGAAAAATCGGGCTTGGCTCAGGGATCGCCGGGATTTGTGATCACTTGCGGCCGCGACGTGATCACAAACCTCAGCATGGCACCAGCGCCCAGTAATCGAGATCAAGCAGAACCTCGGGCAGGTACTTGCCGTCATCGTCCCTGAGTCGGAACGGGGCACCGCCCGAGGTCGCGACCAGCCGCAACCGCATCGCCGCAACGTTCGGGGCGGCGGTGTCGGCAATGTCGAGCACCTCGGACCACGCCTTTATCGTCTGGCCTGCGAAACACGGGTTGGCATGCGCCCCGCCGTTGAGCCCCACGATCATCTGCGCGTTGGCCAGCCCGTTGAAGGACAGCGCGCGCGCCATCGAGATCACATGCCCGCCGTAAATCAGGCGCTGCCCGTCGGGGCGGAAGGTGGCGTCGAAATGTACCTTGGCGGTGTTCTGCCAAAGGCGCGTGGCGATCATGTGCTCGGCCTGCTCGACGGTGACACCATCGACATGGTCGATCTGCTCGCCGACCCTGTAGTCGGACGCGCGGTGCGGCTCGCCGGCAAGGTCGAAATCATAGCCCGAGAAATCCAGCCCCTCAGGCACGTCAAGATCGGCAGCGGCGAGCGCGGGCTTGAGTTCCGGCACGTTCGCCTCGGGGGCCGGGGCCTCGGGGTCGCGCTTGCGCACCATCACCCACCTGACATAGCTCAGCACCCCCTCGCCGTGCTGGTTGAAGCCGCGCGTGCGCACCCAGACCACGCCGGACTTGCCGTTCGAGTTCTGCTTGAGCCCGATCACCTCTGATTCGGCCCTGAGCGTATCGCCCGGCCATACCGGGCGCAGCCAGCGGCCCTCGGCATAGCCCAGGTTGGCGACGGCGTTGAGCGAGATGTCGGGCACCGTCTTGCCGAACACGACATGGAACGCCGCCAGATCGTCCAGCGGGCTTGCCGGCAGACCACAGGCGCGGGCGAACGTGTCCGATGAATGAAGCGCATGCCGCGCGGGGTAGAGCGCGTGATAGAGCGCCCGCTCACCGCTGCCCACGGTCCGCGGCACGGCATGGCGGATGACCTCACCCAACCGGTAGTCTTCGAAAAAGCGGCCGGCGTTCGTCTTGGCCATGGTTACTGGTCTCCGAGTTTCAGGTCGGGGGTATAGGCGCCCTCGGCATCTTTCGTTACCGCCTGACCGCAGCGCATCACGCCATTGGTGCCATCATAAGCGTAGGTCGGACTGCCGTAGAGCTCCCAGCCCTGGTTCAGCGCCTCGGTCACCTTGTGGCAAAACGCGGACGTGTCGTCGGCACTCAAAAAGCGGTAGAGTTTCATCGCCCTCATCCGAACGGGTAATAGCCAAGCCATGTATGAATGAACGTGATCGCGCCATAGATCACGACCGTCGCCACCACGGCGATCACCTCACGCGACATCGGCGCCGGCGGCGGCGGGGTCCACTCCGGCTCGGCCCGGTTGATCGCGATCATCTCGACCACCGCCCACGCCAGCAAGCCGCCGAACAGAACGAACGAAGGCACGTCGCCGTTCACCAGAAGGTGCCCCAGGGCCCAGACCTTGACCCCGGCAAGCATCGGGTGACGCATCCGCCGGGCCAGCCGCGTCTGCATCCCGCTGACCGCGAACAGGTAGACCGAAAGCAGCATCAGCAGGTTGTTGATCCCCGCCGTCGCCGGGTGACGCCCCCAGAAAAAGGCGCCATCGGCCTCGCGATAGCCGATCACCATAAGCACCAGGCCGGCAAGAATTCCGATGGCGGCAAACGCCTTGCCGCGCGTGCCCATCTTGGCGCGCGCTTCGGGGAAAAGGCGTTTGAACAGGTGAAATCCCGACCACAGGATCACACCGAGGATGAGATTGGTCATGGCGACGCTCCGTTCTGGCTGGCTGAGGACAGGTTACAAGGACGCGACGCTGGACGCCATGGCAAGGATTCGCCGCGCCGTGTCGACATGCAGGTTTTCCACGATCTGCCCGTCCACCACGGCAACACCCTGCCCGGTCTTCTGCGCGTCTTCGAATGCAGCGATCTGCCGGTGTGCAAGGTCAACCTCGTCTTGCGACGGCGAAAAGGCGGCGTTGGCGATCTCGACCTGCGCCGGGTGAATCAGCGTCTTGCCGTCAAAGCCCAGGTCGCGGCCCTGCGCGCACTCGGCGCGCAGGCCTTCCTCGTCCTTGAACTGGTTGTAGACCCCGTCCACCGCGACCACGTCATGGGCGCGCGCGGCCAGCAGCATGGTCTGCAACGCCGCCTGCAACGGCAGGCGGTCGGGCCGGTGGCGGCAGTTCAGCTCCTTCGCCAGGTCGTTGGTGCCCGCGACGAACCCCGCAAGGCGCGGATGCGCCGCGATCTCGGCGGCGTTCAACACGCCCTGCGGCGTCTCGATCATCGCCCAGATCGGCACATTGCGGGGCAGCATTTCGGCCAGCGCCTGCACGTCCGCCGCGGCGCCCGCCTTGGGCAGCAGCACGGCATCGACATCCGCGCCGCCCAGCGCGGCCACGTCGTCCGCACCCCACGGCGTCTCTAACCCGTTGATCCGCACGATCCGCGCGCGGTTGCCATACCCGCCCTCGGCCAGGGCGGCGGCCAGCGTCTGGCGCGCGTCATCCTTGGCATCAATGCTGACCGCGTCCTCCAGGTCGAAAATGATCGCATCGACTGGCAGGCTGCGCGCCTTGTCGAGCGCGCGCTCCTTGGAGGCGGGAATGTAGAGCACCGAACGATAGGGGCGGGCGTCGATTTCCATGAGTCTCTCCCGAAATTATCTTGCGCCGGACTGTCACGTTTTCTCAGAAAAATTCAAGGGCCGATCTGCCGCGGCGCAGCAACCGTCCCCGACGAGGGCGTGCCGCATGTGATCAGCATCACCCGCCCGTCGCACCCGCGACGGGCACGCGCGCCCTGCCACGGCGATCACGTCAGCGCGTCAACGATCAGCTTGGCCCCGGTCAGCAACAGCAAAACATATGTGATGGTGAAAAATACCGATTCCGGCACGCGCCGGTGCGCCAGAACCCCAAGCCACGCGCCCAGAAGCGCGAAAGGCGCCAACACCAGGTCAACCGCGAGGCTGCGCCAGGTGAATATCCCCAGGAACGCGTAGGGCACGAATTTCATGATGTTGACGGCCCAGAAAACGATCACGGTGGTCGCCTGGAACCGCGTCTTGTCCAGCCCGCGTGACAGCAGCCAGACCGCCGCGGGCGGCCCGCCGGCGTGACTGACGAAACTGGTGAACCCCGCGACAGCGCCCGCCAGTGCCCCGCCCCACGCAGGTATCGGCCGCGTTCGCGCAACGCGCCAGCCCCCGCGGCGCGCCAGTTGCCAGGCCACGAACCCGATCGAGATCGCCCCGATCAACAGCCGAAGCAGATCGTCGTTCGCCACCCGGTAAAGCGCCGCCCCCAGTATCACGCCCGGCAGCGCGCCGAGGATCAGCAACCGCGCGTCGGGCCAGCTCCACCGTCGCCAGTACGGGCGCAAGGTCGCCAGATCGATAAGCATCAGCAATGGCAACATCACCCCCAGCGCCTGCCCCGGTGGCACCACGAGCGCGAGAATCGACGCCGCGGCAAAGGCCGCCCCCGACCCGAAACCGCCTTTCGATACGCCCGCGAACACCACGGCCGGCGCCGCGACGGCGAAAAATGCGATATCCGGCTGCAACATCGGGTTCCTGAAGAGTCCTGTCCGACCCCCGCCTTAGCGCAAATCGCACGCTCCGCACAGGGGCCTGCCATTTGCGCCGCGGCGCAGCACCCTTGCGCGGGCGGGCGGAACAGACTACCCCTGCGGCCAAATTCAACCGACCGGAGATACTCCAATGGCCAGACCCAGGATCGCGCTGATCGGCGCAGGACAGATCGGGGGCACCCTTGCCCATCTCGCAGCCATGAAGGAACTCGGCGATGTCGTCCTTTTCGATATCGCCGAGGGAACACCCGAGGGCAAGGCGCTCGACATCGCCGAATCCGGCCCCTCGGCCGGGTTCGACGCGGCGCTCAAGGGCACGCAGGACTACGCCGACATCGCCGGCGCCGATGTCTGCATCGTCACCGCCGGTGTGCCCCGCAAGCCGGGGATGAGCCGCGATGACCTGCTGGGCATCAACCTCAAGGTCATGAAGGCCGTCGGCGAAGGCATCGCCGCGAACGCGCCCGACGCCTTCGTCATCTGCATCACCAACCCGCTCGACGCGATGGTCTGGGCGCTGCGCGAATTCAGCGGCCTGCCCCGCGAAAAGGTCTGCGGCATGGCCGGTGTTCTCGACAGCGCGCGTTTCCGCCACTTCCTGAGCCTGGAATTCAACGTCTCGATGAAGGACGTCAGCGCCTTCGTTCTGGGCGGGCACGGCGACACCATGGTGCCGCTGGTGCGCTATTCGACCGTGGCCGGCATTCCCCTGCCCGACCTGGTGAAAATGGGCTGGACGACGCAGGACAAGCTCGACGCGATCGTGCAACGCACCCGCGACGGCGGCGCCGAAATCGTGGGCCTGCTCAAGACCGGCTCGGCCTTCTACGCGCCCGCCACGTCGGCCATCGAAATGGCCGAAGCCTATCTGAAGGACCAGAAGCGCGTCCTGCCCTGCGCGGCCCATGTCGATGGCGCGTTCGGACTCGACGGGTTCTATGTCGGCGTTCCGTCGGTCATCGGTGCCGGCGGGATCGAGCGTATCGTGGAAATCCAGATGACCAAGGACGAACAGGCCATGTTCGACAAGTCGGTCGACGCGGTCAAAGGGCTGGTCGCCGCCTGCAAGGAAATCGACCCCGCACTGGCCTGAGCCGGGCGCGAACGGCCACGACCTCGGCAAAGGGCGCCCCGCCACGGGCGCCCTTTTTCGATCGCGCGGCGACAATGCCGGGCGCACAATGGCAAGTGATTGTCGCTGTTACGATTCGCGAAACCGCGCAGGCCCGGCAAACGGCGCGACAAGACGCCACATCCGGGGATCATGTGATCACACGCTTGAAGGCTGTGATCACAAATCACGAATTTCGCGTCCATTCCCCCCGCTCAGGACAGAAAAGCGTTTATGTTCCGGCCCGGCTTGTGCCTATATCGGGCAAAGTCAGCAATACGGGACAGTTTCATGAATATCCATGAATATCAGGCGAAGGCGCTGCTGCGTTCCTACGGGGCCCCGGTCTCGGACGGGCGCGTTGTGTTCAGGGCCGAGGAAGCGAAAACCGCCGCCGGCGAACTGGACGGTCCGCTGTGGGTGGTGAAGGCGCAGATTCACGCCGGCGGCCGCGGCAAGGGCCACTTCAAGGAAGCAGGCGCCGGCGACAAGGGCGGTGTGCGACTGGCCAAATCGGTCGAGGAAGCCGCCGAGGAAGCCAAGAAGATGCTCGGCCGCACGCTCGTGACTCACCAGACCGGCCCCACGGGCAAGCAGGTTGGCCGCGTCTATATCGAGGACGGCAGCGGCATCGAAAGTGAATTCTACCTCGCGCTGCTGGTCGATCGCCAGAGCAGCCGCGTTTCCTTTGTCTGCTCGACCGAGGGCGGCGTGGATATCGAGGACGTCGCCGCCAACACCCCCGAAAAGATCCTGTCGTTCAGCGTTGACCCGGCCACCGGGTACCAGCCCTTCCACGGGCGTCGCATCGCCTTCGCGCTCGGCCTGGAAGGCAAGCAGATCAAGCAATGCGTCGGGCTGATGGGCACCCTCTACCGCGCCTTCGTCGAGAAGGACATGGAGATGCTGGAAATCAACCCGCTGATCGTGACCGACACGGGCGCGCTGAAGGTGCTCGACGCCAAGCTTGGCTTCGATTCCAACGCGCTCTACCGGCACGACGACATCGCCAGCCTGCGCGACGAGTCCGAGGAAGACCCCAAGGAACTGGAAGCCAGCAAGTACGACCTCAACTACATCGCGCTGGATGGTGAAATCGGCTGCATGGTCAACGGCGCCGGCCTCGCCATGGCGACGATGGACATCATCAAGCTCTATGGCGCGGAGCCGGCGAACTTCCTCGACGTGGGCGGCGGCGCCACCAAGGACAAGGTGACCGAGGCGTTCAAGATCATCACCAGCGACGGCAACGTCAAAGGCATCCTGGTCAACATCTTCGGCGGCATCATGCGCTGCGACGTCATCGCCGAGGGCGTTGTCGCCGCGGTCAAGGATGTGGGCCTCGACGTGCCGCTGGTGGTGCGCCTTGAAGGCACCAACGTCGAACAGGGCAAGGAGATCATCAACTCCTCCGGCCTGAACGTCATCGCGGCTGACAACCTCAGCGATGCCGCCGAAAAGATCGTGAAAGCGGTGAAGGGGTAAGCCGGTGCGCACTACGCTACTTGCAATAGTCTCAAGCGTACAAATCATAGGTCTTCCATCGGAGACTAATGCCGACACGCTTATCTCGGACTTTGTAGATGTGTGCGCGCATCATTTCCAATCGAATGAAGCAGCAAAGCAAGAAGCAAGATCACTTGGTTACTCGGAAAACGATTTCGTGGATCCATCTGTAACAATGGGTGTTAAGCAAGAACTGGAAGCTTTGACCGGCGACTCTGTTGTGTTTTGGAACGTTACTGAAAGCCCTGAAAGAATCGCCTTTTTTTCTATAGGCTCCGCTTCCAAAGTATTCCCAGACACAAAGCGTGTATGTGCGTTCGTTGTCCTCGGCGGCAACGCGAAGATTGCTCAAGGTGACCTTGTAACGCAGATGTTCTTAAGCTCGCCGGACAGGGCTTCCACGACACCAGACCAGACAACCATGCTTTGGGAACTCGATGGCAATGCCACCAAAAGAGTTGTTCGCTTCAACACCTCCAATCAATCAGAAGTAGACGGATACGCACTAGCGCTGTTCGTATTTTAACTAAGGAGAACGCCAACATGGCCATTCTCGTAGACGAGAACACCAAGGTTATCTGCCAGGGCTTCACCGGCTCGCAGGGAACGTTCCATTCCGAACAGGCCATCGCCTATGGCACGAAAATGGTCGGAGGCGTCACGCCGGGCAAGGGCGGTACCACCCATCTTGAACTGCCGGTCTTCAACTCGGTGCACGAGGCCAAGGCGAAAACGCAGGCCGATGCCAGCGTGATCTACGTGCCGCCGCCGTTCGCCGCCGATTCGATCCTCGAGGCGATCGACGCCGAAATCGAACTGATCGTGTGCATCACCGAGGGCATCCCGGTGCTGGACATGACCCGCGTCAAGCGCGCGCTGGACGGCTCGAAAACCACGCTGATCGGCCCCAACTGCCCCGGCGTCATCACCCCTGACGCGTGCCAGATCGGCATCATGCCCGGCCACATCCACAAGCGCGGCAGCGTCGGCGTGGTGTCGCGCTCGGGCACGCTGACCTACGAGGCGGTCAAGCAGACCTCGGACAGCGGCCTGGGCCAGTCCACCGCCGTGGGTATCGGCGGCGACCCGATCAAGGGGCTGGAACACGTCGATGTGCTGGAACGCTTCCTTGCCGATGACGAGACGCAAAGCATCATCATGATCGGCGAAATCGGCGGCCAGGCCGAAGAGGACGCCGCACAGTTCCTGAAAGACGAGGCGCGGCGCGGCCGCAAGAAACCCGTGGCCGGCTTCATCGCCGGGCGCACCGCACCCCCGGGGCGCCGCATGGGCCATGCCGGCGCCATCGTGGCCGGCGGCAAGGGCGGCGCCGACGACAAGATCGAAGCGATGAAATCAGCCGGTATCGTCGTTGCCGACAGCCCCGCAGGCTTGGGCGAGGCGGTGCTCAAGGCCATCGGATGAACCATCGGCAGGGCCCACGCACCGGCCCTGCCGCACCCACGCCACAGGAGGGCACAAAATGGGATTCGCCGACGCAGTAAAGACATGCTTGACGAAGAAATACGTCACCTTCTCAGGGCGCGCGCGGCGACCGGAATACTGGTGGTTCGCGCTTTTCGTCTTCCTGGGCGTAGTTCTTTTCGGCCTTCTGGACGCGGTGATATTCGGCTCTTCCTTCGGCCCCGGCGACCACCAGGCCACCCGCGTCTTCGCGCCCCTGTTCCAGCTTGCCACGCTGCTGCCGTTTCTGGCGGTGGGATGGCGACGGATGCACGACACCGGCAAGCCCGGCTGGCTGCTGCTGTTGCCGCTGATCGTCACGTTCGCGCTGAGCCTGATCGTCGCCTTCGGGATGCTGGGCATGATGTCTGACGGGGCGGCGCCAGTGCCCGGGTTCGGCCTGGGCGGCTTCGCGGTGATCTGGGTGATCCAGATCGCGCTCTTCGTTCTGGTTGTCTGGTGGCTGACCCGCCCCACCCAGCCGGGCCCCAATGATTACGGCCCACAACCCTCCAGGTGATCGCCATGACCGACCAATCCCCGAAAGACCAGTTTGCCGCCTCCAGCTTCATGCAGGGGCACAACGCGGAATACCTCGAACAGCTCCACGCCCGCTATGCCGAAGACCCGGCCGCAGTGGACGAAGCCTGGGCCGAGTTCTTTCGCTCGATGGGCGACGACGAAGCGGCCGTCAAACAGGAGGCGCAAGGCCCCAGCTGGGCCCGCGACGACTGGCCGCCGGCACCCACCGACGAGTTGACCGCGGCGCTGGACGGTCAATGGCCGGCGGTCGAAGCAAAGGGCGTGGGCGACAAGATCGCCGCGAAAGCCGCCGACAAGGGGATCAGCCTCAGCGACGATGCGGTGAAACGGGCCGTGCTCGACAGCGTGCGCGCCCTGATGATCATCCGCGCCTACCGGATCCGCGGCCACCTGGTGGCCGAGCTCGACCCGCTGGGCATGCGCGACCAGACCCCGCACCCGGAACTCGACCCGAAATCCTACGGCTTCACCGAGGCCGACATGGATCGCCCGATTTTCATCGACAACGTTCTGGGCCTGCAGGTCGCGACCATGCGCCAGATCGTCGAGATCGTGCGCCGCACCTATTGCGGCACCTTCGCGCTGCAATACATGCACATCTCGGACCCCGAGCAATCATCGTGGCTGAAGGAACGCATCGAGGGCCTGGGCAAGGAAATCAAGTTCACCCGCCGCGGCCGCCGCGCGATTCTCAACAAGCTGGTCGAGTCGGAAGGCTTCGAGAAATTCCTGCACGTCAAGTACATGGGCACCAAGCGGTTCGGCCTCGACGGCGCCGAAAGCCTTGTCCCGGCGATGGAGCAGATCATCAAGCGCGGCGGGTCTCTGGGCCTGAAGGAAGTCGTGATCGGCATGCCCCACCGCGGGCGGCTCAACGTTCTGGCCAACGTGATGGCCAAGCCCTATCGCGCGATCTTTCACGAGTTCCAGGGCGGCAGCTTCAAGCCCGAGGACGTCGACGGCTCGGGCGACGTGAAATACCACCTCGGGGCATCAAGCGACCGCGAGTTCGATGGCAACAAGGTACACCTGTCGCTGACGGCGAACCCGTCGCACCTGGAGGCCGTGAACCCCGTGGTCCTGGGCAAGGTGCGCGCCAAGCAGGACCAGTACAACGACAGCGAACGCACCGCGGTTCTGCCGATTCTCCTGCATGGCGACGCCGCCTTCGCCGGTCAGGGCGTGGTGGCCGAGGGGTTCGGCCTGTCGGGGCTCAAGGGCCATCGCACCGGGGGCACGATGCACCTGGTGGTGAACAACCAGATCGGGTTCACCACCGCGCCGCATTCCAGCCGGTCCTCGCCCTATCCCACCGATATCGCCCTGATGGTCGAGGCGCCCATTTTCCACGTCAACGGCGACGACCCCGAGGCCGTGGTCCACGCCGCCAAGGTGGCCACGGAATTCCGCCAGAAATTCCACAAGGACGTGGTCATCGACATCTTCTGCTACCGCCGGTTCGGGCACAACGAGGGCGACGAGCCCATGTTCACGAACCCGCTGATGTACAAGAAGATCAAGACCCAGAAAACGACGCTGAGCCTCTATACCGAACGCCTCGTCCGCGACGGCCTGATCCCCGAAGGCGAGGTCGAGGACCTGAAGGCCTCTTTCCAGTCGTTCCTGAACGACGAGTTCGAGGCGGGCAAGAACTACAAGCCCAACAAGGCCGACTGGCTGGACGGGCGCTGGTCGCACATGGACCGGCTGGAAAAGGGGCAGTACCAGCGCGGCGAGACCGCGATCTCGCCCGAAACGATGGAGCAGATCGGCCGCGCGCTCTCGGCGGCACCGGATGGCGTGAAACTGCACCGCACGGTCGAGAGGCTGCTGGAAACCAAGCGCAAGATGTTCGAAAGCGGCACGGGGTTCGACTGGGCCACGGGCGAGGCGCTGGCCTTCGGGTCGCTGCTGACCGAGGGCTACCCGGTACGGCTTGCCGGGCAGGACAGCACCCGCGGCACCTTCAGCCAGCGCCATTCCGGGCTGATCGACCAGAACACCGAAGAGCGGTATTTCCCCCTCAACCACATCCGCGACGGCCAGGCGCAATTCGAGGCGATCGACTCGATGCTGTCGGAATACGCGGTCCTGGGGTTCGAATACGGCTACAGCCTTGCAGAGCCCAACGCGCTCACCCTGTGGGAGGCCCAGTTCGGCGACTTCGCCAACGGCGCCCAGATCATGTTCGACCAGTTCATAAGCTCGGGCGAATCGAAATGGCTGCGCATGTCGGGGCTTGTCTGCCTGTTGCCCCACGGCTTCGAGGGCCAGGGCCCCGAGCACTCCTCGGCACGGCTGGAACGGTTCCTGACCATGTGCGGCGGCGACAACTGGATCGTGGCGAACTGCACGACCCCGGCGAACTACTTCCACATCCTGCGGCGGCAACTGCACCGCACCTTCCGCAAGCCGCTCATCCTGATGACACCGAAGTCGCTTCTGCGGCACAAGCTGGCCGTATCGAATACCGACGATTTCACCACCGGGTCGAGCTTCCACCGCGTGCTTTGGGACGATGCACAAAAGGGGCACTCCGACACGAAACTGGTCGCCGACGACAAGATTCGGCGCGTGGTCATGTGTTCGGGCAAGGTGTATTACGACCTTCTCGAAGAACGCGACGCGCGCGGCATCGACGACGTCTACCTGATGCGGTTCGAGCAGTTCTACCCGTTCCCGGCGCAATCGTCGGTCAAGGAGCTCGAACGCTTCAAGAAGGCCGAAATGGTCTGGTGCCAGGAAGAACCCAAGAACCAGGGCGCATGGTCCTTCATGGAACCCAACCTTGAATGGGTGCTCTCCCGCATCAAGGCCAAACACAGCCGCCCCAGTTATATTGGCCGCCCCGCAAGCGCCTCGCCCGCGACGGGGCTCGCAAGCCAGCACAAGGTACAACAAGAGGCGCTCGTCGACGAAGCGCTGACCACCGAGGGGAAATAATCCATGACCACCGAAGTTCGCGTTCCCACGCTTGGCGAGTCCGTAACCGAGGCCACCATCGCCACATGGTTCAAGAAACCCGGTGACGAGGTCGCCGTCGATGAAATGCTGTGTGAACTGGAAACCGACAAGGTGACCGTCGAAGTGCCCAGCCCCGCCGCCGGAACCCTAGCCGAGATCGTCGCGCAAGAAGGCGAAACCGTCGGCGTCGATGCACTTCTGGCAACCTTGAGCGAAGGCGAAAGCGCCGCAAGCGACACCAGGCCCGCCAGCAAGGAAAGCGCCGCCAAGGCCAAACCCGCCGAAACCGACAAGGACGAAGGCGAAGGCGAAAGCGAACGCATCGACGTGCCGGTGCCCGCGCTTGGCGAATCGGTGTCCGAGGCCACGGTCGCAACCTGGTTCAAGAAAGTCGGCGACAGCGTCGAGCAGGACGAGATGCTGTGCGAGCTTGAAACCGACAAGGTCTCGGTCGAGGTGCCCAGCCCCGCCGCCGGCACCCTGGCCGAAATCCTGGCCGACGAGGGCACCACCGTCGAGGCCGGCGGCCGCCTCGCCGTGGTCACCACGGGCGCGGCCGGTGCGGCCAAACCCGCAGAAGTCGAGGCATCAGGCGCCGACGACGACGCAGCCCCCGCCGCCGCACCCGACGGTAAGGATGTCGAGGACTCCCCGGCCGCCAAGAAGGCGATGGCCGAGGCCGGCCTGAGCCGCGACCAGGTCACCGGCACCGGCCGCGACGGCCGGGTGATGAAGGAAGACGTGCAAAAGGCCGCCAAGTCCGGCGGCACGCCCGCCGCCGCCGCTGCCGGCAAGGAGGCGCCCGCCGCCGCGCCGGCATCACGTGCCCCGGTTCCCGCCGATGACGCGGCGCGCGAGGAACGGGTCAAGATGACCCGCCTGCGCCAGACCATCGCGCGGCGCCTCAAGGACGCGCAGAACACCGCCGCCATGCTGACCACCTATAACGAGGTGGACATGACCGCGACGATGGACCTGCGCCGCGAATACAAGGAACTGTTCGAGAAGAAACACGGCGTCAAGCTGGGCTTCATGTCGTTCTTCACCAAGGCGTGCTGCCACGCGCTCAGGGAGGTGCCCGAGGTCAACGCCGAGATCGACGGCACCGACGTCGTCTACAAGAACTTCGTCCACATGGGCGTGGCCGTCGGCACCCCCAACGGGCTGGTGGTGCCGGTGGTGCGCGACGCCGATCAGCTCTCCTTCGCCGCGATCGAGAAGAAGATCAACGAACTGGGCGCCCGCGCCCGCGACGGCAAGCTTTCCATGGCCGAGATGCAGGGCGGCAGCTTCACCATCTCCAACGGCGGCGTCTACGGCTCCCTGCTGTCCTCGCCCATCCTCAACCCGCCGCAATCGGGCATCCTCGGCATGCACAAGATCCAGGACCGCCCGATGGCCGTGAACGGCGAGATCAGGATACGCCCGATGATGTACCTCGCGCTCAGCTACGACCACCGCATCGTCGACGGCAAGGGCGCGGTGACGTTCCTCGTGCGCGTGAAAGAGGCGCTCGAAGACCCGCGCCGCCTGCTGATGGACCTGTGAGCGATCCGGACTACGAATGGGACGCCGCCAAGGCCACGCAGAACATGGCCAAACATGGCGTCCCGTTCGACGTGGTCACGGGATTCGACTGGCGCACGGCGATCGAGGCCGAGGACACGCGCTATGACTATGGCGAGACGAGGATGCAGGCTCTTGGCAAGATCGACGGGAGATACCACGTTCTTGTCTACGCTTGGCGCGGCGCGCGCATCCGCGTAATCTCGCTGCGCAAGGCCAACCGGAGGGAAATCCCATGACACCCCGCCCCAAGCCACCCGAGGACTACGACGAAAACCCGCCCCTCGACGAGGCGTTCTTCGCCCGCGCCCGCCCCGCCGCCCCCGGCGAAGCCGCCCGCCTGCGCGCCGTTCTGGAACGGATCGTAAAGGCGCATGAAGAGGGCCGCTCCGTGGACGACGTGATTGCGCAGGCGCGCAAGGCGCTGGCGAGTGCGGATTAAATCTGTTGGAAAACCAGTCGCATAGGGTGCGTGAAACCCACGAAAGCACTTAAGCTCGCCGCGCGTGTAGGAGTAAGATAATGGACATCGCATCGGGATTATCTGCCGCGTCTACTGCGATTAACATCGCGAAAGACCTCCGAGACATTGACCGAAGCGTTGATGAGGCAACTTTCAAACTTAAAATTGCTGAATTAACAAAAGCCTTAGCGGATACGGAGATCGCATTGTCAGAAGCGAGGACTGAACTTTCCGAAAAGCAAGTGGAAATTAACGAACTTGAGGCTGCTCTGCGCGCTCTAACTTCTGGAGAGAATTGTCCCGTCTGTGGCGAAGGTCATTTGAAAACAGAGCGAGTTGTGCCTCACCCTAGATTTGGCAAACAAGGTATCCAAGAAAAGCACCTCTCGTGCCAAAATCCTGAATGCGCGCACTCGGAAAAGAGAATGCACGATCCCGCCGGGCTTCTCGACAAATGACCCCAGAACTCCTCACCCTAACCCTCGCCGCGCTGCTGCAAGCCGTGCAATTCGTCCTCTACGCGGTGCCTGCCAACCTCGAACTCGGGCCGGGCTACACCATGTCCCCGCGCGACCGCGAGCCGTCGAAACAGCTCTCGACCAAAACCGCCCGCCTCGGGCGCGCGCTCGATAACCATTTCGAGGGGCTGATCCTGTTCACCATCGCCTGCGTCACCGTCACGCTCTCCGACCAATCCACCGCCTTCACCGCCGCCTGCGCCTGGACATACCTCGGGGCCCGCGTCCTCTACATCCCGGCCTATTATTTCGGCCTGCGCCCGGGGCGTTCGCTCATCTGGGCCGTGGGCTTTTTCGCCACCGTTCTCATGCTTCTGGCTGCACTCTTGTAAGGCTTCATCTTTCCGGAAATACTCCGGGGGAATTGGCCGCAGGCCAAGGGGGCAGCGCCCCCCGTATCCGCCGCCCCGCCACCGGCGCGACACCGACGAAATACCGACGCGATACCGACGCGAAAAAATGAAAGGAACACCCCATGGCCTCCTATGACGTGATCATCATCGGCGCCGGCCCCGGCGGCTATGTCTGTGCCATCCGCTGCGCGCAACTGGGGCTGAAAACCGCCGTTGTCGAGGGGCGCGAAACCCTCGGCGGCACCTGCCTCAACGTCGGCTGCATCCCGTCCAAGGCCATGCTGCACGCCACCCACCAACTCCATGAGTCTGAACACAATTTCGCGAAAATGGGGCTCAAGGGCAAATCCCCCTCGGTCGACTGGAAACAGATGCTGACCTACAAAAACGAGGTCGTCGACGGCAACACCAAGGGCATCGAGTTCCTGTTCAAGAAGAACAAGATCGACTGGCTCAAAGGCTGGGGCAGCATCCCCGAGCCCGGCCGCGTCAAGGTCGGCGACGACACGCACGAGGCGAAAAACATCGTCATCGCCACCGGATCGGAAACCGCCTCCCTACCCGGCGTCGAGATCGACGAAAAGGTCGTGGTGTCATCGACCGGGGCGCTTGAGCTGGCCAAGGTGCCGAAAAAGATGGTCGTGATCGGCGCCGGCGTGATCGGGCTGGAACTGGGCAGCGTCTATGCCCGCCTCGGCGCCGAGGTCACCGTGATCGAATACCTTGACGCCGTGACGCCGGGCATGGATGGGGAGGTGCAGAAGAACCTACAGAAAATCCTCAAGAAACAGGGGCTTACCTTCGTCATGGGGGCCGCGGTGCAATCGGTCGAGGCGCTCAAGACCAAGGCCAAGGTGCATTACAAGCTGCGCAAGGATGACAGCGAGGCGACGCTGGATGCCGACACGGTGCTGGTGGCCACCGGGCGCAAGCCATACACCGATGGCCTCGGGCTCGACGCGCTCGGTGTCGAGATATCCAAGCGCGGCCAGGTGCAGACCGACAAGCAATGGCAAACCTCGGTCAAGGGCATCTATGCCATCGGCGACGCCATCGACGGGCCGATGCTGGCCCACAAGGCCGAGGACGAGGGCATGGCCGTGGCCGAGGTGCTGGCCGGCAAGCATGGCCATGTGAACTACGGCGTTATCCCCGGCGTGATCTATACCCACCCCGAGGTTGCCAGCGTCGGCCAGACCGAGGAAGAGCTCAAGCAAGAGGGGCGCGCCTACAAGGCAGGCAAGTTCATGTTCATGGGCAACGGCCGCGCCAAGGCGAATTTCGCCGCCGAAGGGTTCGTCAAGATCCTCGCCGACAAGGAAACCGACCGCATCCTGGGCGCGCACATCATCGGGCCGATGGCCGGCGACCTGATCCACGAGGTCTGCGTCGCGATGGAGTTCGGAGCCAGCGCAGAGGACCTGGCACTGACCTGTCACGCCCATCCCACTTACTCCGAAGCCGTGCGCGAGGCTGCACTGGCCTGCGGCGACGGACCGATCCACTCCTGAACGGCGAGGCGGGCAGGGGCGATGCACTCAAAACGGCGCGCGCGCCTCACGCGATCCGGTCTGGCTCGAACCCCGCCTCGCGCATCAGCCGGTCCGAAGCCGCCTCGACCTCGCGTTGCAGGATGTCCATGACCTCGCCCCGCGGTTTCCCGGGCGGGATCGGGTCCAGAAACTCGACCACCGCCAATCCCGGCCTGCGCATGATGCCCTTGCGGGGCCAGAACACGCCCACATTGGTCGCCGCCGGCACGCAAGGCTGACCCATCTGTTCGTACAAGACACCGGTTCCCCCCTTGTAGGGCGCCCGCACCCCGGGCGCCACGCGCGTGCCCTGGCTGTAGATCACCAGTTGCCCCGGCTCGCTGCGCCCGGCCTCGACATCGGCCAGCATCTTGCGGATGGCCTGCCCGCGCTGTCCGCGGTCCACGGGAACGCAACCGATCCGATAGGCGTAGATGCCAATCACCGGTGTCCACAGAAGCTCGCGCTTCATGATGAACTTGGCCGCAGGCACCGCGTTGAAGATGATCAGGACATCCAGGAAAGACTGATGCTTCGCGGCGATCATCACCTCACCCGACGGCGGCGTGCCACGCACTTCGCTGCGCACCCCGATCATCCAGCGCGCGGTCCACAGCACCCAGCGACAATAGAGCTTGCAAGCCGTGCGCGCGCCGCGTGCACTGACGGCCGCCCACGGCGCGAACACCAGCCCGATCACCGCCATGGCAAGGTACATCTGCACCTCGAAGACCAATGACCGCAGCCAACGCCAGGCATCACGCATCACGGCAACTCCCTCAGGGTTCGCCGCGCCGCAGCACGGGTCGCGACATAGGCAACTGCCGCAGCCAACGGCGGGATCAGCACCGGCAGTCCCCAGTGCCAGCCGCGGAAACCCAGCCCGGTCAGGAAACCACCGGCCGCATCGGCGGATGGCAAGAATGCGATTGCGCCCACGCCCAGAACGGTGCCTATGGCCGCTCCCGCCAGCGCACGTTGCGTAAACCTGCGCACGAAGGCGCCGGCGATGTAGGAATCGCGCGCGCCCACCAGCCGCAACACGGCAATCACCTGCGCATTGGCGGCCAGCGCGGCGTTCGCGGCCAGCGTGATCATGGCGGCGACGGTTCCGGCAATCAGCAGGATCGCCAGCCATCCCAGCGACCTGAGTGCCCGGGCGGCGGATACCAGTGGCCGCCGCCACCGCGTGTGGTCGTCCAGGACGGCGCCGGGCACCTCGGCGGACAGTCGCAGGCGCAGGCCCGCGGCGTCGAAACCATCGCCGCCCTCGACAATCTCGATCAGGCGCGGCACCGGCAGGGTGTCGACCGGCAAATCGGGGCCGAACCACGGCTCGAGCAGGGCGCGCTGCTCTTCGTCGGTGAGCGCGCGGGCACGTTCCACCCCGGGTGTCGTCTCAAGCACCCGCAACGCGGCTTCGGTCTGTGCCGCCATCTGCTCGGCAGGCGCGGAAATGCGCAGGGTCGAGGTGCGCGCAAGCTCGGCGCCCCAGCGATCAGCCAGCCGGCCGGTCGCCAGCGACAGTGCCAGCGTGAACACGGCCAGGAATGCCATCGCAGCGGCGCTGAACACCGTCAGCCGCGCGGTATATCCCGTCGGTGGCACGATGCGGTCGGCCTGCGCATCACCGACCAGCAACACCAGAAGCCGCCCAAAACCGCCGGACAACATCACAGGTCCGCCCCCGCCAATTGGACCCGGCGTTGCGATATGCGCAACACGCGCGCCTGAACATGGGCTTTGGCAGCGCGAATGAGGTTCAGGTCATGGGTCGCGATCATGATTGTCTTGCCCATGCGGTTCAGTTCGATGAGCAGGGTCAACAGACGTTGCGACATCTCCCAGTCGATATTGCCCGTGGGTTCGTCGGCCAGCACCACGTCGGGCGACATGATGACCGCGCGCGCCAAGGCGGCGCGTTGCCGTTCGCCCCCCGACAACTGGGGCGGGAAAGCATCGGCGCGCGCGTTGAGCCCGACCCAGCCCATAAGCTCGCGCAGGTCCTCCAAGTGGTCTGCGCCGTCCTGCCCGGACACTGCCAGCGGCAGCGCCACGTTGTCGGCGACCGGCAGGTGATCGAGAAACTGGCAATCCTGGTGGACCACGCCGACGCGGCGTCGCACCAGCGCGATATCATCGCGATGAAGGGTGCGCACCTCGTCGCCGAACAGGCGCACTTCGCCCGCCGTCGGAACCAGCGCACCGTAGCACAGCTTGAGAAACGTCGTCTTGCCTGCCCCCGACGGCCCGGTGAGGAAGTGAAACGACCCTGGTGACAACTCGAGCGAGATATCGCTGAGCAACTCGCCGCCGCCATAGCTGTACGCCACATTCTCCAGCTCGATCACCGCAGGCCCCTTCGCATGCTTTGCGTCCGTTTTGCCCGAGGCATGGCGGCGTTGCAATCGCCGGTGACACGGGGCGCGGAAAGCTTTGCACAATTGCGCCGATTGTTTACAAGATGTAGGGACTGCCAAGGGAAAAACGAAATCGACAAGAAGGCCCGAGGGGGCGACATGCGATTGATCTGCCCGAATTGCGGCGCCCAGTACGAAGTCGCCGATGATGCGGTCCCGCGCGCCGGGCGCGATGTTCAGTGCTCGAACTGCGGCCACACGTGGTTTCAGGTTCATCCCGATCACGACGTTGATCTCGCCGACGAGCTTGAGCAGCCGCTTCCGGAGACCGAAAGCACCACGCCGCAGTCGTCGCCGCCCGAAACGGGCCGAGACCACGGCGATGACGCGGTTCCCGAGGACACCGACGAGGCACCGCGCCGGCGGCTTGACCCCGCGGTTGCCGACCTCCTGCGCGAGGAAGCCGAACACGAAGCACGCGTGCGCGCCGCCGAAAAGGCGCCGGGCGGATTGGAAAGCCAGCCTGATCTGGGCCTGTCGGAGTCCGGCGACAACGATGCCGCGCGCCGCGCCCGCGAAGCGCGCGAGCGGGTCTCGCGGCTTTCGGGGGCAACCGATGGCGGCGATAGGGACGAGGCGGCCACCGCCGCGTCGCGCAAGGGGCTGCTGCCGGATATCGACGAAATCAACTCGTCCCTGCGCGCCACCACCGATCGGCGACCGGCCGAGGCCGACGATTACGACCACCCCGGCAACACATCTTCGCCCCGCCCCGAATCCGAACGCGGCGGAAGTGGCTTTCGCATCGGGTTTTCGCTGAGCGTGCTGATCGCACTCGGATTGTTCGCGCTATACGTCTTCGCCGATGAGGTCGCCGCGCAGCTCCCGCAGGTGAGCGGCCCGTTGACACAATACGTCGCCGCCGTGGGCGAGGCCCGGCTGTGGCTGGACACGCAGGCGCAGACGTTTCTCGACTGGCTGCAGAAAACCGCCGACGAGGTTCTCTGAGGCACGCTCCAGCGCGCCGCCGCGGGGTCAGAACCGTTCAAGCAGCCGCCGGAGATAGTCCAGTTCCTTCTCGTCGCGCCGCCCTTCACCCGAACGGCGGCGGAGTTCATCCAGCAACTCCTGCGCCCGGCGGTAGACATCCTCGCCCCGCAGCATGCTGTCGCGGGTGCCCGCGGGGCCGCGCCCGCCCGGGTTGCGGCCAAGCGGATCGCTTCGTTGACCTGACGCATCGCCGCGCCGCTGGCCCTCGCTGCCGGGTTGTTGCTCGCCACGACGCTGTGCCATGGCGTCGCCGAGGTTGCGCATGCCTTCGCGCATGGCCTCCATCGCCTGTGATTGCCGGTCGATCGCCTCTGCCAGATCGTCACCGCGCAGTGCCTCTTCGGCGCCGTCCATGGCGCGCCCCGCGCGGTCGAGAGCATCGCGGGCGGCCTCGCCCTCGGGCGTTCCGGCACCCGGCAGGCGCCCACGCTGGCGATCGAGTTCCTCGCGCAGCGCACGCTGGCGGTCTGCGAGCGCCCCTTCGCCTTGTTGCCCTTCGTCTTGTTGCCCCTCGCCGGGTTGCGTGCCCTGCCCCGCGCCGGCACCGTTATCGCCCTCGTGGCTCTGGCCTCGGCCATCGCCACCATTGCGCCCCTCGTTACCCTGCGAGCGCCCCGCGTTGGCGCCGGGATTGAACTGCTCCTGCAAATCGCGAAACGCCTGATCCGAAAGGCCCTGCTGCTCGCGCAGCGTGTCGGCCAGCCCTTCCATCGCCTGGTCGCCGGGGCTCTGCCCGCCCTGGCCCTGGGTAACCCGCATGTTGTCCATCAGTTGCTGCAACTCGCGAAGGGCTTGCTGCGCCTCGGCCATGCGGCCCTGCTCCATCAGTTCCTGGATGCGATCCATCATCTCCTGAAGATCGTCCTGGGTCATTTGCAGGGTGTCCTGGGGGTCGGCCTGCTGCGCGGTCTCGTCGCCGTCGCGCTGCGCCTGTTGCGCCAGTTGGCGCATGTAATCTCGGGTCGCATCGCGCAACTCCTGCATCAGGCGGGCGATTTCCTCGTCCGAGGCACCGTTGCGCATCGCCTCGCTCAGCCGTTCCTGTGCGCGGCGCAGCCGGTCGCGGGCGTCGTCGATGTCGCCTTCCTCAAGCGACACCGCCAGTTCCCACAGAGCGGCGGCGACGTCGTCGCGCTGCTCTCCCGTCAGGCCGTGCGTCGTCATCGTCTCGAGGCGGCGCAACATCACCCTCAAGCGCAGATAGTCGGTTTCAGACCGGAACAGTTCCTCTTCGGGGCGGTGCGACAGCGCCCTGAGCACCTGCGCCACCCGCGGCGCATTTTCGCGCGACCACAGCAAATCGCGGCGCTGCTCGATCACTGCGGCGGCAAGCGGGTCGAAAAACCGCCGCGCCGGCAGGGGCATGTTTACCGGCTCTGCGGTTCCCTTCTGATCGAGAGCATCGCGCGCGGAAAGCTCGACCGTCACCGGAAGATGTGCCCAGGGATGGCGCGAGAAATCCTCGACAAGGGTTTCTGTGAACTCTGCCCTGTCGCCCGTGATCGGCATCGGCAGATCAAGCGTGACCGGCGCGCGCGGCTCGGGCGCGACGGCCAGGCCGTGGCGGCGTTCGACCGCATCCATGTCAAGCGTGATGCGTGCCTGGCCTGCGACCACACCGTAATCGTCACCGGCCTCGAAGGGCAGGCTCATCCGGCCTTCCGCGGATGTCGTCGGCGCGCCGGAGACCGCGACGCGCGGCGGGCCGTCACCGCGCATGCGCATGTCCCAGGCGCGCCCGCCCGGGCCCTCGACGGCAAGGCGCCCCGACTGCGCCACGGTGAGGCTGTGATCGCCGTCTGTCCCGGTTGCCCCATCAGCCTCAGCCGCAGGGGCCTGCCCGGACACCTCTTCGGTCACGGTGTAGCGATAGGCATCGCCATAGACGCGGATCGTGACGACAGCACCTTGCGCCACGCTCACGGGGCCCGCGGGCAGATCGGGCAGGTAGAGCGCCGGCAGGCCGGTGTAGGCGGGGGGCTCGATCCACCCTTCCCAGGCCGGGCCGGCGGCCATCGCGGCACCGCTGCCCGGCGTCAGATCCCGCACCGAGCCGACCCGCCAGACCGAGCCGAAAAGCAACGCTATCATCACCAACAGTACCGCCGCATACCTGAGCGCAAAGGGGTCGCGCGCATTGAGTCGCAGATCGGGGCCGACGGGTCGTGCCCGCGCCGACAGTCGCTCCATCCGGGCCAGGTGCGCGCGCCAGAGCGCCGCCGATGCGGCATCCTGCGCACCCACCGTCTGCGCATCGCCAAGCGCCTGCAATGGCTGGCCGGGCATGGTCGCGTCAAGCCGCGCGCGCGCCGAATCACGGTTTGGCCAGTTGAAACGCAAAACACCGAAAAGCGCCAGCACACCGCCAAGCACGCCTGCCGCCGCGCCGCCCCACCAAAGCGCAACCACCGGAATCCGGTCCTGCACGCCGAGCGCCAAGAGGGCAAAAACCGCCCCGGCAAGCGCGCCGAGCGGCCAGAAGACGCGCACCAGGCGTTCGCAGACCAACCCGGCCCATGTCAGGGCCAGCGCACGGCGCACGCGCCGCCGGGGGTTGTCAGTTGAATGACGCATCATACCGTCCCGCTTGCCGATGCCCGATCGGCATCACAGCCATGGGGGGATGGTATCGCGATTTATCATCTCGTCAAAGGACGGCCGCGCACGGATGACGGCGAATTGATCTCCTTTCACCAGCACCTCGGGCACCAGCGGGCGGGAGTTGTATTCGCTCGCCATGACCGCGCCGTAAGCCCCCGCGCCACGAAACGCGACCATGTCGCCCGCCGCGAGCGGCGGCAGCGGCCGGGCGCGGGCAAAGGTGTCACCGGTTTCGCAAACCGGGCCGACCACATCGTAGGCGTGCATGTCGCCCCCCGGCGCGGGCTCGCGCAGTGGTACGATATCATGGTGCGCATCGTACATCGCCGGGCGCACCAGGTCATTCATCGCCGCATCCAGGATCAGGAAATCGCGGCCCTCGCCGGATTTCACGTAGATGACGCTGGCCACCATGACCCCGGCATTGCCGGCAACCAGGCGGCCCGGCTCGATCTCGATCTCGCAGCCAAGGCCGGCCAGTTCCTGATGAATCATGCGCCCGTATTCCACCGGAAGGGGCGGGGCGTTGTTGCCGCGCTCGTATGGAATGCCCAGACCGCCGCCCAGATCCAGGCGCGTTATATCGTGGCCATCCGCGCGCAGCGTGCGCGTCAGGTCGGCGACCTTGCGATAGGCCATGCGGAACGGCTCCAGATCGGTTAGCTGGCTGCCGATATGCACATCGATACCGATAACCCGCAACCCGGGCAGACGCGCGGCATGGGCATAGACCTCGCGGGCGCGGGAGATCGGGATGCCGAACTTGTTCTCGGCCTTGCCGGTGGCGATCTTGGCGTGGGTGCGCGCGTCAACGTCCGGGTTCACCCGCACGGTGACGGGCACCTCGACACCCATTTCGGTGGCGACGGCGCTCAGCACCTCCATCTCGGGTTCGCTTTCCAGGTTGACCTGCCGGACACCGCCCTCCAGCGCCATGCGCATCTCGGCACGGGTCTTGCCGACACCCGAAAACACGATCCGCGCGCCGGGCACACCGGCCGCGCGGGCACGGGCATACTCGCCCCCCGAAACAACGTCCATCCCCGCACCCAGGCCGGCCAGAAACGTCAGTATCGCCTGGTTGCTGGCGGCCTTCACCGCGAAGCATACCATGTGATCCAACCCCTCGAGCGCCTCGTCGAACAGACGGAAATGCCTCTCCAGCGTGGCCGTGGAATAGCAGTAGAACGGGGTGCCCACCTGCGCCGCGATCTCTGCCAGCGGCACGTCCTCGGCGTGCAACTCGCCGTCCTTGTAGTTGAAGTGATCCATTCGCCCGTCCCTTCTGCCCGCACGCGCCTCTTACCAGAGCCGCCGCAAGGATCAATCGGCCGCCGGGCCGCTCAAAGCGGTCGCGTGCGCATGAAAAGATAGAGCGGCAATCCGCAGCTCAGCCCGATGCCGAAGGTCGCCGGGACCGCCACCAGCGCCAGCCAGTTGCGCCGCACCGAGACCTCGGCCACGATCCAAAGCGTGAGCGCCAGCGCGGCGATGGTCAGATCCCATGTCAGGCCGGTGGTCGACGCGTTCACGTACCAGGCGTCGACCAGCCCGCCCAGACCGCTCCCGGTCTCGCGCATGTGGGTGACGAACCACCACATCGGGTGAACCGCACCCCATGCCGCCAGCGCCAGGTACGCCATGCGCAGCGGAGAGATCAAAGCGCCACCCCCAGGGAAAACGGCCCCTTTCGCACCCCGACCGACGCCGCGGGTGTCACGCCGCTGCCGGATACTGACAAGCCTGCGTTGAACGCCGGGCGCAGCGGCTCGCCATCCACGCCGCACCCGGCCAGCAGCACGAGCGCCATCAGCAATGCGGTTGCCGGTTTCATGCCAGCGCCTCCTTCCAACGTGCGATCTGGGCCCGCACCTGTGCCGGCGCGGTGCCCCCGTAGGATGTGCGCGAGGCGACTGAATTATCCACCCCCAGCACATCGAAAACCGCCTCGGTGATGCCGGGATGCACCTCCTGCATCTCCGACAGCGACAGGTCGGGCAGGTCGCATCCGCGCGCCTCGGCCCGGGCCACCAGCGTTCCGGTGACGTGATGGGCGTCGCGGAACGGCAGGTCGAGCGTGCGCACCAGCCAATCGGCCAGGTCGGTCACGGTGGAAAACCCCGCGCCCGCCGCCGCCGCCATGACGTCACGGTTGGCCTGCATGTCGGCCACCATCCCGGCCATCGCCGCCAGCGCCAGCAACAGGTTGTCGGCGGCGTCGAAAACCTGTTCCTTGTCCTCCTGCATGTCCTTGGAATAGGCCAGCGGCAGCCCTTTCATGACTGTCATCAACGCCACATTGGCCCCGAAAATGCGCCCGATCTTGGCGCGCAGCAACTCGGCCGCGTCCGGGTTGCGTTTCTGTGGCATGATCGACGACCCCGTCGACCATCTGTCGGACATGGTGACAAAGCGGAACTGCGCGCTTGACCAGATCACCAGTTCCTCGGCCAGGCGGCTGAGGTGCATCGCGCAAATGCTGGCCGAGGCAAGAAATTCCAACGCGAAGTCGCGGTCGCTCACCGCGTCGAGGCTGTTGGCGCAGGGCCGGTCGAACCCGAGATCCCGTGCCGTGGCGTCGCGATCGATGGGAAACGACGTGCCCGCCAGCGCCGCCGCGCCCAGGGGGCATTCGTTCATCCGTGCCCGTGCGTCCCGAAAACGTGCCCTGTCGCGGCCCAGCATTTCGACATAGGCCAACATGTGGTGGCCCCATGTCACCGGCTGCGCGGTCTGCAAATGGGTAAACCCCGGCATCACCCAGTCGGCACCGGCCTCGGCCTGGGCCAGCAGCGCATGCATCAGCGCGGTCAGTGCCTCGTCGGTCGCGTCGACCCGGTCGCGCACCCACAGCCGGAAATCGGTCGCCACCTGGTCGTTGCGCGAGCGCGCGGTGTGCAGCCGGCCCGCGGCCTCGCCAACCAGTTCTTTCAGGCGGGCCTCGACGTTCATGTGGATATCCTCGAGCGCCGCCGAGAACTCGAACCGGCCAGCCTCGATTTCTGACAACACCGTGAGCAGCCCTTTCCGAATGGCCTGCGCATCGCTATCAGTCAGGATACCCTGTGCCGCAAGCATCGCGGCATGGGCCCGTGAGCCGGCTATATCCTGCGCCGCCATGCGCCGGTCGAACCCGATCGAGGCGTTGATCGCCTCCATGATCGCGTCAGGCCCGGAGGCAAAACGGCCGCCCCACATCTGGTTCGAACTTGTGTCGGTCATCGAGATATTCCTGGAGGAAACATGAAACTTTCTTTGTCCACGCTGGTTTATACGGCGATCGGCCTCGGCGCAATTGCGGCGGTCGCATTTGTGCTGCTGCGCGATCCGGGCGCGCAACCGGGCGGCGCCGACCGCGCCACGCTGGAAACACTCAAGGCCGGCGACATGAAGAAGCTCGTCATCCACGACACGCCGCGCGACGTGTCGAAGGCCGCCTACACCACCGACGACGGCGGCGAAGGCCACCTGGCGGATCACGCGGGGCGACACGTCGTGCTGAATTTCTGGGCGACATGGTGCGGCCCTTGCCGCGAGGAAATGCCCACACTCAGCGCGTTGCAGGCCGCGATGGGCGGCGACACCCTGGAAGTCGTGACCATCGCAACAGGTCGCAATCCGCCCCCCGCGATGAGGGCATTCTTCGACGAGATCGGCGTCGACAACCTGCCGCTCCACCGGGATCCGCAACAGAAGATCGCCCGCGACATGGATGTCCTGGGCCTTCCGATCACGGTCATCCTGTCGCCTTCGGGGCGGGAAGTGGCGCGGCTCAAGGGCGAGGCGGATTGGAACTCGGACAGCGCGCGCGCAATCCTCTCGGCGATGATCGGCGAACCGACCGGGGGCTGACGGCGGGCAAGAAAAAGGCGGCCGCCCGCACGGGGCGCCCGCCTGAAATGCTTGCCGTGCCCCGCTTTGAATGCCGCACTGCGGCGTCTCATTGCGGAGCGTGCGTTCGATCCGATCCGTCAGACCGGCGAACACGGGCCGAAAAGCGCGTTACAGCAGCCCTTCGCGCTGTGCCTTCTTGCGTGCCAGCTTGCGAGCCCGGCGAATCGCCTCGGCCTTTTCGCGCGCTCTCTTCACGGACGGTTTCTCGAAATGCTGCTTGAGCTTCATTTCCCGAAAAACGCCCTCGCGCTGAAGCTTTTTCTTCAGGGCACGCAACGCCTGATCGACGTTGTTGTCACGAACACTAACCTGCATGTGGTTTTCACCACCTTTCTAAGTTGGATTGCAAGATTTGCAGGAGTTGGCGATATAGCAACGCGCGCCCTAGATGTCTAGGGTGATCGGGCGAGAATGAAGAAGGAGCGCGCCATGACGACGCAAACGGTCGAGAAACTGCTGGACGCCGCGCTGATGCATGTGCCCTTCGATGGCTGGAGCGAGGCCACCTTTCGCGCCGCGGTGGCGGATACCGGCCTGGACATGGGCGTTGCACGCGCCCTTTTCCCGCGTGGCGGCGTCGACCTGGCGCTGGCCTACCACCGGCGCGGCGACGAGTTGATGGTCGAGCGGCTGACTGCGACAGACCTGTCGGCGATGCGGTTCCGCGACCGGATCGCGTTTGCGGTGCGCGCCCGGATCGAAGCCACCGACGACAAGGAAGCCGTGCGCCGCGCCAGCGCCCTGTTCGCGCTGCCGCAATACGCCCCCGATGGCGCGCGGGCGATCTGGAACACCTGCGACCTGATCTGGACGACGCTCGGCGACGGGTCGGAGGATTTCAACTGGTATTCCAAACGCGCCACGCTCAGCGGGGTGTATTCCGCAACGCTGCTGTTCTGGTTGGGGGATGATTCGCCCGGGAATGAGGCAACGTGGGCGTTCCTCGACAGGCGGATAGAAAACGTCATGTCGATCGAAAAATTCAAAGGAAAGTTTCGCGACTCGGCTTTCGGGCGCACGATCGGAAAAGGGCCTCTTGCGCTGCTTGACCGCGTGCGCGCACCGGATCAATCCTTTCGCAGGACGATGCCGGGCTCGACCCGGCGCTGATCAGGCAGGAGAAGCGACATGGCCGTCGGAAAGGAAATCTGGACCTGGTATGAAGGCCGCTGGCACGAAGGCAACGCCCCCATTATCGGCGCGGCCGACCACGCGGCGTGGCTGGGCAGCCAGGTTTTCGACGGGGCGCGCCAGTTCGAAGGCGTCCGTCCCGATCTTGACCTGCACAGCGAACGCATCATCAATTCGGCCCGCGCCATGGGGATGGTGCCGCCGGTAGATGCGGAAACGGTACATGGCCTGATGGAAGAGGGGTGCAAGCACTTCGCGTCCGACAAGACGCTTTACCTGCGCCCGATGATGTGGGCGCGCGAAGGCACCCCCGGCATTATCGACATCGACCCCAACAGCACCGGCTTTGCCGTGTGCATCGAGACCCTGCCGATGCCCGAACCGGGCGACTACTCGCTGACCGTGTCGCCCTATTGCCGCCCCCGCCCCGACATGGCGTTGACCGAGGCGAAGGCCGGATCGCTGTATGCCAACAACGGGCGCATCATGGCCGAGGCGCGCGCGCGCGGCTTCCACAATGCGCTGTCGCTGGATATCGACGGCAACGTGGCAGAGACCGCATCGACCAACGTGTTCCTGGTGCGCGATGGCGAAGTCTGGACGCCGGTGCCCAACGGCACGTTCCTCAACGGCCTGACGCGCCAGCGCGTGATCAAGCTGCTGCGCGCCGATGGCCTGACAGTGCACGAGGCCAGCCTGACCGTCGACGACTTCCGCAGCGCCGACGAGATATTCGCGACCGGCAACATCGCCAAGGTCATGCCCGTTGCGCGGCTGGACGATCGCACGCTTCCCCCCGGCCCGATTGCGAACCGCGCGCGGGAACTGTACTGGGACTACGCCCACAGCACCTGAGGCCACCCCGCCCGCGCCCCGGCGCAGGCACGGCCGGGCAAGCCAGCGCGACCCCGGCAGGCCGCGCGATTGACCTCGCCCGCGCGCCTCGATAATTCCGTGCGATGATCGAAATCCTGCTCAAGACAGTGCCGTTCTTCGCGGTGATCGGCCTCGGGTACGGGGCCGCGCGCAGCGGGGCGTTCACGCAGGACGCCACCGCGTGGCTGACCCGCTTTGTATTCTACTTCGCCTTGTCGGCCATGCTGTTTCGCTTCGCGGCCAACCTTTCGCTGGCCGAGGTGTTCAACCTCCGCATTTTTGCGGGCTACCTGTGGGCGACGGCCTTCGTCTACGGGATCGTCACCATCGTCGCCTTCCTGCGCGGTCTCGGCGTGGCCGAGGCCGCTGTCGAGGCGCAATGCGGCGTGATCGGCAACGTGGGCTTTCTCGGTGTGCCGATGCTGGTGATGCTTCTGGGCGAGGCGGCGATCGGGCCGGTGATGCTGGTGCTTTCAATCGACCTGATCGTGTTCGGCACCCTGATCGTGATCCTGATAACCGGCTCGCGCGAAGGACAGGTGTCGCCGCGCGCCCTGCGCACCATCGGGCACGGGCTGGTCAGGAACCCGATGATCATGTCCATCGCGGCGGGCCTGCTCTGGGCGGGGCTGGGGGTGCCGGTTCCGGGCGTGCTCAACGACTTTCTGGTTCTTCTGGGGGGCGCGGCGACACCCGGCGCGCTGTTTGCCATCGGGGCGTCGCTGGCCACGAAGTCGGCCGAACGGGTCGCCATAGCGGGCTGGCTGTCATTCGCCAAGCTGGTGTTGCACCCGGCGTTCGTGGCCTTTGCCGCGCTGGTGCTGTTCCCGGTCGAACCTTTCGCGGCCGGGGTGGTGATCGCGGCGGCCAGCCTGCCGGTGGCTGGCAATGTCTATATCCTTGCGCAGCATTACGGCATCGCGCCGCACCGCGCCTCGGCGTCGATCCTGTTTTCCACCGTTTGCAGCACACTCACCGTCCCCATCGTGATCGGCCTCGTCACGGCGCTCTGAGCTTGCCGGGCGGCGCGACCTGCGCTAGCGGTTGGGCAGATGGGCGCACCACCGGAAAGACCCGGCAACAGGTCACGTCACCACCACCGCCCGCAAGGAGAGCACCGATGGAAACCCTGTCCGAGAACCGATGCTTTGGCGGCGTTCAGGGCGTGTACAAGCATGCCTCAGGCGCCACCGGATGCGACATGACCTTTGGCTTGTTCCTGCCGGCCGAAGCGCAGGATGGCCCTGTGCCGGTTCTGTGGTATCTGTCGGGCCTGACCTGCACCCACGAAAACGCCATGGTCAAGGCCGGGGCACAGGGCTGGGCTGCCGAACAGGGCATCGCGCTGGTCTTCCCCGACACCAGCCCGCGCGGCGACGGCGTGGCCGATGACGAGGCCTACGACCTGGGCCAGGGCGCGGGGTTCTACGTCAACGCCACGCAAGAACCATGGGCACCGCATTTTCGCATGTGGGACTACGTCGCCGAAGACCTTCCGGCACTGCTGGCGCGCGAGTTTCCCCTGGATGCTGACCGCCAGTCGATCACCGGCCATTCCATGGGCGGGCACGGGGCGTTGACCCTGGCCATGGGGCTGCCGGGGCGGTTCCGCTCGGTCAGTGCGTTTTCCCCCATCTGCCACCCAACGGCGGCCGAATGGGGCCGCAAGCAGCTCGCGGCCTACCTGGGCGCGGACGAAGCCGCCTGGGCGCCGCACGACGCCACGCTGATGATGCGCCAGGCGGGGCTCGACATCCCGCTGCTTACGGACACCGGCACCGCCGATCCGTTCATCGACATGCTCCGCCCCGAAGTGCTGGCCGAGGCCGCGATGACCCGCCGAGTGCCAGCCACGCTGCGCCTGCAACCGGGATACGACCACAGCTATTTCTTCGTCTCCACCTTCATGGAAGACCACATCACCTTCCACGCCGAGGCGCTTTACGCGTGATCTACCTCGACGCCGATGCCTGCCCGGTCAAGGCCGAGGCCGAGCGCGTCGCCACGCGACACAAGGTGCCGATGTTCGTGGTCTCGAACGGGGGGCTGCGCCCGTCGCAGAACCCGCTGGTGGAAACGGTCATCGTGCCCGATGGCCCGGACGTGGCCGATATGTGGATCGCGGAACGCGCCGGCCCGGGCGACGTGGTGGTCACAGGCGACATACCGCTGGCGGCGAAATGCGTCGCCGCGGGGGCGCGCGTTCTGCGCCACGACGGCGAGGCGCTGACGCAGGCCAATATCGGCAACGTGCTGGCCACGCGCGATCTGATGGCCGACATGCGCGCCGCCGATCCATTCCGCCAGGGCGGCGGAAAGGGCTTTACCAAGGCGGATCGTTCGCGCTTTCTTGATGCGCTGGAGCGCGCGTTGCGCGCCGCGGGCCGCGACAGCGGTGAGGGCCGGAAATGATGGTCCGGGCGGTGATCTTCGACATCGGCAACGTGCTGATCGAATGGCGGCCAGAGCGGTTCTTCGACCGCCATATCGGCCTTGAGCGCCGCCGAAAGCTGTTCGCCGAGGCCGACCTGCACGGCGCCAACGACAAGGTCGATGCCGGCGCTCCGCTGGCGGACACCATCGCCGATCTGGCTGCGCGCACGCCGCACCTGGCCGACGAAATCCGCATGTGGCACGACCACTGGATCGACATCGCCGGCCCAGAGATCACGCACTCGGTGCGGCTGCTGCGGGCCCTGCGTCGGCGCGGTATCCCGGTGATGGCACTGTCGAATTTCGGGATCGAGACCTTTCGCATGGCGCAGGCGCGCTATCCGTTCCTGGATGAATTCGACCGGCGGTTCATCTCGGGGCACCTGGGGGTGATCAAACCGGCCGAGGACATATACCGCATCGTCGAGCGCGATTGCGGTCACGCGCCCGGCGATCTGCTGTTCACCGACGACCGCCCCGACAACATCGCCGCGGCGGCGGCGCGCGGCTGGCAGGTACACCTGTTTGACGGCGCCGCCGGTCTGTCGCAAGCTTTGGTCGACCACGGACTGCTGACGGGGGAGGAAGCACAATGACGATCACGATGATTCCGTTTGCCGAGGGCGAGGCGCTGCTGGACTGGATCGCGCTGACCGACGCGCTGGCCCATGGCCACACCCTGCCAAGGGCCGAGATCGCCGACAGCTTCCTTTACCGCGATCCCGACACGTTGCTGTCGCGCGCGGCCTGGATCGACGGGCTGGGCCTGGCGGTCAAATCGGCGACCATCTTTCCGGGGAACCCAGCCAAGGGTAAACCCACCGTCAACGGCGGCGTGAACCTCTATTCCGACAGCGACGGCACGCTCGACGCGATCGTCGATTTCCACCTGGTGACCAAGTGGAAAACCGCCGGCGACAGCCTTCTGGCGGCGCGCCGACTGGCACGCCCCGACAGCCGCAACATCCTGATCGTCGGCGCCGGCACCGTGGGCCGGTCGCTGTTCGAGGCCTACAGCGCCGCCTTTCCCAAGGCGCGTTTCCGGATCTGGAACCGCACCCGCGAGAACGCCGAGAAGATGGCAGCAGACTGCCCCGGGGTGGCGGTGGCCGACAACCTGGAACACGCCGTGCGCGATGCCGATATCGTCACCTCGGCCACAATGTCCACCGAGCCGCTGATCAAGGGCGACTGGCTGCAACCGGGCCAGCATGTCGATCTGATCGGTGCCTTCCGCAAGGACATGCGCGAGATCGACGATACCGGGCTGAAACGCGCGCGGCTGTTCGTGGACAACTTCGACACCACCGCCGGCCATATCGGCGAGATCAAGATCCCGATCGAGGCCGGCACCATTACCCGTGACGACCTGGTGGCTGACTACTACACCCCCGATGCGTTCGCGCGCCGCTCGGATGAAGAAATCACGCTGTTCAAGAACGGCGGCGGTGCGCACCTCGACCTGATGACAAGCCGCTATATCCTCGACGCCTGGCGCGCCGCGCAATGACCTGGGCCATTGCCGCGGCCGGCCTGCTGGCGCTTGCGGTGGCGGCGTGGCCTTTCCTGCGCGAATGGCGCAAGGCACCGATGGACGATGCCGCCCGCGCGGCCGCACCGGGGGAAATCGCCCGGCTTTCGCAAGGCGCCACGCATTACCTCTTGACCGGCCCGGCCGATGGCCCCGTAGCGGTCTGCGTGCACGGGCTGACCACACCCGCGCAGGCGTGGGGCGGTGTCGCGGCGCATCTGGCCGACGCGGGTTTTCGCGTGCTGAGCTATGACCTTTACGGCCGCGGCTATTCCGACCGCCCCGGCGGCAGGCAGGACCACGCCTTTTTCCTGCGCCAGCTCGACGACCTGCTTGCCGATCAGGGTGTCGGGGACGATATCACCTTGCTGGGCTATTCGATGGGCGGGGCGATTGCCACCGCCTTCGCCGCCTCCGCGCCGCACAGGGTGCGCCGGCTGATCCTGGTCGCGCCGGCGGGCATGGGCCACGACCTGGGCACAATGGCCCGGATCACCCGCGACGTGCCGGGCCTTGGCGACTGGCTGATGCGCATGGCCTTTGCGCGTGGGCACCGCAAGGCCACCGAGGCCGAACGCGCCACCGCCACCACGCCCCCCGATATCGTCGATATCCAACAGGCCGAACTTGATCGCCGCGGGTTCGTGCCCGCGATCCTCGCGTCGCTGCGCGGCATGCTCAAGGGCGATGCCGAGGCCGAACACCGGCGCGTCGCCGACGCCGGTCTGCCGGTGCTGGCGATCTGGGGGCGCGAGGATGTGGTAATTCCGCTTTCGGCGCGCGACGTGCTGGCCCGGTGGAACCCGCAGGCACGTCATGTGGTTGTCGAGGGCGCCGGCCACGGCTTGCCGTTCACGCACAGCACTGCCGTTGGCGCGGCGATCCGCAAGGCAACGGACGTCGTCACCCGGCAGGCTTAGCCACCCGCCCGGCATTCCAATGGCATGGCTACCGCTTTTCAAGTTCGCGCGCGCGCGCTATTGCGGAGCGGATGACGCGCACCATGCCCGAGATATACGCGGCCCATGTCGACCGTGGCGATCTGCACGCGGACCCCGCACAGGAAGACGCGCTGCCGGAATTCGAACGCCTTCGGCAAGAACTGGAACAGCCGGTGCGCAGGGGGTTGCTCCGTCGCAAGGTAAAGCCTCCCAGGGGGCTGTACCTGTGGGGCGGGGTCGGACGCGGCAAGTCGATGCTCATGGACATGTTCGTGGAAAGCCTCGGCGATCTGCCGGTGCGCCGGGTGCATTTCCATGCCTTCATGCAGGAGGTCCACACCGCCCTGCACGACGCCCGCGCCCGTGGCGAGGCGGACGCGATCACGCCTGTCGCGCGGCGTATGGCGAAGGGCTTGCGCCTGCTCGCCCTCGACGAGATGCAGATAACCGACATCACCGACGCGATGATCGTCGGGCGGCTGTTCGAGGCGCTGTTCGGTGCCGGTGTCGCGGTGGTGACGACCGGAAACCGCCCGCCCGATGATCTGTACAAGGAGGGGCTCAACCGGCAGATTTTCCTGCCGTTCATCGCGTTGCTGAAACAGCGGATGGTGATCCACGAACTGACCAGCCCGCGCGACTACCGACAGGGCATGTTGCAGGGCAGCCCGGTCTATTTCACCCCGGCGAATTCCGAGGCGCGCACCGCGATCGAGCGTATATGGCAGGACATGACCGGCGGTGAGGCCGCGCCATTGATCCTGCATGTCAAGGGGCGGAAGGTCGTGATTCCGGCCTTTCGCAACGGGGTCGCACGGGCCTCGTTTCACGATCTGTGCGGTGCCATGCTGGGGGCCGCGGATTACCTCGCGCTGGCCGAGGCGGCGCGGGTGCTGATCCTGGAGGACATCCCCTGCCTGGGCCGGTCAAATTTCAACGAGGCCAAGCGTTTCGTCACGCTGATCGACGCGCTCTACGAGGCGCGTGTGCGGTTGGTCTGTTCGGCCGCGGCGGCGCCCGGGATGCTCTATGTCGAGGGTGAGGGGAGCTTCGAATTCGAACGCACCGCCAGTCGCCTGTGCGAGATGCAGGCAGAGGACTGGACCCTTGTGGCGGACTCGTGAATAGGCGGCAATTCGCGCCAGTTCGAGCAAGTCATTTGCGTCGTTGCCTACGACAGGTATCAATGGTGCGAGTTTGGGAGTCACCCGATGCCCGCAAATATCGTTTCCCGTCGTGCAGTTCTGATCGCGGTCTTGATGGTGCCGGCCGCCTGTGCCGGCCAGCCCTCGCAAAAAGCGGTCAACAACATCTCGCCCAAGCCGCTGTTTCCCAATGAAACGCCCCGGCTTCGCGCGCTGATCAAGAAACACGCGCGCATTCATGATGTGCCGGTTTCACTGGTACAGCGTGTCGTAGTACGTGAAAGTACCCACCGCCCCGGTGCGCGCAACGGCCCCTACTACGGGCTTATGCAGATCCTGCCGCAAACGGCGCGGACGATGGGCTATCGCGGGCCGCCCGAAGGCTTGCTCGACGCCGAAACCAACTTGAAATATGGCGTGAAATACTTGCGCGGCGCGTGGCTGGTATCTGGTGGTGACCCGGACGCGGCAATCATGTGGTATGCGCGCGGCTACTACTACGAGGCGAAAAGGCTGGGCATGCTGCAAGAAACCGGGCTGCGCGGCTGAACTGTCGCCAAAAGAAAGGGGGCCGTTGAACCGGCCCCTCAATCGTTTCCTGCCTGCCTTGAGTGTCAATTCGAATCATAGCCGCAACGAATCGAATCAGTCAACAGAAAGTGATTCGATTCGTTTCAGTCAGCCGTTTTGCTGCAGCACGCGCCCGGCAAGGTAGAGCGACCCGCAGATCAGAATCCGCGCATCCGGGCTGTGGGCGGCGATCGACGCCAGCGCCGCGCCGACGCTGTCGGCGGTGCCCGCGTCAAACCCGACGGTACGGGCGACCGCGGCGGTATCCGCAACCGGCAGGGTGTTCGCCTCGCCGGGGATCGGCACCGCAGTCAGGCTGTCGGCCACGTCCGCCAGCGGGCGCAGGTAGCCGCCGACATCCTTGGTGTTGAGCATGCCGCAGACCAGGTGCGTGGGCCGCGCCGGCAGGCTGGCCAGGTGCGACGCAAGCGCCCGGCCCGCCGCCGGGTTGTGACCGCCGTCGAGCCACAACTCGGCCCGGGGCGCGGCCTGCACCAGCGGGCCGCGGCGCAACCGCTGCATCCGCGCGGGCCACTCGGCGCGCGTCACCGCCGCCTCGCAAGCGGGTTCGGCAAAGCCCAGGTGGCGCAAGGCAGCCAGCGCCGCGCCGGCATTCTCGACCTGATGCACGCCGGGCAGGTTGGGCAACGGCAGGTCCATGAGGCCCGACTCGTCATGGTAAATCATCCGCCCGCGTTCCTCGAAGACGCACCAATGCTGGCCATGGGCCAGCAGGGGCGCGCCAAGCCGGGCGGCAGTCTTTTCGATCACCGCCAGCGCCTCGGGCGCCTGCGGGCCGACCACGCAAGGCACGCCGCGCTTGATGATCCCGGCTTTCTCGGCCGCTATTTTCTCCAGCGTATCGCCAAGGAAGCCCTCGTGATCCATTGACACCGGCGTGACGATAGTCAGGGCCGGCCGCGCCACGACATTGGTGGCATCCAGCCGCCCGCCCAGCCCGACCTCCAGCAGCGTATAGTCCGCCGGCATGCGCGAGAAGGCCAGAAGCGCGGCACAGGTGGTGATCTCGAAATAGGTGATCGGCGCATCGCCATTGGCGGCGTAGCATTCATCCAGCGCCGCCGCCAGGTCGGCTTCCGAGATCAGTTCGTCGGCCAACCTGATACGTTCGTGAAACCGCGCAAGGTGGGGCGAGGTATAGGCATGGGCGCGCAGGCCGGCCCCTTCAAGCCCCGCGCGCAGCATTGCCAGCGTGCTGCCCTTGCCGTTTGTCCCGGCGATATGGATCACCGGCGGCAAGCGTCGCTCGGGGTGGTCAAGCGCGGCAAGCAGATGCCAGACGCGGTCGAGCGTCAGGTCAATGACCTTGGGATGCAACGCCATCATCCGCTCCAGGATGACGTCCGATGTCGCCGCGCTCATTTCCTGGGTGTCTTGTCGGCAGGTGCCTTGGCCGTGTCGGGCTGCGCCGCCCCGCCAGTGAGCGCCGGGGCCGTGCCGGCGGCGACGGCGGACGTCTCGGGCGCCGGCAGATCGCCGCGCACGGCGGGCGGCTCGTTCAGCAGCATGCGGATGATGGTGATCAGTTCGTCGCGCATCTTGGTACGCGGGGTGACCCGGTCGAGCATGCCGTGATCCAGCAGGTATTCGGCGCGCTGAAACCCTTCGGGCAGCTTCTCGCCGATGGTCTGCTCGATCACCCGCGGCCCGGCAAAGCAGATCAGCGCGTTCGGCTCGGCAATGTGTACGTCGCCCAGCATCGCATATGACGCCGTCACCCCGCCCGTGGTGGGATGGGTCAGCACCACGATGTAGGGAAGTCCGGCCTCCTTGAGCATCTCGACCGCAACCGTGGTGCGCGGCATCTGCATCAGGCTCAGGATACCCTCCTGCATGCGCGCGCCGCCAGCCGCCGAGAACAGAACCAGCGGGCGCTTCAGCTTCACCGCTTCTTCGGCGGCGGCAATGATGGCGTTGCCCACATACATGCCCATGGACCCGCCCATGAAGCTGAAGTCCTGCGCGGCGGCCACGATGGGGGTGCGCCCCATTTCGCCGGTGGCGACCAGCATCGCCTCTTTCTCGCCGGTGGACTTTTGCGCCGCGCGCAGGCGGTCGGGGTATTTCTTCTGATCGCGGAAATGCAGCGGGTCGGCCAGCGGCTCGGGCACCTTGATCTCGGCGAAGGCGCCGCCGTCGAACAGCGCGGCAAAGCGTGCACGCGGCGAAATCGACATGTGATGGCCGCAATTGGTGCAGACGTTCAGATTGTCCTTGAGTTCACGGTGAAACAACATGGAGCCGCAGTCGTCGCATTTCGACCAAAGGTTCTCCGGCACCTCGCGGCGCGAGAAGATCGAGTTGATCCGGGGGCGGACGTAGTTGGTGATCCAGTTCATTGGCGCCGGGCCCTTATCGGTAGTCGCAACCTGGCCCGACAGATAAGCGGGGCGGCCGCGAATTGCAATCAGCGCCGCAACGCCAGCCGAATGGCCAGCCAACTGACCAGCAGCATCGCCAGGTCGATGCTCATCACCGGCCAGAGCACCGCCGGGTCGGTCATGTCGATCTGCATGCGCCACAACGCCAGGCCGGTCAGATCCGGGTCGCCCGAGACCAGCACGATCGCCACCACGTTCGAGGCGAAATGCAACGCGATCGCCGGGCCGAGCGTGCCCGCCCGCGCGGTGATATCCGACGCCGCGACCGAGAACACACCGGCCCAGAGCATGAACAGCCAGCCCGCATTTCCCATCCCGGGCCGATAATGCAGCGCGGCGAACAGGATCGCGGGGCCGGCCATCCAGATCGCCGTAGACCCAAATCGCGCGGCGAGTTGTTGCTGGATGTAACCGCGAAACACGATTTCCTCGGCCGAGGTCTGCACAAATACGGCCAGCAGCGACAGCGGCAACAGCGCGAGCCACAGACCGGACGGCAAGCCGGGCTCAAGCGGGGCGGGCAGCTCCCAAGGCGGCAAGGCCGAGACCACCGTATAGAGCACGACAAGGTAGGCCAGCACGCGCACGAACTGCCGACCGGCCATGCGCGGCGCCCCTACCAGGCTGCGCAGCCCGCGACCGTGAATCTGATTGGCGACCATCGCCGCCGCGACGATCAGCAGCCCCAGCGACAGCAGCAGGTAAAGCGCCCCGGCCGGCGTGTGCGGCGACGCGACCGCGGTGCGGAAATCCGCATAGCCCGGCGCGCTGAGCACGGCCATCGCAATGGCCTGCACCGCCCAGCCCAGGCCGACGACGATCACCGCCCCTGTTACCAGTCCCGCGCCAAGCCTCCAAAGCTCGGCCCGGTGGCGGGCGGGTGCGACGAACGCATCATGAGCCTGATAGGACATCGCACCGTTCCTTGTCCGGTCGTGATCCGGCGCACCATTGCGCCGCTGTCCATGTAGGGGCGCCGCGCCGCCTTGAACAGCGTCGCCGCCGGCGCTGCAATGTCCCTTGTGCCTGTCAGGTGCGTTCATTATCCCTGATTGCAACAATCTTACCCGGGAGGCCGCGATGACGAAATTCGACAAATCCAGACTGCCCAGCCGGCATGTCACCGAGGGCCCGGAGCGGGCGCCGCATCGGTCCTACTACTACGCCATGGGAATCAGCGAGCGCGAGATCCATCAGCCGTTTGTCGGCGTGGCGACATGCTGGAACGAGGCGGCGCCGTGCAACATCGCGCTCAGCCGCCAGGCGCAGGCGGTCAAGGGGGGCGTCAAGGAGGCCCACGGCACCCCGCGCGAGTTCACCACCATCACCGTGACCGACGGCATCGCCATGGGGCACGAAGGGATGCGCTCTTCGCTGGCCTCGCGCGAGGCGATCGCCGACACCGTGGAACTGACCATGCGCGGCCACGGCTATGACGCGCTGGTGGGGCTTGCGGGCTGCGACAAGAGCCTGCCGGGAATGATGATGGCGATGGTGCGGCTCAACGTGCCGTCGGTGTTCATCTACGGCGGCTCGATCCTGCCGGGCAAGGCGCCGCAGGTCGACGAAATCCCCGAGGATTTCCGCACCCGCGACCTGACCGTGCAGGACATGTTCGAGGCCGTTGGCCGCCACCAGAACAACGAACTCAGCGACAAGGCACTCGACATGCTCGAACGCGTGGCCTGCCCCTCTTCGGGGGCCTGCGGAGGGCAGTTCACCGCCAACACTATGGCCTGTGTGTCCGAAGCGATCGGGCTGGCGTTGATGAACAGCTCGGGCATGCCGGCGCCCTACGAATCCCGCGATCAGTATGGCGAGGCGTCGGGTCAGGCGGTGATGAACCTGATCGAGCGCAACATCCGCGCCCGTGACGTGGTCACCCGGCAAAGCCTTGAGAACGCCGCGCGCGTGGTGGCCTGTACCGGGGGCAGCACCAATGCCGGGCTGCACCTGCCCGCAATCGCCCACGAGGCGGGAATCGATTTCTTCCTCGAGGACGTGTGCGAGATTTTCCGCGATACGCCCTATTTCGTCGACCTCAAGCCCGGCGGGCAATTCGTGGCCAAGGATCTTTTCGACGCGGGCGGCATTCCGGTGGTCATGAAGGAGCTGCGCAAGGCCGGCCTCATCCACGAGGATTGCGTCACCGCCAGCGGCCGCAGCATCGGCGAGGAGCTTGAACTGATCGCGCGCGAGGCGGATGGCCGCGTGATCCATGCGATTTCCGACCCGATCACCAAGACCGGCGGCGTCGTCGGCCTCAAGGGCAACCTCGCCCCCACCGGGGCCATCGTGAAGGTGGCCGGCATCCCCGCGCAGCACCAGCGTTTCGTCGGTCCCGCGCGCGTCTTCGAATCCGAGGAAGACGCCTTTGAGGCCGTCAAGGCCCGCCAGTACGAGGAAGGCGAGGTGATCGTTATCCGCAACGAAGGCCCCGCCGGCGGCCCCGGCATGCGCGAGATGCTGGCCACCACCGCCGCACTAAGCGGCCAGGGCATGGGCAAGAAGGTGGCGCTGATCACAGATGGCCGGTTTTCCGGCGCGACCCGCGGCTTCTGCGTCGGGCACGTCGGCCCGGAGGCAGCCCACGGCGGCCCCATCGCCCTGATCGAAACCGGCGATGTCATCACCATCGACGCCACGACCGGCGAACTCAGCGTGGACCTCGATGACCAGGAACTGGCGGCGCGCAAACAAGACTGGGCCGGCCCGCGCGAGACAATCTATGCATCGGGCGCGCTGTGGAAATACGCGCAGCTTGTCGGCGAAACCTACAAGGGCGCGGTCACCCATCCGGGTGGCAAGGCCGAAAAGCATGTCTACATGGACCTCTGAGCCATCGAGGACCGGGCGTCTGTGGCCAATCCGCTGCATCGCGACCCGCCTTGCGGCCATGGTCCTGATCGCCGTGACGGCGGCGGGGTGCCTTGGCCTCGGGTTGGAATCGCGGCGCCCGGCGCCCGCGGTGCGCGAGGCGGCCCTGGTGGGCGGGGCGGTGATCGTGACCGCGCCGACCGGCTACTGCCTGGAGCCCGGCAGCGTCAAATCCTCCGCCGAAAGCGGCTTTGCGCTGCTTGGGCGCTGCGATCTGCTGACCGACTCGGATACGGCGCCAGTGCCGGTCGCTCCCGCTATCCTGACGATTTCGGTGACCGCTGGAGAGGAAACCGGCGTGCCGGCGGACGGCGACAGCCTCGCCCGCGCCCTCGGGGAAGAGCGGATTCTCGAACGCATCGAGGACAACGGGCTGGTTCTGTTCCGCGTCGACAGCGCCGAACCGGTGACGCGAAGCGGCGACAGCCGCCATTGGCGCGCCATGATGGCGGTGAACGGCCACACCGTCGGCCTGGCCGCCTATGGCGCGGAAGGCAGCAATATCAGCGGCGAAAGCGGCCAGTACCTGCTGCGCGCCTTGGCGCGCCGCATCCGCAAGGCAAGCCCCGAACCCCCGCCCGCGCAGGCAGACCATACAGAAAATGACAAGGCGGAATAAAAAGCCGACTGGGCATTTGTTCAAGCGGGCACTGTTGGGTTATGACTGGGGCAAGGCAGGCAAGCGGGATATCGGTCGATGGTAAAGCAGGGCGGTGGTATCGTCAGGAAACTGGTCCATGGCGCGGCCTTGCAACGCTGGGCGCGCGCCGCCCGCGCCGCCCCGAAAGCCGATCTGCCGCAGCTACGCGCGCAACGAGGCCGCGCGCGGCAACTGCGGTTTCACCTCAACGAATTGATCCACGTCGCGGACAGCCGCCTGGCGCTGCCGGTGGTCGGCTCCAACGCCTTTCGCCGACCGCCGGGCACGGATTGGTCGTGGCGGCCCGAATTGTGGCGCGGCCCGCTTGCCGTGCCGGGCCTGTCGTCCGTGCAAAGCAAATCGATGCTGGGCGACGAGGTGACTGTTTTTCACGATTGCGAACGCTCGGAATTGACGCTGCGGCAAATTCGCAACCGGCGCGAGGCCGATCTCGCCCCATATGGCCTGCACATGGACGTGTTCCGCTTTGATGGCTCGTTCCTGTCGGTGGTAGTGGACCTGCCGCAATCGGCGGCGGACGGGCTGAAGCGAAAGCACTTGCTGCGGCTCGACAGCATCGTCGAGATGGAAAGCCCGCTGGAGATTTTCGCGCGACTCAACGTCAAGCATGGGCCCAACACCGAACAGATCGTCCGCGAACTGCCGCTCAACGAAGAGGAAGTCATGGTCGAGTTCGACCTTGCCTATACCGACCTCAACGAGAAACGGGTCGAAAAGGCATGGGTCGACCTGATCTTCGAGGGGCCGCAGATGAACCAGGTGGTGCTGCGCGACCTCACGTTCTGCCGCTATCCGCGCGCCGAGATGTAGCGCGGCAGAAAGCATCGGGTTCCAAGACGACCGCGAAAGGGAGACGAGCGAAATGAGCGATCTGAAACTGACGCCGACGCGCCTTTTCGAAGGGGCATGGGAAGGGGCGATCACCACCTCCAGGCCCAATCCCGACAAGCCCAATATCGCGGTCACGCACCTGGATCGGCGCGTTGACGGGGTTGAACTCGTGCGCCCGCCGCAGGCTGACTACTGGGCGCTGCGCGTGCCCGTCCCGCGCGAGGCGCTCAGCGACGGCGTCCAGACTTTCGTGATCCGCGATCTTGACGACGATACGGTGCTGGGCAGTTTTGCCTTCATCGCCGGCGAGGTCATGGGCGACGACATCCGCGCCCAGGTCAACCTGCTGCGCGAGGAACTCGACATGCTGAAGGCCGCCTTCCGCCGCCACTGCCTTGAGACGATGTAGCCCGGACTACCACTTGACGCGATGTCGCGCGTGACAGGCGCTGGTGGCGCCGGCACAGTGGCGCCGACAGCCGGAGGCCCGCCATGACCGATTATCCCCATCTGCTTGCGCCGCTCGATCTGGGCCATGTGACGCTCAAGAACCGCGTTCTCATGGGCTCGATGCATACCGGGCTGGAAGAAACGAAGGACTGGAATCGCGTCGCCGAATTCTACGCCGCACGGGCACGCGGCGGCGTCGGCCTGATGGTCACCGGGGGCATGGCCCCCAATGCCGAAGGCGGGGTCTTTCCCGGCGCCGCGGGGCTGTTCGACGGCGACGACATTGCCAACCACCGCATTGTCACCGACCGCGTGCACGATGCCGGCGGCCGCATCGCCATGCAGATCCTGCATGCCGGGCGCTACGCCTATTCACCCGATTGCGTGTCTGCCTCGCCGATCAAGTCGCCGATCTCGCCGTTCCCGCCAAAGGAACTGGGCGAAGCCGGCATTCGCAAGCAGATCGACGACGTCGCGACTGCCGCCGCCCGCGCGCGCGAGGCGGGCTATGACGGGGTCGAGGTGATGGGGTCAGAGGGCTATTTCATCAACCAGTTCCTGGTGCGTCACACCAACAAGCGCAGCGACGACTGGGGCGGATCATATGAAAACCGGATGCGCGTGGCGATCGAGGCGGTACGCCGCGCGCGTCAAAAGGCGGGCGCGGATTTCATCCTGATCTACCGGCTCAGCATGATCGACCTGGTGCCCGATGGCTCCACCTTCGACGAGGTGGTGCAACTGGCACGCGAAATCGAAAAGGCCGGCGCCAGCATCATCAATACCGGCATCGGCTGGCACGAGGCGCGCATCCCGACCATCGCCACCTCGGTACCGCGCGCAGCCTTCGCCTGGGTGACGAAGAAGTTGATGGGCAAGGTTGGCATCCCGCTGATCACCTCGAACCGGATCAACACACCCGGGGTGGCCGAAAAGGTTCTGGCCGAGGGCTGCGCCGACATGGTGTCGATGGCGCGGCCGCTTCTGGCCGACGCCGATTTCGTGGCCAAGGCAGCGGCGGGTCGGCCCGACCGGATCGCGCCCTGCATTGCTTGCAACCAGGCCTGCCTCGACCACACGTTCAGCGGCAGGATTTCGTCCTGCCTGGTCAACCCACGCGCATGCCACGAAACCGAACTGGTGATCGAAAAGACCCCTCTGCAGCGGCGCGTGGCGGTTGTGGGCGCGGGGCCGGCCGGGTTGGCCGCCGCGATCACCGCCACTGAGCGGGGCCATAGCGTGACTCTGTTCGACAAGGCCCCGTGCATCGGCGGGCAACTCAACATGGCGCGCGTGATCCCCGGCAAGGAAGAATTTCATGGTCTCGTGTCATGGTTCGAGCAGATGCTGGCCGACTGCGATATCGCGCTGCGGCTTGGGCACGAGGCAAAGGCCGATGACCTGGATGCGTTCGACGACGTGGTGATCGCCACCGGGGTGGCGCCCCGCGACCCCGGCATCCCGGGCCAGGATCGCGACAACGTTCTGTCCTATGTCGACGTGCTGGCGGAGCAGGCGCCGGTGGGGCCGCGCGTGGCCATTGTCGGCGCCGGCGGAATCGGGTTCGACGTGGCCGAATACCTGACACAGGACCACCCCGGCCCGACCGAAAACCTGCCCGAATGGATGCGCGAGTGGGGCGTGACCGACCCGGCACACGCCCGCAGCGGGTTGGCGCTCGAGGGGCCGCACCCCGCACCGCCGGCGCGACAGGTCACGATGTTGCAACGCAAGGCGGAACGCCCGGGCAAGCGTCTGGGCAAGACTACCGGCTGGATCCACCGCGCGACGCTGAGGATGAAGGGCGTCGAGATGCTCAGCGGCGTCAACTACGAACGCATCGACGATACCGGCCTGCATGTCAGCTTTGGTGAAGCGCGGGAAACCCCGCGCGTGATCGCGGCAGACACGGTGGTGCTGTGCACCGGGCAGGAAAGTCGACGTGAACTGGCCGATGCCCTGGCCGCGCGCGGCGTGTGCGTACACGTCATCGGCGGCGCAGACGTGGCTGCCGAATTGGACGCGAAACGCGCCATCGACCAGGGCACGCGGCTGGCGGCAACGCTGTGACGCCCCGGTCGGGGTGCACAATCGGCCTGTTTCCCGCGCAACAACGATCCAGTCAGTACCGTGATATTGTCTACCTGATGCCGCAGTGCTGCCCGATTTTCCGGCGATAACTGCCCTGAAGCGCAAAAGCAGAGGGTAGCGAGTGATGGATCGACTGACGGAAATGGAGGCATTCGCCACGGTCGTTGATCAAGGCGGTTTTACCGATGCGGCAAGAAAAATGGGTATTTCCAAGTCCGCCGTCTCGAAGCATGTCTCCAGCCTTGAGGCGCGCCTCGGCGCGCGGCTGCTCAACCGGACCACGCGGCGCGTCAGCCCCACCGAGATCGGGCTGGCCTATTACGACCGGGCGCGGCGCGTGCTCACCGATGCCGGCGAGGCCGACGCGCTTGTCAGTTCGATGCAATCCGACCCGTGCGGCCAGTTGCGTATCAGCGTCGCGACGGATTTCGGCGTCAACCACCTGTCGCCGGTGCTGGGCGAATTCCTGGCCGAGTTCCCCGACATCACCGTCAACATGGTGCTCAACAACCGCTATGTCGAACTGATCAGCGAAGGGTTCGACATGGCTGTACGCATCGGGGAGTTGGAGGACAGCAGCCTGCGCGCGCGCAAGCTGACCGAAACGACCAGGCGGATGATCGCCAGCCCCGACTATTTCGAGAAATACGGCCGCCCGAAAAAGATCGACGACTTGAACGAGCACAAGCTGCTGCACTATTCCAACCAGTCGAACGGCAACTTGTGGAAGCTGACAGCCCCCTCCGGCGAGAAACGGCAGGTTCGCACCGCGGGTTGGCTCAGCGTCAATGACGGGCAGTCCTTGCTGAATGCCTGCATCTCGGGGCTGGGTATCGCCTACCTGCCGTGCTTTCTCTACTCGGACGCGATGCGCGACGGGTTGGTCGAGGATGCAATCCCCGATCTCCCGGTCGAGACGCAAGGCATCTACGCGGTCTACCCGCCGGGACGGTTCACGCAACCGAAAGTGCGCGCGTTCATCGATTTTCTGGCGCATGCCTTCGCCGGCAAGGGGCCGAACAGCTGGTAGGGTCTCGCCCCGCCCAGGTGTTGCGAAACGTTAAAAACATTGACTGAGTCACATTTGCCTGACATTAGTTTCGTTAACTTTTGCCTAGCATACCAGAAATTGTGCATTTGCGAGACGCCCCTTTGTATTGTTCGCGTGCGATAGCGGAGCGCTTTGCCTCCACCCGAGCATGAGACTTGTTAATGGATATGAGTGCAGCGGCTGAAAATCGTCAAGCGCGCCGACGCGTACTGATCGCGGAGGATGACCCGATCACATGCGAGTTGTTTTCGAACCTTCTCGGTGGCTTCGACGGCGTTGAAATCGTTTCGGTCGCGGATGGCCGCGAAGCCTTGATGCAGGCGCTCACCGAGCATTTCGACCTGATCCTCACCGATCAGAACCTGCCGGAACTGGCGGGCGACAAACTGTTCCGGCATCTGCGCGCGTCCCGCAACATCAATTCCGATACACGGGTGATGCTGCTCTCGGCCTCGAGCCTGGATGAACTCGAAAGCCAAGGCGTGCATATTCCGCGGGAATGCTATATGTCCAAGCCCGTTCAGCCGAGGACATTTCTCGAAGCGGTGACGCCGTTTCTTGAATAAGCCCTACCGGGTTTGATGAAATTGCCAAAAAATTGACTTATTCGGCATTTAATATCAACCTTTGGTAGAGCAGTGCGCCGCCGACGTGCAGTCGAAAATGAGGTCAAAATGAGAATTCTCGCCGTAGATGACGAACCGCTCCTGCTGGAAGTCGTTCAGACATCTTTGCGGCAGCTCGGTTATGTCGACGTTACCCTCGCCCACTCCGGTGCCGAGGCACTCGCCGCGATGGACAGCGCCGATCCGCCTTTCGATTGCTTCGTGTTCGACATCCAGATGCCCGAAATGGACGGTATCGCGCTTGTCGCGGCAACGCGCGAAAAGGCGGCCTACCGCCGCACGCCGATCCTGATGCTGACTCGCGTATCCGAGCGTGAATCCATCGACGCCGCCTTTGCCGCCGGGGCGACCGACTACATCAACAAGCCGCTCGACAGGATCGACATGAAGGCGCGCATGGGGATGGTCGAACGGCTCGTTGCCGAACGACAGCGCGTCAAAGCGGCCAATGCCGTGGCACAAGGCGCCGAACAGCACCAGGCGCCCGCCTTCGAGACCCCCTTGTTCCTGGAAGGCATCGGCGGACTGGTCGAATATCTGGCGCTGGAAAACTACGTGCTGACCCTGGGGCGCAAGCAAATCTTCTCGACCGCGGCACTGGGGTTTCATATCGAGAATGCAGCGGCGATCTACCGGCGCGCCCAAGGGCCGCAATTCGAATACATGCTGGGCGACGTGGCGACCGTGATCTTCGAAGTCATGAAGGCGCACAACCTGATGTTCGCGCATGCTGGCGGTGGGGATTTCATCTGCCTTCTGCCCCGGGTGAGCGAAGTCGACCACGAGGAGATCGAAGACGAGGCGCGCCTCGCGCTGGCCGACTTCACCGGGCTGTACGAGGCCGACGGCCTGCCCATGCCGCGACTGCGCGTGGGCACGCCCGTTCGCAGCAACATCTTTTCGCTGACCCGCGCCGACCAGTTGCTGACACGCGCCATCGCCCTTGCCCAAAAGGCCGGTGACACGCTGCCCGAACCAGCGTGGAAACGCGCGCTGCCATAACATCGAAGACAGGGCACAGGATATGACGGTTCAGGACGACGCGATGCTCGAACGGGCGCTGGCCCCGGTCAGGGCCCGGTTCATCGACGCGCTGGAAGGGCACATTCTGTCTTTCGAAGCGCTGAAAAAGCAGGCCGCGCGAGACGAGAACGCGCAGCCGGCCCTCGACGAAATCGGCAAGCTGGCCCACAGGATTTCCGGTCTCGCCGGGTCGGTGGGCTTTGACGAGATCGGGGAACTAGCCGGCAGGGTCGAACGCAGCGTGATCACCAGCCGCACCGAAACCGCGCCAAGTGCCCGAAAACTGGCGTCTGTCACGGCAGAGCTGGAACCGCTTCTCGACCTTCTGGAAAGTCGCCTCGACGATTGATGCCGGCGCGCGGCGCCGCCTCTACCGCGGCGCCAGAAGGGCGGACAGGGCCTGCTGCAAATCCCGAAGGCCAAAGGGTTTGGGCACGTGCGAATCAAACCCTGCGATCACGTATTCGGCCACCTGGTGGGCCATCGCATTCGCGGTCACGGCGACAATCGGGGTCGGTGCCCTGCCTGCTTCGCTTTCCAGCGCGCGAATTTCTCCGAGCGCCGTCATCCCGTCCTTGACCGGCATGGATATGTCCAGAAGGATCAGGTCGAAGTCTCCCTCGCGCACGGCATCCACCGCTTGTTGCCCGTCATTCACGAGTGTCGCGCTCACCCCGAGGCGTTTCAGCATCGCCGCAAGTATCTCGCGATTGGCGGCGTTGTCGTCGGCCGCCAGAACACGCCGCCCCTCGAACGACACCTCCTGTTCCGGCGCGGCGGCTGCCGGCACATCGGCTTGCGGCGCGGCCATCTCCAGAGGCAGGGTCACGGTAACAGTGGTGCCCTCGTCCGGCATGCTCTGCACCGCGATGTCGCCACCCATGAGCACCACCAGTTGCCGCACGATGGACATGCCCAACCCGGTGCCGCCGAACCGTCGCGAGATCGAGCTGTCGGCCTGGGTGAAATCCTCGAACAGGCGTGCGGCCTGATCCTCTGTCATGCCGATGCCGCTATCCTCGACGGAAATTTTCAACGGGTACCCGGCACGGCCCGATACCGTCAACGTGACGCCGCCGGATTCGGTGAACTTTATGGCGTTGCTCAGCAGGTTGTGCAGGATCTGCTGCACCCGATGCGCATCGCCCATGCGCGGCAGGTCGGCGCCCGAACCGATCATCACATCCAGCGCCAGGCCCTTTTCCTCGGCCTTGAGGGTATGAATGCCCTCCAGCCGCTTGGCCAGCGCGTCGCTCCTGAACGGCGCCTTTTCGAGGTCAAGGCGCCCGGCCTCGATCTTGGACATGTCGAGCAGGTCGTTGAGAATGTTGAGAAGCGCCTCGCCCGACTGCCGGATCAGCGCGATCATGCGGTGCTGTTCGGGGTCGGTGAGCTGTGTTTCCAGCAACTCCGCCATCCCCAGCACACCGTTGAGCGGCGTGCGGATTTCGTGGCTCATGTTGGCCAGGAATTGCGACTTGGCCTTGTTGGCCGCCTCCGCATGCTCGGTCGCCTCGACCAGTTCGGTCACGTCCGCGCCGACGCCGCGATAGCCTGTAAACTCGCCCGCCTCGTCATAAACCGGCGCCCCCGATATGCGGAACCAGCGGTCGCCGCCCGACCCCTGCCGCGGCATCAGGTAGGTGAAATCGCGGAACGACTCGCGCGCCTCGAGCTTTTTCGCCAGGCTGCCCCAATCAGCCGCGGCCTGTGCGACCGGGTTGCCGGCCATCATCTCCTCGCGGGTCTTGCCGTAGAATACGTCCGACGCCGCCCCGGTCGCGCGGGTGACGCTTTCCGAAATGAACGTGAACCGCAGGTCCGGCCCCTGTTCCCAATACCAGTTGTCCGACACGCTGGAAATGTCGTAGAAACGCTGCTCGGCGAGGTCGCGCTCGGTGATCGTCGCTTCCAGTTCGGCCTTGGCCTCGGCAAGGGCCTCTTCACGCGCTTTCTGCTCGTTGATGTTGATGTGCACACCGGAAATCGCCAGCGCCTGCCCGTTCGATGCCCGGTGGGTCACCCGGCCCCGACGCAGCACCCAGACGTAGTGGCCTTCCTTGTGGCGCAAGCGCAACTCGTCGGCGAACTCCTCCTGCCCTTGTGCGATGCAGTCTGTCTCGGCCTCCAGCGTGGCGATGTCGTCGGGATGGGCCAGATCGCGCAACTGCGACAGGGTCAAGCCTGACAGTTCCTCGGGCGTGTAACCCAGCATCGTGGCCCACAGATCGTTGACCGTGCCGGCCCCCTCGCGCAGGTAGGTATGAAAGGTGCCGACCTGCGCGCCGCTGATGATATCGGCGAGGCGGCGTTCGGCCTCGACGATGTCGGTGACGTCGATGCGCAGGCCAACGCGCCCGCCCGTGGGCGTAACCCGCTCGATCAGGCGGATGGTACGCCCATCCGCCAAGTCCAGCAGAATGTCGCGATCCGCTGGCAGCGCCTCCTCGCGCAGCTCGTCCAGCCACTTCCGCGCATCGCCTTGGGCACCGGCGTAAATGCCGGCCTTGGCCCCGGCCTTTTGAATGTCCGATATCTTGCGCCCGATCGCGACCTCATCGCGTATCTCGGGGTATAGATCACGGTAGGTGCTGTTGAACAGAACCAGCCGGTCCTCGGAATCGAGCAGGACGAACCCGTCCGGCAAGGCCTCGATCGCGGTGGTCAGCGTCTCGTGGGCGGTGCGCGCGGCCTCGGCCGCGGCGATGCGCTCGTTCTCGCGCGCGACACGGTCCGTCAGGTCGATCACGAAACACCAGACCGTCTTGCGGCCCCTGGGGTCTTCGGCGATAGCACCGCGCACCTCGACCGGGATGGTCCTGCCCGACTTGTGGCGGTACTGTACTTCGATCGGGGCGAACCCCCCGGTTTCGTTCATCTCCTTGATGAAATGGTGGATCGGCGGCATGTCGTCGCTTTCGGCCATCAGATCGGGAAAGCTCATGTTGCGCAGTTCTTCGCGCGTATGGCCGGTAATTTGCCCCATCGTCGCGTTCGAATGCAGGACTTCCCCGGTCTTGAAATCAAGTTGCATGATTCCGTTGGGCGCGATGTCGTAGATGTGGCGAAACAGGGCCTCGCGCCGCTCCATCCTGTCACGCGACGCCCGATCGTCGGAAACATCCAGGTGGATACCGGCCAGCAGCGAAGCCTTGCCTTGCCCGTCTCGCCTGAGCACTTGACCGCGAGATTGCACCCAGACCCAGCCGTCGGTCTTGTGGCGCATGCGGAACTCGACAGTGTACCCATCTTTTTCACCGTCGACGCAGTCCTCCAGCGCTGCCTCGATCTTGGCGTGATCGTCTTCGTGACAAAGCTCCCAGAACCTTTCGAGCAAATGCGCCGCCGACTCCTGCGGCGAGTAACCCAGCATTTCCCACCAGCGGTCATTGACGGTGTTGGTGCCCGTCTTCAAATCGAATTCCCATGTCCCGACGCGCGCGCCTTCGATCACGTTGGCAAGGCGTTCCTCGGTCTCGACCATTTCAGTGATGTCGGTGTGAATCGCGATCAGCCCGCCATCGGCGGTTCGCCGTTCACGCACCCGGATGACGCGCCCGTTCGACAGCCTTTGCAGCATGTCACGCTGGGGGCTCTTGCGACCGGCCATACGGTCACGCATCCATTCTTCTTCGCGCCCTATCCCATCGGCCAACTGGCCCTGTTTCAGGGCAAATCGCTCGATTTCATCGAAGCTGACGCCGGGTTTCAGGACCGGCGCCGTGAGGGCATATATCTCGCGGTAGCGCTCGTTGCAGATCACCAGGCGGTCATCGGCACCGAAAAGGGCAAAGGCGTCGTCGATCGTCTCGATCGCCAGCATCAGGTCGGCCTGCGGTGCCGCGTCTGCATCCGGCGCCATTGCCGGCGTGTCTGCACCCATATCCTGCCGAGCGATCCGTGCCCATGCATGAACCAGCCCCTGCGCCATCGGGGCAACCTCGGCCGCATCGCCCCCTGGCGCCCCTTGGCGTTCGGCGGCGAAAACGCCAACAAGCCGCCCGCCCTCGAGCGCCGGAATGACTAATAGCCCGCCGGCGGCTTGCGCATCGTCGCCGTTCGCCGCGTCGATCATTTCGCCCTGCGCGAGCCGCGCGCGCCATGGCGTGATGAAACGCGCCTGCGCCGCGCCGGCATCGGGCGCCTCGCCGGCGGCAATGGCCGAACCATCAGCCAAGACGACAAGCGCCGTGCCACCAAGCGCCGCACCCAGGTCCGAAAGCGCATCGGTCAACGCCGCGCGCGCCTCGGCCGGGCATGCACCCAGCAGAGCACCCACGCGGTGGGGGGTCAGGGAATCCGGGAAATATGCCATCGCTCAGGTGCCTCGGTCCGCTCGATCCGGCCTGCTCGCCGGCTATTTCGACTTTTGTCGACTTATTTAGAATGCACTATGACCTGCTTTCCACCCCGAATGCAATTCCAGCGCGCCGACCACTCAACAAGAGCCTCCACCCCGCTCACACGATAACACCCTCGGCACGCGCCGCGCCCTGCTGCCCCGCATCGCGCACGACATCGGCGATATGTTCCAGCTGTTCGGTCAGCGGCGTGGTCTTGCGCCAGACCATGCCGATCGTGCGGGCGGGGCGCGGCACCGGCAGGCGCGCCACCGACACGCTGGCCGAGCGCGTCTCGACCGGGGCAGCCATTTCCGGGATCAGGGTCACCCCGATGCCGGCGCTGACCATCTGCACCAACGTGGCAAGCGAACTGCCCTCCATCAGGTCGCGCGGCAGCGTCGAGGACATGTTGCAAAACGACAGCGCCTGATCGCGGAAACAGTGACCCTCTTCCAGCAGCAGAAGCCGCATCTCGCGCAGGCTTTCGGCGCTTGGCACCGGCTTGTCGGCGTCTTCGGGCGGACGCACCAGGATGAATTCCTCATCGAAAAGCGCCACTTCTTCAAGCGCGGGTTCCGAGACCGGCAACGCAACGATCGCTGCATCCAGCCGGCCCTCCATCAGGTCGTCGATGAGGCGCTGCGTCACCGCCTCGCGCGGGCGCGGGTCGATATCCGGGAAACGCTGCGCCAGCGTCTTGACGAACGCCGGCAGCAGATATGGCGCCACGGTCGGGATCACGCCGATGCGCAACCGCCCGGCCAGCGGGCTATGCGAGGCGCGCGCCAGATCGCCCAACTCGTCGACGGAGAGCAGGATGTCACGCACACGCAGGGCAAAGGCCTCGCCCAGGCTGGTCAGCCGGATTTGCCGAGCGCCGCGCTCGACCAGCGGCGCGCCAAGGATTTCCTCCAGTTCCTTGACCTGCACGGAAAGCGCCGGTTGCGAGATCGAACAGGAATTGGCGGCGCGCCCGAAATGGCCCGTGCGCGCCAACGCATCGAAATAGCGGAGGTGTTTCATCGAGATCGCAGTCATAACTTTTACCTATCATATAGTTTAGAAAATTCAATTTTCTATTATGGTGCGACTCTGATACCAAGATTGCAGTTCAGGTGCCGCCCGCAGCAATCGTCAGGCCCACGCGGCATCCAGGGGGCGCTGCCCCAGCCAAGATGACAGCCACAGGAGACCAGCTATGGACGGGAACGATATCGACACGGCCGGGAAATGCCCGGTGATGCATGGCGGAAACACCGCCACGGGCACCGACAACATGGAATGGTGGCCCAATGCGTTGAACCTCGACATCCTGCACCAGCACGACCGCAAGACCAATCCGCTGGGGCCGGATTTCGACTATCGCGAGGAGTTGAAAAAGCTCGACGTCGAGGCGCTGAAAAGGGACCTCACCGAGTTGATGACCGACAGCCAGGACTGGTGGCCGGCTGACTGGGGGCATTACGGAGGGCTGATGATCCGCTTGGCCTGGCACGTGGCCGGCACTTACCGGCTGGCCGATGGCCGCGGCGGCGCAGGCACCGGCAACCAACGCTTCGCACCGGTCAACTCGTGGCCCGACAACGGCAACCTCGACAAGGCGCGCCGGCTGCTGTGGCCGATCAAGAAGAAATACGGCAACAAGATAAGCTGGGCCGACCTGTTCATCCTCGCCGGCAACGTCGCCTATGAATCCATGGGTTTCAAGACCTTCGGTTTCGGCTTCGGGCGCGAGGACATCTGGCACCCCGACAAAGACACCTACTGGGGCGCCGAAAAGGAATGGCTGGCGCCGTCGGACAGCCGCTATGAAAGCGTCGAGAACCCCGCCACCATGGAAAACCCGCTGGCGGCGGTCCAGATGGGGCTGATCTACGTGAACCCCGAAGGCGTGAACGGCCAGCCCGATCCGCTCAAGACCGCCGAGCAGGTGCGCGAAACCTTCGCGCGCATGGCGATGGACGACTACGAGACGGTTGCACTAACCGCCGGCGGCCACACCGTGGGTAAGTGCCACGGCAACGGCGACGCCGCCAATGTCGGCCCCGAGCCCGAAGCGGCCCCCATCGAGGAGCAAGGGCTAGGCTGGATGAACCACACCACCCGCGGGGTGGGCCGCGACGCGGTAACCAGCGGTCTTGAAGGCGCCTGGACGACCAACCCGACGCAGTGGGACAATGGCTATTTCCACCTGCTGCTGAACCACGAGTGGGAGTTGAAGAAATCCCCCGCCGGCGCCTGGCAGTGGGAACCGGTGGACATGAAGGAGGAAGACAAGCCCGTCGACGCCGAGGACCCGAAGGTGCGGCGCAACCCGATCATGACCGACGCCGACATGGCCATGAAGATGGACCCCGAATACCGCAAGATTTCGGACCACTTCTATAATAATCCCGCTGAATTCGACGACGCTTTCGCGCGCGCGTGGTTCAAGCTGACCCACCGCGACATGGGGCCGAAATCGCGCTATGTCGGCCCTGAGATTCCCCAGGAAGACCTGGTTTGGCAAGATCCGGTGCCCGCCGGCGCGACCGATTACGACATCGGCAAGGCCAAGCGGCTGATCAAGACCTCCGGGTTGTCTATTTCCGACATGGTCGCCAGCGCCTGGGACAGCGCCCGAACCTTCCGCCAGTCGGACATGCGCGGCGGCGCCAACGGCGCGCGCATCCGCCTGGCCCCGCAGAAGGATTGGGAAGGCAACGAGCCCGAGCGCCTCGCGCGGGTGCTTTCGGTGCTCGAACCGATCGCCGGTGAGGTGGGCGCAAGCATCGCTGACGTGATCGTGCTGGCCGGCAATGTTGGCGTCGAGCAGGCCACCAAGGCCGCGGGGTTCGATATCGACGTGCCCTTCGCACCGGGCCGCGGAGACGCTACCGACGAGATGACCGATGCGGCATCCTTCGAGGTGCTGGAACCCGTCGCCGACGGCTTTCGCAACTGGCTCAAGAAGGAGTACGTGGTCCAGCCCGAGGAACTGCTGCTTGACCGGGCGCAACTCATGGGCCTCACCGCGCCCGAAATGACCGCCTTGATTGGTGGGATGCGCGCCATCGGGGCCAACCACGGCGGCACCAGGCACGGCGTGTTTACCGAGCGGGCGGGGGCGCTGACGACGGATTTCTTCGTCAACCTCACCGACATGACCAACCGCTGGGAGCCGACGGGCAACAACCTCTACGAGGTGCGCGACCGCAAGACCGACACGGTCAAGTGGACGGCAACGCGCGTCGATCTCGTCTTCGGCTCCAACTCGATCCTGCGCGCCTATGCCGAACTTTACGCGCAGGACGACAGCCGCGAAAAGTTCGTGCGCGACTTCATTGCCGCATGGACCAAGGTGATGAACGCCGACCGCTTCGACCTGGCGTGATGCGAAACCCGGCCGCCCCCGTCCGAACGCGGGGGCGGCCTATTCCTTGATCGGGCGCAGGATCAGGTTGGTCTGCGCGCTGGCTACCGCCGGGATGCGAAACAGGAATTCCTCAAGGAATCGGTTGTAGGCGGTAAGATCCGGGCAAACCACATGCAGGTGGTAGTCCGACTGTCCCGTGGTGGCATAACAGGCCCGCACCTCGGCCTTGTCACGCACCGCAGTCACGAACTCCATCGCCTTGTCCGGGTCGTGGCGTGTCAGTTGCACATGCACGATCGCCTTGAAGCCCAGACCCATCGCTTCGTCGTTCAGCCGCACCGTGTAGCCGCGGATGACGCCACGCTCTTCCAGCGCCCGCACCCGGCGCCAACAGGACGAGGGCGACAGACCCACCTGCTCGGCGAGGTCGGCGTTGGAAATGCGGCTGTCGCGGCGCAATAGCTCAAGAATCCGTTGATCCGTGTCTTCCAATTCCGGCATGATTTTGCACTTTTCTCATGTTTCACGAATGATCAATTCACATAGTGGCGGTAATAGCAACAATTCTGGCCGGAATTTTCACCGTTAACATGGTAATCTATTGCCAAACCCGGAATAATGGAAGGCGCGGAAATGGCACGGCACGACCGCAGTTTCGACACCTATCAACTCTCTGATCGCTATGCCCGTCAGGACGGGCGCGTGTTTCTCACCGGCACCCAGGCGCTGGTGCGCGTGATGCTCGACCAGGCGCGGCGCGACCGCGCGGCGGGGCGCGACACCGCCGGTTTCGTGTCGGGCTACCGCGGCTCGCCCCTGGGAGGGCTCGATCAGGAGCTGTGGCGCAACGAAGAACGCCTGCGCGAGGCGCGGGTCGATTTCCTGCCCGCGGTGAACGAAGACCTTGCTGCCACCGCGATCCTGGGCACGCAACAGGCAGCGCTGGACCCCGAATGCGAGGTCGATGGCGTGTTTTCCATGTGGTATGGTAAGGGGCCGGGGGTGGACCGCTCGGGCGATGCGCTCAAGCACGGCAACGCCTACGGATCGTCGCCCAAGGGCGGCGTGCTGGTGGTGGCCGGGGATGACCACGGCTGCGTGTCGTCGTCGATGCCGCATCAGTCGGACGTCGCCTTCATGGCCTGGTTCATGCCGACGCTGAACCCCGCCACCATCGCGGAATATCTTGAGTTCGGTGCCTACGGCTTTGCGCTGTCGCGGTTTTCGGGAACATGGGTCGGGTTCAAGGCGATCTCGGAAACCGTCGAGGCGGGCCAGTCCATCGACATCCCGCCCGAACGCGATTTCGTGCAGCCCGATTTCACTGCGCCCGAGGGCGGGCTGCATGTGCGCCGCTCGGACCCGCCCAGCACCGAGATCGAAACCCGCATCGCCCACAAGCTGGCCGCGGTCGAGGCGTTCGTCGAGGCCAACCCCATCGACCGGCGCATCTACGACATTCCCGACGCGCGCTTCGGCCTCGTCACCACCGGCAAGGGCCACGAGGACACCATGGAGGCACTGCGCCTTCTGGGGCTGGACGAAGCCGCCTGCCGCCGCCTCGGCATCGACATCTACAAGGTCGGCATGGTCTGGCCGCTGGCACGGCGCGACGCGCTGGCCTTCGTCAAGGGCAAGGAAGAGGTGCTTGTCGTCGAGGAAAAGCGCGGCATCATCGAAAGCCAGTTCAAGGAATACTTCTACGACTGGCCCGGCGACAAACCACGCAAGATGGTCGGCAAGCACCGCGCCGCGGGCGACCCGCTGATCCCCTGGACGGGCGAGCTGAGCCCGCTGGAGCTGGTGCCGGTGATCGCCGAGCGGCTGGATGCCTTCTTTCCCGACGAACGGCTGCCGGAAAAGGCCCGCGCGCTGACCCGGACGCCCGCGCCATCGCTCAGCCTGCCGGGTGCCACCCGCACGCCCTATTTCTGCTCCGGGTGTCCGCACAACACCTCGACCAAGCTGCCCGAAGGCAGCTTTGCCGCCAGCGGCATCGGCTGCCACGTCATGGCAAGCTGGATGAACCGCGAGACCTACGGCTTTGCCCAGATGGGCGGCGAAGGCGTGCCATGGGCCGGCGGCGCGCGCTACCGGGGCAACCCGCACATGTTCCAGAACCTGGGCGAGGGCACCTGGTATCACTCGGGCTCGCTGGCGATCCGGCAAGCGATCGCGGCGGGCGTCAACATCACCTACAAGATCCTCTACAACGACGCGGTGGCGATGACCGGTGGCCAACCCGTCGATGGCCCCGTCAGCCCCGCCGCCATCGCGCAATCTTCCCGCGCCGAAGGGGTTGAGCGCATCGCGCTGGTCTCGGACACGCCGGAAAACTTCGACAAAGCCGACTTCCCAAAGGGCATCACCATTCACCACCGCGACGAAATGGACGCGGTGCAGCGCGAGCTGCGCGACGTCGAGGGCGTCTCGGTGCTGATCTATGAGCAGACCTGCGCCACCGAAAAGCGCCGCCGCCGCAAGCGCGGCACGATGGAAGACCCACCGCGCTTTGCCTATATCAACGACCTGGTCTGCGAGGGCTGCGGCGATTGCTCGGTCGCGTCCAACTGCCTGAGCGTCGAGCCGAAAGACACGCCCCTGGGCCGCAAGCGCAAGATCAACCTGTCGAGTTGCAACAAGGATTTCTCGTGTCTCGACGGGTTCTGCCCCAGCTTCGTCACCGTCGAGGGCGGCGCGCGGCGCAAGCCCGCGCCGGTGGGGCTCGACATCGACGCGCTGCGCGCCGATCTGCCGGTGCCCGACCTGCCCGATCTCGCGCGCCCGTTCGACCTGCTGGTCGCCGGGGTCGGCGGCACCGGGGTGGTGACGGTGGGCGCGCTCATCACCATGGCCGCACACTTGGAAGGCAAGGGATCGAGCGTGCTGGATTTCACCGGCTTCGCGCAGAAGTTCGGCACCGTACTGGGCCATGTGCGCATCGGCCGGCGCCCCGAGGACATCCATCAGGTCCGGATCGTGCGTGGATCGGCCGACACGGTAATCGGCTGCGACGCGGTGGTGTGTTCGTCGCCCAAGGCCTCGACGCATTTCCGCAAGGGCAGCCGCGTGGTGCTGAACCGCGCCGAGATGCCCACCGGCGACGTGGTTCTGAACCGCGATGCCGATCTGCGCATCGACGCGCGCGAAGACCTGATCCGCCAAACCGTGGGCGCCGACAACGTTCATGCCTTCGATGCCGGCGCGGTGTCCGAGCAACTGATGGGCGACGCGGTTTTTGCCAACATCATCCTGATGGGTGCGGCGTTCCAGCATGGGCTGGTGCCAGTCAGCGAAACGGCGCTCAAGCAGGCGATCACCCTCAACGGTGTGGCGGTCGAGAAGAACGCGATGGCCTTCGATCTGGGTCGCGTGATGGCCGCGCGGCCCGAAGCACTGGCCGACTACCTCGACACCAGCGATGACGCAGAAGAGACGCTCGACCAGATGATCGCACGTCGTGCCGATTTTTTGGCCAACTACCAGAATCGCGCCTATGCAAGCCGGTTCGAGGACCGCATCAGCGCCTTCCGCGCCGCCCTGCCCGAGGGCGCCGGCGAAGCGCCGGTCACGGCAGCCGCGAAATCGTTGTTCAAGCTGATGGCCTACAAGGACGAATACGAGGTTGCGCGCCTATTCACCCAAGCCGGGTTCGAGGACGAGTTGGCGCAGGTGTTCGAGGGCGACTACCGCGTCAAGTACCACATGGCGCCACCCGTCCTGCCACTGGGGCGCGATGCCCGCGGGCGCCCGAAAAAGCACGCCTTCGGACCGTGGATGCGCCCCGTTCTGTCAGGGTTGGCGCGGCTCAAGTGGCTGCGCGGTAGCGCGCTCGACCCGTTCGCCCGCACCGCCGATCGCAAGCTGGACCGGCGTTTGCTGGATTGGTACGAGGGCGTGCTTGCCCATGTCGAGCGCACCTACGACGCCGACGACCCGGCGCCCTCGATGGCGCTTCTGGAAGCCCCGATGGAGATTCGTGGCTACGGCCCGGTGCGCCATGACGCGGCCGAAAAGGTACTGGCCGAGACAGCGTAACGGACTGGACGCGCAAACGCGGACAGGCCGGCGGCACCGCGCCGGCCTGTCCCCTGCGCCCGGCTCAGCCCTTGATGATCTTCTGCGGCGAGACGACGTCGATCCCGAGCGCCTTGCCGACCGCGTAATAGGTCAACTGCCCGGCATGTACGTTCAGCCCGTCCAAAAGGTACGGGTCGTCTGTACAAGCCTGCTTCCAGCCCTTGTCCGCCAGCGCCAGCATGAAGGGCATCGTGGCGTTGCCCAGGGCGATGGTCGAGGTGCGCGCCACCGCGCCGGGCATGTTGGCGACGCAGTAATGCATCACGCCATCCACTTCGTAAATCGGGTTCTGGTGGGTGGTGGCGTGCGATGTCTCGAAACAGCCGCCCTGGTCGATGGCCACATCCACCAGCGCCGCGCCCGGTTTCATCAGCGAGAGCTGCGCGCGGGTAACCAGCTTGGGCGCAGCGGCACCGGGGATCAGGACCGCGCCAATCACCAAGTCGGCTTCCGGCAGCAACTCGGCCAACAGTCCCTTCGAGGAATAGCCGGTCTTGAAGGCGCCGCCGAACACATCGTCAAGATAGCGCAGCCGCGGCAGCGACCGGTCCAGAACCGTGACATCCGCCCCCATCCCGGCGGCGATGCGCGCAGCGTGGGTGCCCACGACGCCGCCGCCGATGACGATCGCCCGCGCAGGGCCGACGCCGGGCACGCCGCCCATGAGAACGCCGCGCCCACCATTGGCCTTTTGCAGGGTCCACGCACCGACCTGCGGCGCCAGACGGCCCGCGACCTCGGACATAGGGGCCAACAGCGGCAGACCGCCATTCGCATCGGTCACGGTTTCATAGGCGATCGCGGTGCAGCCCGACTCCAGCAAGTCGCGGGTTTGCGCGGCGTCAGGGGCCAGATGCAGATAGGTGAAAAGAAGCTGCCCCTCGCGCAGCATCTTGCGTTCGACGGCCTGCGGCTCCTTGACCTTGACGATCATGTCGGCAGTGGCAAAGACCTCTTCGGCGGTATCAACGATGCGGGCGCCGGCGGTGCGGTAGGCATCGTCGTCGAAGCCCGAGCCGATTCCGGCGCCGGTCTCGATCAGCACCTCGTGGCCGTGAGCGGCGGCCTCCTGCGCGGCGTTCGGTGTCACGCCGACGCGAAATTCCTGGGGTTTGATCTCTTTCGGGCATCCGATCTTCATCGCGTTTCCTCCTTGCGTAGAAATTGCCTTATTTTTGTGCATCTTACCGGATTTGGCATGAAAATGCTTTGCCATGTGCCTCGCCAAACGGCACATTACGTGAATAATCTTCGCAAAAAGATCAGAAACACAGAAGGTTCGTGCACATATGTCCATCGACGCGACAGACCGGCGCATCCTAAGCGAATTGCAGCGCCGCGGTCGTATATCCAACGCCAACCTGTCCGAAGCGATCAACCTGTCGCCGAGTGCCTGTCACAGGCGCGTGCAGCGGCTGGAGGCCGATGGATATATCAACGACTACGTGGCTCTGCTCAACGCGCGCAAGCTGGGCGTGGCCACGACCGTTTTCGTCGAGATCACCCTGTCGGGCCAGGCGGACGAGGTGCTTGACGCGTTCGAGCGTGCGGTCGCACGGATACCGGATGTACTGGAATGCCACCTGATGGCTGGCACGGCGGATTACATCCTCAAGGTGGTGGCCGAAAGCACCGAGGATTTCGCGCGAATCCACCGCCAACACCTGTCGCGCCTGCCCGGCGTCGTCCAGATGCAATCGAGCTTTGCCCTGAGGACCGTGTTCAAGACAACGGCGCTGCCGGTATGACGGCGGCGGCGGCGGTTCCTCAGCCGATGGCAAGGACGATCTTGCCGATATGGTCGCTGCTTTCCAGGCGGGCGTGGGCACGTGCGGCCTGCTCCAGCGGGAACTCGCTATCCATGACCGGGCCGATCCGCCCCGCCGACAGAAGCGGCCACACGTCGCGGCGCAATGCCTCCGCGATCCGCGCCTTGGCGAGGTCCGATTGCGGCCGCAAGGTCGAGCCGGTGATCGTCAGCCGCCGCGCCATCACCTGCGCGAAGTTCAGCTCGACCTTGGGCCCCGAAAGGAACGCGATCTGCACCAGCCGCCCGTCGTCGGCCAGCGCCCGCACGTTGCGCGGGATGTAGTCGCCACCCACCATGTCGAGGATCAGGTTCGCGCCGCCCTCGCCCTTGAGCACCTCGACGAAATCCTCGCGCCGGTAGTTTATCGCGCGCTCGGCCCCCAGGTCGGTGCAGGTGGCGCATTTTTCGTCGGTTCCGGCGGTTGTGAAGACCCGCGCGCCGAACTCGCGGCCGAGCTGGATCGCCGTGGTGCCGATCCCGGACGAACCGCCATGCACCAGAAACCGCTCGCCCGCGATCAACCCGCCGCGCATGAACACGTTTGACCATACAGTAAAGTATGTCTCCGGAAGGCAAGCGGCCTGTTTGAGGTCCATTCCCTCGGGCACTGGCAGGCAATGCGCCGCCGGCGTGACGACCTGTTCGGCATAGCCTCCGCCCGGAAGCAACGCACAGACCTTGTCGCCCGGGCTGAGCCCCTCGACACCGGGTCCGATGGCAACCACTTCTCCCGCGCCCTCCAGCCCGGGCAGGTCGCTGGCCGAGGGCGGCGGCGCGTAAGCGCCCGCGCGTTGCAGGGCATCGGGGCGATTGACCCCGGCATAGGCGAGCCGCAGCCGCACCTGCCCGGGTCCGGGCTCGGGCACCGGGCGCTCGGTCGGGCGCAACACGTCCGGCCCGCCGGGTTCGGAAATCTCGATTGCGCGCATCGTGTCGGTCATTGGTGCAATCCCTTGCTCTGGCGATCCACCTCATCCTTAGCGCCTTACCACGGGCGGCGTCCAGTGACCCGTTCTCGTCCCCTGGCCCCTACCAGATCTGGGCCGGCTTCATCGGCGTGCGGTCGAGCTTGAGCCGCCCGGCCACCCGCAGCTGAAGTGATCCCGGTTTTCCGGACAACTCGGCGGCTGATCCAGGGGGTATCCGAGGCGACGGCCATTGCGGCTGACCAAGCCACGGCTCGACCAGCAACGGTTATGCCTCTTGCCGCGCGCGCCAGATATCGCGCCAATCCGTGCCCACCACTTCGGGGTGCCCCGTCGCCATGGGCGACCGAATGTCGCCTCAACAGGTGCGCAAAAGCCCACTTCACTTTCACGATGTATCTGAAAGGCGACGCGCATGCCGCCGACGCCGGCTGCTACCGTGCCGGGCGCGGCGCTTGCGCGCCGGGCCCTTGGCCCGCGCCCCGTCGCAACGGTCAGCCCTGCCGCTGGATTTCCACGCTGTGCGGGTAAGGGATGGTGATGTCGCCCTTGTCGAAGGCTTCCTTCACCGCCTTGGTCATGTCGAATTTCAGCGCCCAGTAGTCAGCGGCGTCACACCACAGCCGCGCGGTCAGATCGACGCTGCTGTCGCCCAGGCTGGTCACCCGAACCCAGGGCGGCGGGTCGTCGTGCACGCGCGGATCATCGGCCGCGAGCGCCTCGATGATCCTTATCGCCTCGTCCGCGTCATCGCTGTAGTCGATACCAAAGCTCAGATCGCAGCGCCGCGTGTCATGGGCCGAATAGTTGATGATGACAGAGCCCCATGCCTGACCATTGGGAACGATGATCTGCACATTGTCGGGCGTGACCAGTTCGGTGAAGAACAGGTTCAGGTCCACCACCGTCCCGGCCGTGCCGCCGATATCGACGTATTGGTCCAGCCTGTAGGGCCGGAACACCACCAGCATCACCCCGGCGGCCAGGTCGCTCAGCGTGCCCTGCAACGCCAGGCCGATGGCCAGGGCCGACGCCCCCAGAATCGCCACGAGGCTGGTTGCCGCAATCCCGAACAGGCCCAGGACCGCGATCAGAACCATAAGAAGGATCGCCCACTTGACGACGGAGGCAGCGAAAATCCCCAGCGTCTTGTCGATGCGCGGCGCCGCGTTGATCCGGCGGCGCACGATGCCACTGATCACGTCGGCAGCGCCCCAGCCGACGACCAACACGACGATCGCCTTGATAACATTTGCCGCGAAAGGGCCAAAAACGCCCAGTTGCTCCATCATGCGGGTGCTCCTTCATTTCCGAATCCACGCACAAGCGTAGCGCGGCATTGCCAACTGGCAAACCTACACCAGCACACCGACCGGAAAGCGCCTTTTTCTTTCTCCACGAATATCTCCGGGGGTCGCGCGCGGCACGCGCGACGGGGGCAGCGCCCCCTTGTTACCCCCGCTCGGGCAACATCCCGGTCGACACGTAGCGCAGGATCTCGACCACCTGTTCGGGCTCGCGCGCCACGGCCAGCGCAGCGGCATCCACCTCCTTGAGCGCATGGTCGTGCTCGGGAGGTTGCAACACGATCAGCGACTTGCCAAGCGCAGCCGCCTGCCCCGCGTCGAAGGCCGCGTTCCACTGCTTGTACTTGTCGCCGAAGCGCACGACCACGACATCGGCCTCGGAGATACCCTTGCGGGTGCGGATCGCGTTGATCATCGCGCCCTTGTGATCGTGCCAGTACTTGCTGTCCTCTGCCCCGAGGATTGCCACACCGCAATCGTCGCTTGCCGCGTGATCGGTGACCGGGGCGTCGAACGTCACGTCCAGCCCCTTTGCGCCGTCCACGATACGCGCGCGCCAGTCGGTATGGATCTCGCCCGCCAGATAGACCCTCAGCATGCCGTTCTCCTTGTTGCCGATGCCACCTCAGCCGCGCAGCACGCCGCCGGTGGCGTTTTGCACCTTCTCGATCACCTTGGCGCCGACCGCTTCGATATCGGCTTCCTTCAGCGTCTTCTCGGTGGGCTGCAAGCGCACCGTCAGCGCGATGGATTTCTTGCCCTCGCCAAGGCTGTCGCCGACGAACTCGTCGAAGACATGCACCGAGTCGATCAACCCCTTGTCGGCGCCAGCCGCGGCGTTGACCAGGGCGAGCGCCTCGACATCGCGGTCGACCACGAAGGCGAAGTCGCGCTCCACCGCCTGAAGATCGCGCAATTCGAGCGCCGGGCGTGTCGTGGCCTTGCGCCGCGCCTGCGGTATCTCGGTCGGCCACACGGTAAAGGCCACGGCGGGCCCTTTCACGTCAAGTGCCGCCAGAACCCGCGGGTGTAGTTCCCCGAAGACCGCCAGTTGCTTCTTGGGGCCAAGGCGCACCACCCCGTGCCGCCCCGGATGCCACCAGTCGGGCCCGTCGCGCATGATCTGCGTCTTGGAGGGTGCACCAAGCGCGGACAGCACCGCCTCGGCATCGGCCTTGGCGTCGAACAGATCGACCACCCGGTCGGCGCCGTGTACGTCGCGCGGCCCGGTGCGCCCCACCAGCAGCCCGGCCACCTGCAGGTGCTGCTCGCCCGGCTCGCCGCCGTGAAAGGCGGGGCCGACCTCGAACAGCGCCATGTCGGAGTGGCCGCGCGCCTGGTTGCGCGCTGCGGCCTGCAACAGCCCCGGCAGCAGATCGGGCCGCATGTGGCTCATTTCCGACGAGATCGGGTTTTCCAGCATGGTCGCCTCATCGCCACCGCCGAACAGGCGCGCCGCGCCACGATCGATAAAGCTGTAGCTGACGCATTCGTTGTACCCCAACGCGGCGGTAGTGCGGCGCGCCGCCTGTTCGCGCTTTTGCATGTCCGACAGGATCGGCCGCGGCACGCCCATCCGGGCCCGCGGCATCGGCTTGCCCTCCAGCCGGGTCAGCGAGGCGATGCGCGCCACCTCTTCCACCAGGTCGGCCTCGCCCTGCACATCGGGGCGCCACGAGGGCACCCAGGCCATGTCGCCCTCCAGCCGGAAACCCAGGGCCTCGAGCGTCGCGCGCTGCGTGTCCGCGGGGATATCCATGCCGACAAGGCTTTGCACGCGGGCCGGGTCAAGCCGATAGGCGCGCGCGAGGTCAGGCACCGCGCCGGCGGTGGTCACCTCGGTGGCAGAACCGCCGCACAAGTCCAGTATCATCTGCGTGGCCAGCTCGATCGCTTCCATGTTGAAGGCCGGGTCGATGCCGCGCTCGTTGCGATAGCGCGCGTCCGAGTTGATCTTGAGCGCGCGGCCCGTCATGGCGATCTGCACCCTGTCCCAGACCGCCGCTTCGAGAAAGACGTTCACGGTTTCCCCGGTGCAACCGGTGGCGAGCCCGCCCATGATGCCGGCAACGCTTTCGATGCCGTTGTCATCAGAGATCACCACCTGCCCTGCGTCGAAGGTATATTCCTTCTCGTCGAGGCCCGTCATCACCTCGCCGCCCTGCGCGCGGTGTACGCGCAGGTTGCCCTGCACCTTGTCGGCATCGAAGACGTGCAGCGGGCGGTTGCGGTCGAAGGTGAAGAAGTTGGTCACGTCCACCAGCGCGCTGATCGGGCGCAGGCCGATGGCGCGCAGGCGGTCCTGCAACCATTGCGGGCTGGGGCCGTTTTGCACGCCCCGGATCAGCCGCCCGGCGAACAGCTCGCAGCCGTTTTCGCGCGTGTCATCGTCGATGGTCACACCGATGGGACAGGGGGAATCACCCTTTATTTCAAACGTTTGCGTGGGTTTCATGGTGCCAAGCCCGCGCGCGGCGAGATCGCGCGCGATGCCGCGCACGCCAAGCGCGTCCGGGCGGTTGGGGGTGATGGCGATCTCGATCACCGGGTCGACCTTGGCCGGGTCGTTTTGGGCCAGCCAGTCGGTGAACGCCTGGCCCACCTCGCCCGAAGGCAGCTCGATGATGCCCTCGTGTTCGTCGCTCAGCTCCATCTCGCGCTCGGAGCACATCATCCCGAAGCTTTCGACGCCGCGTATCTTGCCCACCCCGATGGTGGTGTCGATGCCGGGCACGTAGGTGCCCGGACTGGCGATCACCACGGTGATGCCTTCGCGCGCGTTGGGCGCGCCGCAGATGATCTGTTTCTCACCCTCATCCGTAAGCACCTGACAAACCTTGAGTTTATCGGCATCCGGGTGTTTATCGGCGGTCAAGACCTTGCCGATGGTAAAGCCCTGAAGCTTGTCGGCCGGGTTGGAAATCTCCTCCACTTCCAGCCCCAGATCGGTCAGGGTCTCGGCAATCTCGTTCAGCGTCGCCTCTGTGTCGAGGTGATCGCGGAGCCAGGCGAGGGTGAATTTCATGTCGGCCTACCTTGCAGCATAACGCGTCTTGGCAGGGCATAGCCGATCGCGGGGGCGGGGAAAAGGCCCGGCGGGGCCGTTGCGGAGCGGCCCGTGCGGGGCGGTTTCGGAACGGGGATGAGAGGGGGCATCGGCGGGTTTGGGGCGAATCACCCCAAACCGTTGTTAATGCTGAAAAACCCATGTCGGTATAGCGTCGGTATCCTGGCGGTATCGCGTCGGTGCCGCTTGCCCCGGAGGCGTGGTTAACAGGGCGTTCGGCAGGAAGGCGTTGAGATCGGGTAGAGACGTGTAGGGGTGGCGTTGCCAAGGGTGAAATCCGCCAACCGCGCGGCGGGGTTTTCGACGCCTTTGACCTCAAGCCCTAGGTCAGTCAGGGCGTCGGTGATCTCGTCGAGCGTGGCCCCGGTGTCGAGGTGGTCTTTCAACCAGTGTCCGCCACCCGACACAAGATACCCCGTGGAACCAGGTATCGGACACTCGTCCGACATCCGTGAGCGAGACGGTCAGATGGCGGGTTCGAGCCCTTTACACCCGATCAGGCCGGCGCGGTATTGGCATCGAGTGGCCGGTTGCGGGCTTTGGGCGACCGGCTGATGTGCCGCGCGGTGCCCGACCGCCGGGTGGGCGCTGCAACGAATGTGGATCGCGCTTTATGCCGGCCAAATACATCCGCGTTGTCATCAGCTTGATACGCCCGCAAAAGCGCCCGCCCGAGGGGGCGGTCGGGCGCTGCGCG
>NZ_JAGXFK010000087.1 GCF_024637375.1 Sediminimonas sp. | reverse complement strand
CCGTGAGCGACCCGATGTCGCCGCGCAACAACCGGCTGGAACTGATCTTGCTACGTGAGAAAGGTGTGTAGAGTAACAAGGATTTTAGCCGTTAGCGTCGCGTTAAGCTCGCGGCGGTAGCTCTGGTGCATGACAGGATGTAGATGCAGCAGAAAGGCGTATCAATGACGATTTCCTCCTCGCTCAATGCAGGTGTCGCGGGCCTGACGGCCAATGCCAGCCGCCTTGCCGCGATATCGGACAATATCGCGAATTCGGGAACCTTTGGCTACAAGCGGATGGATTCCGACTTTCACTCGATGGTGACAAGTGGCAATTCCGGCCCCTATTCCGCCGGCGGCGTGCGCGCGACCACGCAGCGCTTGATCGACGAACGCGGCGCTCTCGTGTCGACCGGCAATCCCACCGATCTGGCGGTGCGGGGGCGCGGCTTCCTGCCGGTTGCCAAATCCACCGAAGTCGCCAGCGGCAATGGCGCCAACCAGATGCTGCTGACGACGACAGGATCGTTCCGGACCGATGCCGACGGTTATCTAAAGACCGAATCCGGCCTGATACTGATGGGCTGGCCCGCGCTGGCCGACGGCAGCATTCCGGCGTTTCCCCGTGACACCGGTGCCGGGTTGGCGCCGGTCCAGATCGACGTCAACCAGTTTTCCGGCGAACCGACCAGCCACATCGACCTCGGTGTGAACCTGCCGGCCACGGAAACCGAGGCGGCGGCCCCCGGTGACCCGCGCCAGTTGTTTGTGGAATACATCGGCAACCTCGGTCAGTCGGAAAGCATCGAGGTCAGCTTCACGCCGCGAATTCCAGCGACGGGTGCGTCCAATGAATGGACGATGCAATTGCGCGATACCGCGAGCGGCGGCGCGCTGATCGGCGAATACGCGCTGCAATTCGACAGCACGCGCGGCGCCGGCGGCACCTTGCAATCGGTCAACACCTTAATCGGTGGGGCTTACGACCCGGCGACAGGTAGTTTGACGGTCAACGTCGCCGGCGGACCGATGGAGATCAACATCGGCACGCCCGGCGCGGCCGATGGGCTGACGCAGCTTTCGGACAGCTTCGCGCCGGTCTCGATCTCGAAGGACGGGTTCCCGGTCGGCAACATGACCTCGGTGGAGGTGGATGAAAGCGGCTTCGTCCACGCCATTTTCGATACCGGGATCAACCGCAGGGTCGCGCAGATCCCGTTGGCCGACATGCCGAATCCGAACGGGATGATCTCGCTGGATCAGCAAACCTACATGCCCTCGCCTGAAAGCGGCACGTTCTTTCTATGGAACGCCGGCGAGGGGCCCACGGGCGAGGTGGCGGCCTTCGCGCGCGAGGAATCGGCAACCGACGTGGCCGGCGAGCTTACCGACATGATACAGACGCAGCGCGCCTATTCGTCCAGCGCCAAGGTTATCCAGACCGTGGCGTTGTCCTTGGCCGAACCCACCTTCTTGCCGGTGGAGATCTGGCTTTGGGTGTCGGAAAGGTTGGTGTTGATGGTCTTGAGCGTTTGCAGCGCAACCATCGCGCTGTTGTTCGTAAGAACGCTGGACATGGCATTTCTTCCTTCAATCTGCGGGCGGTTTCGCGCCCTGTTCATGGTCCTGCCGTTTGCAGGAACGATCAAAGGTCTTCTGACCCGTGCAACCGGGGTCTTTCTGCTGGCTGCGCCATCCGGGTTTCCGAATGCTGGTCAAGCCTGTGGCCGAAAACGCTAAGAGAATGCTAAGCATCGCGCGGCGAGAGCCCGGAATTCACCTAAAATGCCGATCATCTGCGCTGATGCAGTCGGTGCGCGTCTTGCCCGATAACGGTGCGTGCGCCGGTCATGTCGTAGGTATTGAGCGCCTGCCGGCGCGCGCCGATGGCACGCATCGCCGTGCGCATCCCTTCCAGCGCGCTGTCCAGCAGCGCGCGGTTGCGCGCGATATGCGCCCTCGCCCTGTCGAGGCGCGCGCCGGTCGCGGCGCCGTGAGCCTCCAGGTCGGTCACCAGCCGCTCCTTCTCGGCCAGCAGGCCTGGCAGTGCTTCGACGTCGCCGTCGAGTGCCGCGCGGCGTTCCCTGTCAAGCATGTCTTCGAGACGGTCGAGGATCGATCACTATCCATCGTGTCGCTCCTTGAGGGCATGAAACAGCGCCTCGGACAGGCCGATGCCGCCGGCCTTTGCCATCTCTTCGGCCTGTGCCTGCCGGAGGAAAGAGGCGAACTGCTCCTCCCCGGCGCCACCCCCGAACGTGTCACGGGTTTCCCCGAGCCCCGCTGATTTCAACATCTCGGCAAGAAAGCTGGTTTCGAGCTTCCGCGCCGCGTCACGCAGCGCGGCGTCGCCATCGGGCACGGGGCCGCGGCGCGATGGCGGCAATGTCACGGCTGCCGGGGGCGGCAGGGGTGCGGGGCCGGTCATGGGCAGTACCTCCAATTCGACGGGTTTTTCCCAGCCTGCCCGTTGACGGGTAAACATGCGGTAACCGAATCCGGGTTATCTGCGGTACGTCCCCAGGCAGCAGAGGTTCTTATGCCAGACGTTCACAACGCCCTGTCCCCGGCGCCTCGTGTTGAGCGGACGACGCAGTCCGTGGGCTGGCCGCCCGCCGCCGAGGGGGTGGCCGATGCGGGCCTACGCACGCCCTTCGCCGCGTTCTTCCAGGAGGATGCCATCCGTGGCCGGCAACCGGACGAGGACATGGCAGAAGGGGACATGGCGGAACAGGGCCTGTCCCCAGCCCCGGCCGATGGCGACGACGAAGCGGCAACGGGGGAAGTGCCGCAATTCCCGGTGCGGCCGCAGGCCCAGGCGGATTCGCTGCGAACCGATGGTCTTTCCGGCGGCCCGGCGGCCCCCGGGCCGGCCAGCATCGCCTCACCCATGGGGCAAGCCGTTGGCGGTGCGCCCGCTGCCGCCCCGGCGCCGCCGATGGTGGCGACCACCATCCCGGCGCAAGCCGCTCCCGAAGGGCGGCAGACCTCGCTTGCGCCCGCCGAATCGCCGCCCGAACGGCAAGCGACCGCTGCAACGGTGCAGCCCGCCCTTCTGCGCTCCGCCGACGAGCCTGCAAACCAGGCCGCCGCTGTCCGCACCGATGCCGCCGCTCGGCCCGGTTCGCGGGCGGGCACCGCCGTGGTGCAGCCGGCCACCGTGCCAGCCGCCGGTGAGACGGCTAGTGCCCCCGCCGCTATACGCATCGACGCGGCCCCGAACGCGCCGCGCCGGCAAGGGCGGGCCGAAGCGGGCAAGCCGGATCGCGTCGCGACCGATGCCGGGATGCGTGTCGGCGTGCGCCTTTCGGGCCGGGTGGCGGCGGTGTCGGGACAGGAATCCATCGCCGTGATGCGGCTCGCATCCGGGGCGCAGACGGCTGAACCGACCGCCGGAAAGCCTGCCTTTTTCTCCGAACGGGAGCTTTCCGAGATGTCGTTTCCCGCTCCGGGGCAAACCGCCGGGGCGGCCGTGCGCCTTTCCGCGGCCGCCCAGGCGCCGGCAGAGGTTGCACGCCACATCGCCACGCAACTGGCCGATGCAATCCCGCAGGCCGCGGGCGGCGATGTGGAACTGGCGCTCAACCCGCGGGAACTGGGCCGTGTCCGGATCAGCCTGAGTCATCAGGACGCCGGGCTGGCGATGGCGATCACTGCCGACCGTAGCGAAACGCTGGAACTGATGCGCCGCCATATTGATCAGCTCGCGCGGGAATTTCGTGACCTCGGTTACGGCGACGTGACCTTCAGTTTCGGGCAATCGGGCCAGGGGCGCCCGGATTCCGGCACCGGGCCGAACCCGGAGACCGCGATCGCCGCTGCCCCAGCGGATGAACAGGCGATGCCCCGCGCATCGACGCCACCTGGCGGCGGCACGGGCGGGGCAGGCGGTCTTGATCTCAGGGTATAGGAGTCAATCATGGACATCGCCGCGACAGCCGCACAGACCGGCACGCAACCGCAACCATCGAAGACCTCCGGCGCGGGTGCGATCAGCTCGGATTTCGAGACCTTCCTGAAAATGCTGACGGCGCAGATGCGCAACCAGGATCCGATGAATCCGGTCGATTCAACCGATTACGCGGTGCAACTGGCCACGTTCTCATCGGTCGAGCAGCAGGTTCTGACCAATGACCTTCTCTCGGGGCTTTCGGCGCAAATCGCCAGCGGTATCAGCGACCTGGCCGGGTGGATCGGCATGCAGGTACGCGCCCCGGTTTCGGGCCGTTTCGATGGCGCGCCGGTGGAATTGACCTACGCGCCCCAACCCGACGCCGGGCGCCATGTGCTTGTCGTGCGCGACGCGCAAGGCGATGTCGTCAGCCGCAGTACCCTGCCCCCGGGCGAGAGCACCACGTCATGGGCCGGGGTCGATTCCCACGGTCGCCCGGTCGAACCGGGGCGCTACCGCTTCGAGGTGGAAAGCTACACTGGCGACACCTTGCTGGGCACGCAGCAGGCGCAGGTTTATGCGCGCGTGACCGAGGCGCGAATCGAGGACGGCGAGCCGGTCCTTATCCTCGAAGGCGGGGCGCGCGTTGCACCCGGCACGGTAACCGCGCTGCGTGCCGGCGACTGAGCGGGCTTGTCGCCGATGGCCGCTTTGCCTAGCGTCCGCCGACATCTTGGAAGATGATCGGAATCGACCGTGCCGGACGCAGACGACCAGACGGAACTTGCATGTTTCCTGCAAGCGCAGGGCGTCGTGCCGGCGGCTGCGCGCTGGACCGCGATGCCGGGTGGGCGCACCAATCGGCTGTGGCGGGTTTCACACGGCGCGGAGGGCGAATCCCTGGTCGTCAAGTCATATGCGGGCGCGGCGGCGAACCCGATGTTTCCCAATGATCCGGTGGCCGAGGCGCTGACGCTGCGCCACCTCTCGGGGCGTGGATTGGCGCCCGAGTTCCGGGCGCTGCTGCGCACCCCGAAGGGCGCCTGCCTTGTCTACCGCTATGCGCCCGGCGCGGCGTGGCGGGGCAACCCGGCCCCCGTGGCGCGACTGCTGCGCCGGCTTCACCGGTTGCCGGCGCCCGATGGACTGCGCGCCCTGCCGGGCGATGCCGATGACCTGGTCGCGCAAACCCGCCGCATCCTGGCCCACCTGCCCGTGGAGCAGGCGCAGCGCCACTTGGCGCGTCAACCGGCGCAGGCGCAGCCACCCCCGGCGCGCTGCGACGCGCTGCTGCACGGCGACGTGGTGCCCGGAAACCTGGTGGTGGAGGGTGATCGGGCAATCTTGATCGACTGGCAATGCCCGGCGCGCGGCGACCCGGTCGAGGATCTGGCGATATTCCTGTCGCCCGCGATGCAGCAGCTCTATCGCGGCAGCCCGCTGAGCGGGTCTGAACGCGCCGCGTTCCTGGCCGAATATGACGATCCCGAAACGGTCGCGCGGCTGCACGCGCTGGCACCTTGGCATCACTGGCGCATGGCGGCATATTGCCTGTGGCGGATGCATTGCGGCGCGAGCGAATACGCGGCCGGTTATGCGATGGAGCGCGATGCACTGCGGCGACGCAAGGGGGCTTGAGGCCCCGCGCGCGGGGTTCAGGACAGCAGAACCAGGGCGGCGAACATGCCACCGGCCCCTGCGGCAGTACCGCCGATCACCCACATGGCGGGCCACAAGCGGCTGGGGCGCGGCGCCGGTTCTGGGTCCGCGGCCTGCCGGATCAGCGCGGCCTCCACCAGCCGCGGCAGACGCGGGCCGAACCGCGCCAGCACTTGCGCCGTGCGGGCCAGGTCGCGGCTCAGGGCGCGGGGACCGATGCTCTGGCGGATGTAGTCCTCGACGATGGGCTTGGCGACCTCCCAGATGTTGATCTGCGGATACAGGGAACGCGACACCCCTTCGACCACCACCATGGTGCGTTGCAGCAGGATCAGTTCGGTCCGGGTTTCCATGCCGAACCGTTCGGTCACCTCGAACAGGTAGCTCAGCAACCGCCCCATCGAGATGTGCGAGGCATCCATGCCGAAGATCGGCTCGCCGACCGCGCGCAGGGCACGGGCGAACTCGTCGACATTGCGGTCGGCGGGCACGTACCCCGCCTCGAAATGCACTTCGGCGACGCGCTGGTAGTCGCGCTTGATGAATCCGTAGAGGATCTCGGCATAAACGCGGCGTGTGTACTCGTCGATATGCCCCATGATGCCGAAGTCGTAGGCGATGATGTCGCCATTCGCCGCGACCTTCAGGTTGCCCTGGTGCATGTCGGCATGGAAGAACCCGTCGCGCAGCGCGTGGCTGAGAAACAACCGCAGCACGCGCTGGCCCAGCGCCGCGCGGTCGTGCCCGGCGGCATCCAGCGCGGCGTTGTCGCCTAGGGGCACGCCCTCGGCCCATGTCATCGTCATCACCCGTCGCGCCGATAGCGGCCATTGCACCTCGGGTAGGCTGAATCCGTCGTCGTCTCCGGTGTTGGCCGCGAATTCCGATGCCGACGCGGCTTCGAGTCGCAGGTCCAGCTCGCCCATGACCACACCTTCGAAATGGGCGATCACCTCGGTCGGGCGCAGCCGTCGCGAGCTTGGCGACAGCAATTCGATCATGCCGGCGGCAAAGTAAAAGGCGTCGATGTCGCGGCGGAAGGCGCGTTCGATCCCCGGGCGCAGCACCTTTACCGCCACGTCCTGGCCGTTGTCGCGTCGCCGCGCGCGGTGTACTTGCGCGATCGAGGCTGCGGCGACGGGTTCCGACAAGTCCACGAACGCCGCGTCTACGGCGACGCCCAGCTCGTCCTCGATGCTGGCCTTGGCCGCCTCGATCGAAAACGGCGGCAGCTTGTCCTGAAGCACGCGCAACTGAACCGCAAGTTCGTCGCCCACGACATCGGGCCGAGTGGAAAGAATCTGTCCGAACTTGATGTAGGCCGGCCCCAGCGCGTTCAGCGCCCGCGTCGCCGGCGGCATCATGGGGTCGCCCTTGTAGCCCAGCCACCGAAACGGCCATGCCAGCGAGCGGAACACGATGCGCAGCGCGCGCGGCGCGTCGAAGGCATCAAGCACCACGCCCATGGCGCCGGTGCGCTCCAGTGTCGCGCCGGTGCGCATGAGGCGCCATATGTTGTGGGGCCCGCGCATCGCTCAGAGTTTCCAGCCGGAATGCAGGGCCGCGACACCCATGCTCAGGTTGCGGTATTTCGCCTGCTCGAACCCGGCATCGCGCAGCATCCCCAGGAATGTCTCCTGGTCGGGAAAGCGGCGGATCGATTCGACGAGGTACTGGTAGCTGTCGCGGTCGCCCGCGATAAGCTGACCCATGCGCGGGATCATGTTGAAACTGTAGATGTCGTATACCCGTTGCATCAGGTCGTTGGGTATCTGGCTGAATTCCAGCACCATAAGCCGCCCGCCGGGGCGCAGCACGCGCCATGCCTCGGCCAGCGCATCGGCCGGGCGGGTGACGTTGCGGATGCCGAAGCTGATCGTATAGGTGTCGAAACTTGCATCGGCGAACGGCAGCGCCATCGCATCGCCCACGACCCAGTCGAGCGAATCGGCAAGCTGCGCGGCCTCGGCGCGCTTGCGCCCCTCGATCAGCATCGGCTCGGTCAGGTCGAGCACGGTGGCGTGACCATGGCCGGCCCGTGCGAGGTAGCGGAACGCGATGTCACCGGTTCCCCCCGCCACGTCCAGCAGCCGCGTGCCCGGACGCGGTGCCAGCCAATCCATCATTGCATCCTTCCAGATGCGGTGAATGCCGGCCGACATGACGTCGTTCATCAGGTCGTATTTCGAGGCGACGCTGCCGAACACCCCGCGCACGCGCGTCGCTTTTTCCGATTCCGGCACCGTCTGGTAGCCGAAATGCGTGGTTCTGTCGTCCTGCTCGCTCATCAAACCTTGCCGATCCTATACCTCACCCTTCTTATAGGGCGCGGGCGGGCGGCTGCAATGCGCCCGTATGTCCCTGATCAGGAGGTGCCCATGCCGGAACTGCCCGAGGTCGAAACCGTGCGCCGTGGTCTTGCCCCGGTAATGGAGGGGCATCGTATCGCGCGGGCCACGCTCAAACGCGCCGATCTGCGCTGGCCGTTCCCGCCGGATATGGCCGCGCGGCTGACGGGGCGGCGGGTCACGGTGCTCAGGCGGCGGTCGAAATACATCCTCGCCGATCTTGATTCGGACGAGTCGCTGCTGATCCACCTGGGCATGTCGGGGCGGATGCTGGTTTCGGGCGATCCAACCGGCGATTTCCTGCACGCCCACGCGACGCCGGAAAAGCACGATCATGTCATCCTCGACATGGACAATGGCGCGCGGATCACCTTCAACGATCCGCGCCGTTTCGGAGCGATGGATTTGTTACCCACTGCCGCGCAGGAGGCGCACCCGCTGCTAGCGTCGCTTGGCCCCGAGCCGCTGGGAAACGCCTTTGACGAACCCTATCTGATTGCCGCGCTGCGCGGGCGCCGGGCGCCGGTCAAGTCGGCGCTGCTGGATCAGAGAATCCTGGCCGGGCTGGGAAATATATATGTCTGCGAGGCGCTTTACCGCGCCGGCATCTCGCCGCGGCGGAGGGCGGGACGGATCGCGGCGTCGCGCGTTGCGGCGCTGGTCCCGGTGATCCGGCAGGTACTGCGCGACGCGATCGCGGCGGGCGGCTCGTCACTGCGCGACCACCGTCGCACCGATGGCGAACTGGGATATTTCCAGCACCGTTTCGATGTCTACGGCCGCGAGGGCGCCCCGTGCCGGACACCGGGCTGCAGCGGAACGGTGCGCCGCATCGTGCAGTCGGGGCGGTCGAGCTTCTACTGCCCGCGCTGTCAAAGATAGCTTGAACCGACTCCGCGAATGGGTCAGGAGTCGGGCCTGATCGAAACAAGCGAAAGCAGATTTCATGGCCTATGAGACGATCATCGTCGAAATCGAAGATCACATTGCCCTGATGAAGCTCAACCGCCCCGAAGCCATGAACGCGTTGAGCGAAACGCTGCTGAGCGAGCTGGCGCAGGCGCTGACCGAGGCACAGAAGAACGACAAGGTGCGGTGTATCGTCATCACCGGGTCGGACAAGGCCTTCGCCGCCGGCGCCGACATCAAGATGATGAGCGAGAAAAGCTTTGCCGATGTCTTCGCCGGGGATCTCTTCACGCCCGAAACCGAACAGATCATGCGCGTGCGCAAGCCGATCATCGCGGCGGTGTCGGGCTATGCGCTGGGCGGCGGGTGCGAACTGGCGATGATGTGCGATTTCATCATCTGCTCGGATACCGCCAAGTTCGGCCAGCCCGAAATAAACCTCGGCGTCGTGGCCGGCATCGGCGGTACGCAGCGCCTGACCCGGCTTGTGGGTAAGTCCAAGGCGATGGACATGAACCTGACCGGCCGCTTCATGGAAGCCGAAGAGGCCGAGCGCTCGGGCCTTGTCAGCCGCGTGGTGCCGGCCAAGAAGCTCATGGAAGAAGCGATGAGCGCCGCCGAGAAGATCGCCGAAAAATCCATGATCACCACGATGGTGGTCAAGGAGGCGGTGAATCGGTCCTACGAGACGACCCTGCGCGAGGGGTTGCTGTTCGAACGGCGGGTGTTCCATTCGCTGTTCGCGACAGATGATCAGAAGGAAGGCATGAACGCCTTCCTGGAAAAGCGCAGCGCGCAGTTCCGCGACCGCTGAGCGGCGCAGACGCACGTCCGGGGCGAGGGCGTCGCGGCGCCTGCGAGGCGGGGATTTTGCCCTTTGCAACCGCTTGGAATTGGCGTATAGGCGCCCGATGTAAATGCGCGTGATGCCCGCTCTGGCAGGACACTTCCGGTGGTTCCCACCCGGTCGAGCTGAAATGCGCAAGAGATATCGTAACAGCCCGGAAGCAAGGGAACAGACATGGCCAACACGCCGCAATCCAAGAAACGCGCCCGTCAGAACGAAAACCGTTACCAGATCAACAAGGCGCGCCGCTCGCGCATCCGCACCCAGTTGCGCAAGGTCGAAGAGGCAATCGCCTCCGGCGACAAGGACGCGGCCACCGCCGCCCTGCGCGCGGCTGAACCCGAACTGATGCGCGGCGTCACCAAGGGCGTGTTCCACAAGAACACCGCAGCGCGGAAGGTTTCGCGGCTGGCATCGCGCGTCAAGGCGCTCGGCTGATCCGCAACGCCACAGTCGCCAAAACGCACCGCGTTTCAAAGCGTCGCCATGTGCGGCGCTTTTCGCGTTTTGTGTGGTATTTCAATGCATCCGAGATTCTTTTTCGCGATATCGGAGTCAAGGCGTAAGTTCAGTTGCCAGTGCCAGAGCCGCGTTGCTACCTTGCGGGTGCGATTCACGTCGTCTTGGGGGGACAGGCCAGGTCACAAGCCCGAAATTGCGGGCCGACAACGTGCAGTTGTGCGTGCTGCCCCGCAGTGCCGTATGACCGCTTGTGCTGAATTCAGGGGTATACCCTGGCCTTGTCCGACAAGTTGCAGTGCGCGTTTCTCGCGGCCACCCGTGGCGTGCCGGCGATCCGGCAGCAACGGCAGGGTGTGGTCGGTCGCGTGCAGACGGTCCGGTACAGGCCGCATTCTCCACCGCCGTGGCGGTGGTGCGTGCGACGGGGGTATCGCGTGCCGGTATCAGTAATGCGGATGCGTTGGTGTCTATGTCCGCAGGCGGAATGGAAACGGTGTGGAACGGGGACGCATGACACAGGATCAATGGGGCGAGTTGCAACAAGGGCTGCTCGCGACTGTGGGCAAGAACAACTATACGAACTGGATCGAGCCTCTTGAATTCGCCGAGATTTCCGAAGGTGTCGTGACCTTCCGGGTGCCGACCAGTTTTCTGGGCAATTACGTCTCGCAGAACTTCGGCGATCTGATTTTGCACAAGTTCATCCAGGCCGGCGAAGACGTCCGGCGCATTCATTTCCAGGTGGTCGAGCACGGCGCGCCACGCGGCAATGGGCGCCCGGCCCGCAAAACGCCGGACGGCGCGCAGCAGGGCCGCGACCGCGAAACCGGACGCGGCGGCGCCGTACCGGGCGCGCCCCTGGACGAGCGGTTCACCTTCGACACCTTCGTGGTGGGCAAGCCCAACGAACTGGCCCACGCCGCGGCACGCCGCGTTGCCGAGGGCGGGCCGGTCACGTTCAATCCGCTTTTCCTCTATGGCGGCGTCGGGCTGGGCAAGACGCACCTGATGCACGCCATTGCGTGGGAGTTGCGCAGCCGCCGCCCCGAACTCAACGTCGTCTACCTGTCGGCGGAACAGTTCATGTACCGGTTCGTGCAGGCGCTGCGCGACAGCAAGATGATGGATTTCAAGGAACTGTTCCGCTCGGTCGATGTTCTGATGGTCGATGATGTCCAGTTCATCGCCGGCAAGGGCTCGACCCAGGAAGAGTTCTTTCACACCTTCAACGCGCTGGTTGACGGCAACAAGCAGATCATCATCTCCGCCGATCGCGCGCCGGGCGAGATAATGGATCTGGAAGACCGGATCAAAAGCCGCCTGCAATGCGGCCTGGTCGTTGACCTGCATCCCACCGATTACGAATTGCGGCTCGGAATTCTGCAAACCAAGGTCGAAACCCACCGCAAGCAGTATCCGGGGCTTGAGGTTAGCGATGGCGTGCTCGAATTCCTCGCCCACCGGATCAGCACCAATGTCCGGGTTCTGGAAGGCGCGCTGACCCGGCTTTTCGCCTTTGCCTCGCTGGTCGGGCGCGAGATCACGATGGAACTGACGCAGGATTGCCTGGCCGATGTGCTGCGCGCCTCGGAACGCAAGATCACCATCGAGGAAATCCAGCGCCGCGTCAGCGAGCACTACAACATCCGCTTGTCCGACATGATCGGGCCCAAGCGCGTGCGCAGCTATGCGCGACCGCGGCAGGTAGCGATGTATTTGTGCAAGCACCTGACCAGCCGGTCGCTGCCGGAAATCGGCCGCCGTTTCGGCGGGCGCGATCACACCACCGTCATGCATGGTGTTCGTCGGATCGAGGATTTGAAGACCCAGGATGGTCAGATCGCCGAGGATCTGGAAATGCTGCGCCGCACGCTCGAGGCCTGACGGGTCGCCGCCCGCCCCCCGCGTGCGACAACGCGGGGGCTTGCAGTCTTGACGCCCCCGCGTTTCCGTTGGACAAAACTCCGAAAAAAACATCTTGAGCCGGCCGGGGAAACCGATACCTTGCCCCACCCGGCAGGAAAGGGAACGAGGGTCATGAAACTGAGCATTGAACGCGGCGCGCTGCTCAAGGCTGTCAGCCAGGCGCAATCGGTCGTCGAACGACGCAACACGATCCCGATTCTTGCCAACCTGCTGATCGAGGCCGAAGGCGACCAGGTGCAATTCCGCGCCACCGACCTGGATATCGAGGTGGTCGATATCGCGCCGGCAAAGGTGGAACGCGCGGGCGCGACCACGGTTTCGGCGATGACCCTGCACGAAATCGTGCGAAAGCTGCCCGACGGAGCGTTGATCACCCTGAGCGAGGACAGCGCCGCCGGACGCCTTTCGGTGCAGGCGGGGCGGTCGCATTTCAACCTCGCGACGTTGCCGCGCGAGGATTTCCCGGTCATGGCAAGTTCCGAATACGCGTGTAATTTCAGCGCCCCGGCGCCGGTGTTGCGGCGGCTTTTCGACAAGTCCAAGTTCGCCATCTCCACCGAGGAGACGCGCTATTACCTCAACGGGGTCTACATGCACGTGGCCGAGGCGGAAGGCGGCCGTGTGCTGCGCTGCGTGGCCACTGACGGCCACCGCCTGGCCCGGATCGACGCCGATCTGCCCGAGGGCGCCGCCGATATGCCCGGCGTGATCGTGCCGCGCAAGACGGTGGGCGAGTTGCGCAAGCTGCTGGAAGACGACGACACGCAGATCGCCGTGTCGGTGAGCGAGACCAAGGTACGCTTCGCCACGCCTGGTATTACCCTGACATCCAAGGTGATCGACGGCACCTTTCCCGACTACACCCGTGTCATCCCGCAGGGGAACACGCGCAAGATGGAAGTGGACGCGCGCGAATTCGCGTCCGCCGTCGATCGGGTCGCGACCGTCAGCTCCGAACGCTCGCGCGCGGTCAAGATGACTCTCGACGAGGACCGCCTGGTGCTGTCGGTGAATGCCCCCGACAGCGGCGCCGCCGAGGAAGAACTGGCCGTGGCTTATGGCGACGAGCGACTGGAAATCGGGTTCAACGCGAAGTACCTGCTGGAAATTGCCAGCCAGGTTGACCGCGAGAACGCGGTATTCCTGTTCAATTCCTCGGGCGATCCGACGCTGATGCGCGAGGGCAACGACACCAGCGCCGTCTACGTGGTCATGCCGATGCGCGTGTGACGCCCGTCGGAGTCTCCGGCGGGCGTATTTCGGGCAAGATGAAGGGGCGGTGAATGCCCGGTGTCCATCTGTCGCGGCTGATCCTGTCGCATTTCCGCTCTCATGGCGCCGCGCGGCTTGATCTTGACGCTCGCCCGGTGGCGATTTTCGGCCCCAACGGCGCCGGCAAGACCAACATTTTGGAGGCGGTATCGCTGTTTTCGCCCGGTCGGGGCCTGCGCCGCGCCAGCGCCGAGGAAATGTCCCGCCGGCCCGAGGTGCTGGGCTGGAAGGTTTCCGGCGTGGTGCAGGGGCCGGGGCGCGCGCACGAGGTCGAGATCTGGTCAGAGGGCGGCGCGGCACGGCAGCTCAGGCTTGACGGCAAGGCGGCCAGCCAGACGGCTTTGGCCCGCACCGCGCGGGTCTTGTGGCTGGTGCCGTCGATGGACCGGCTGTGGACGGAAGCCGCCGAAGGGCGGCGGCGATTCGTGGACCGTGTTGCGATGAGCTTTGCGCCCGAACATGCCGAGGCAACGCTGGCCTACGAGAAAGCGATGCGCGAGCGTAACCGGCTGCTCAAGGACCAGGTGCGCGATGCGCATTGGTACGCGGCGCTGGAACGTCAGATGGCGGCGGCGGGCGCGCACATCCACACCAACCGCCTTGCCGCGCTGACCAGGCTGCACGCGGCGCAGGATGCGGCGCAGACCGCGTTTCCGGCGGCGCAGATGGAACTGACCCAGACCGAGGGCGCGATGCCCGAGAGCGAGGGAGATCTGCTGGAGGCACTGCGCGAAAGCCGCTTTCGCGACCTGGCCGCGGGGCGCACCCTGGTCGGGCCGCACCGCACGGACCTGCACGCCGTATTCGCCGCCAAGGGCGTGCCGGCGCGGGAGTGTTCGACCGGCGAACAGAAGGCGCTGCTGATATCGCTGATCCTTGCCAATGCCCGCGCACTGCTGGGCGATCTGGGAGCGTCGCCGATTCTGCTGCTCGACGAGGTCGCCGCGCATCTTGACGCTGGCCGCCGCGCCGCGCTTTACGACGAAATCCTGGCGCTGGACGCGCAGGCGTGGATGACCGGCACCGGGCCGGAGCTTTTCGCGGAACTGGGTGCGTGGGCGCAGTATTTCGAAGTGACGGAAACCGGCGGTATCAGCCATACTGAAAGGAAGGACAATCCGTGACCCCTCAACGCGTAAGCCTGATCACCCTTGGCGTGACCAGCCTCGAACGGTCGAAAGAGTTCTATGCCGCGCTTGGCTGGACACCGGCCGAAGAGCAGGACGGCGTTGCCTTCTACCAACTGGCCGGTCTCGTGCTGGGTCTTTTCGGGCGAGAGGCGCTGGCCGCGGATCAAGGTCGGCCCGATGCGGTGCTGGGCACCGGCGCCATGACCCTTGCGCAGAACTTTGCGACCGAGGCCGAGGTGGACGCGGCATTCGACGCGGCGCTTGCCGCCGGGGCGAAGGCACTCAAACGGCCCGAAAAGGTGTTCTGGGGCGGCTACTCGGGATATTACGCCGACCCTGACGACCATGTCTGGGAGGTGGCAATGAACCCGTTCTGGATTCTGGCGGCGGACGGGTCGCTGACATTAACGGACGCGAAATGACACTCTCGGGCGGTGACCTGGTGCTCTATGCGGGGGCGCTTCTGATTTTGTTCATCACGCCGGGGCCGGTTTGGCTGGCGGTGATGGCGCGGGCGCTTTCGGGCGGGTATGCGGCGGCCTGGCCGCTGGCCTTCGGGGTTGCGGCGGGCGACGTGGTCTGGCCGTTTCTGGCCATTCTCGGCATGAGCTGGGTGGTGGCCGAACATGAAAGCGTGCTCACAGTGATGCGCTGGGTGGCCTGCGCGGTGTTCCTCTACATGGGTTTGTCCACGATCCGCCGCGCCGACGCGGCGGTCGCCGCCGACCGCCGGCTGACCCGACCGGGGCGATGGGCCGGGTTCGTCGCGGGCGTGGCCGCGATTCTGGGCAACCCGAAGGCGATTCTGTTCTACATGGGCGTGCTGCCGGGCTTTTTCGACCTGGGCCGCGTGACCGGCCCGGATATCATGGCGATCGTGGCGCTGTCGGCGCTGGTGCCGTTTGTCGGCAACCTGGGAGTCGCTCTCGTGGTCGACCGGATGCGGCGCATTCTGACCGCGCCGGCGGCATTGCGAAGGCTGAATCTGGCCGCCGGTACGCTGCTGATCTTCGTGGGCGTGATCGTGCCCTTCACATGACACAAAATATGGGGCGGAGACGTGACATTCCCCCCCATGGGTCGTATAAAATCACAGCAATCACAAAGGGTTTTCCCTATGGCCGAAGACAGTCAGGCAGGCGGCGCATACGGCGCTGAATCTATCAAGGTTCTCAAAGGGTTGGAGGCGGTTCGCAAACGCCCCGGCATGTATATCGGCGACACCGACGATGGTTCGGGCCTGCACCACATGGTCTACGAGGTCGTCGATAACGGCATCGACGAGGCGCTGGCCGGTCATGCCGACGCGGTGAACGTCACGATCCATGCCGACAGCAGCGTATCGGTCAGCGATAACGGCCGCGGTATTCCCGTCGGTATTCACGAGGGCGAGGGCGTCTCGGCGGCCGAGGTCATCATGACCCAATTGCATGCCGGCGGGAAATTCGACCAGAATTCATACAAGGTGTCGGGCGGTCTGCATGGCGTCGGTGTGTCGGTGGTAAATGCACTGTCCGACTGGCTGGAACTGCGCATCTGGCGCGACGGCAAGGAACATTACGCCCGGTTCGAGCATGGCGACACCGTCGAACACCTGCGCGTTGTCGGCGATGCCGGTGGCCGCAAGGGCACCGAGGTTCGGTTCCTGGCCTCGACCGACACGTTTTCCGACCGCGACTATGTTTTCGAGATGCTGGAAAAGCGCCTGCGCGAGCTGGCGTTCCTGAACTCGGGCGTGCGCATCATCCTTGTCGACGAGCGCCCCGCCGAACCCCTGCGCAGCGAGCTGTTCTACGAGGGTGGCGTGCGCGAGTTCGTCAAGTATCTCGACCGGTCGAAGGTTTCTCTCATGTCGGAACCCATCCACATGATCGGTGAGCGTGACGGGATCATCGTCGAGGTGGCGATGTGGTGGAACGACACCTTCCACGAAACGGTGCTGCCGTTCACCAACAACATTCCGCAGCGCGACGGCGGTGCGCACATGGCGGGATTTCGCGCCGCCCTCACGCGGACGATCAACTCCTATGCGCAGTCCAGCGGCATCGCCAAGCGCGAAAAGATCAGCTTCACCGGCGACGACGCTCGCGAAGGGCTGACCTGCGTGCTTTCGGTCAAGATGCCCGACCCGAAGTTCTCCAGCCAGACCAAGGACAAACTGGTCAGTTCCGAGGTGCGCCCGGCGGTCGAGGGGCTGGTCAACGAACGCCTGTCCGAGTGGTTCGAGGAAAATCCGAACGAGGCCAAGGTGATCGTGTCCAAGATCATCGAGGCCGCGCTGGCCCGCGAGGCGGCGCGCAAGGCCCGCGACCTGACGCGCCGAAAATCGGCGCTGGACGTGAATTTCCTGGCCGGCAAGCTCAAGGATTGCTCCGAGAAAGACCCGTCCAAGACCGAGCTTTTTATCGTCGAGGGCGACAGCGCCGGCGGCTCGGCCCAGACCGGGCGCGACCGGGGCACGCAGGCGATCCTGCCGCTCAAGGGCAAGATCCTCAACGTCGAGCGTGCGCGCTTCGACCGGATGCTCGCCAGCCAGGAAATCGGCAACCTGGTGATGGCCCTTGGCACCGGGATCGGGCGTGACGAATTCGACATCTCGAAACTGCGCTACCACAAGATCGTCATCATGACCGATGCCGACGTGGACGGCGCCCATATCCGCACGCTGCTGTTGACGTTCTTCTATCGACAGATGCCCGAACTGATCGAGGGCGGCTATCTGTATATCGCGCAGCCGCCGCTCTACAAGGTGACGCGCGGCAAGTCCGAGGTCTATATCAAGGACGAGGCGGCGATGAACGACTACCTGGTCCAGCAAGGCACCGAGGGCGCGGTGCTGCGGCTGGCGGACGGGCAGGAAATCGTCGGCCCCGACCTGGTGCGCGTGGTCGAAGAGGCGCGGCGCCTGAAGCGCGTTCTGGATGCATTCCCCACGCATTATCCGCGCCACATACTGGAACAGGCGGCGATCGCGGGGGCCTTTGCCCCCGGCGCGATCGACGCCGACCTGCAGGGCGTGGCCGACAAGGTGGCGGCGCGCCTCGACCGGATCGCGGCGGAATACGAACGCGGCTGGCAGGGCCGCGTCACCCAGGACCACGGCATCAGGCTGGCCCGCATGTTGCGCGGGGTCGAGGAAGTGCGCACCCTGGACGGCCCGATGCTGCGCTCGGGCGAGGCACGCAAGACCGGCAGTTTCACTGAAAAGCTGCAAGAGGTGTACGGCGCCCCGGCCGAGTTGCACCGCAAGGACCGGCATACCCGTATCTACGGGCCGCTGGGGTTGTTGCACGCGATCCTGACGGAGGGCGAAAAGGGCCTGACATTGCAGCGCTACAAGGGGCTTGGCGAAATGAACCCCAACCAGTTGTGGGAAACCACGCTGGACCCGGACGCACGCACCCTGTTGCAGGTCAAGATCGACGACGTGGCCGAAGCCGACGACCTGTTCACCAAGCTGATGGGCGATGTTGTCGAGCCGCGGCGCGAATTTATCCAGACCAATGCCCTGAGCGTCGAGAACCTCGATTTCTGATCGCCTGCAAGGAACCGACCATGACCAATCATCTTTACCGCCACGACCTGCCTGACGATCTGAACCTTGGCACGGTCGTGGCCATTGATTGTGAAACGATGGGCCTCAACCCGCATCGTGACAGGCTTTGCGTGGTGCAACTGTCGGGCGGCGACGGTGACGCGCACATCGTGCAAATCGCGCAAGGACAGCAAGAGGCGCCCAACCTGTGCCGCCTGCTGATGGACCCGCAGGTGCTCAAGCTGTTTCATTTCGGCCGCTTCGACATCGCCGCGATGCACAACACCTTCGGCGCGCTGGCCGCGCCGGTCTATTGCACCAAGATCGCCAGCAAGCTGGTGCGCACCTATACCGACCGGCACGGGCTCAAGAACCTGCTACAGGAACTGTTGGGCATCGACGTGTCCAAGCAGCAGCAAAGTAGCGACTGGGGCGCACCCGAACTGAGCGCGGCGCAGCGCGACTATGCCGCCAGCGATGTTCTGCACCTGCACAGCCTGCGCGATGTGCTGGATGCGATGCTGGCGCGTGAGGGCCGCACCGATCTTGCGCAGTCCTGTTTCGATTTCCTGCCGACGCGCGCCCGCCTCGATCTTGCGGGCTGGCCCGAGCAGGACATTTTCGCGCATTGATGGACTGGCGCGACTCGATCCGCTTTCACGTCATTGCATGGCTCAAGATCCTGTTGCCACTGGCGGCGCTTGGGCTGCTGGCCACGTTGTTCATGTTTTCCAGGACAATCGACCCGACGGCGGTCGAACCGATCACGGACCTTGATCTGCGCCAGCGTGCAAAAGACGAACAGATGACCGCGCCGGTCTTTGCCGGTGCCTCGGATGCCGGGGACCTGGTCAGGTTGACCGCCGACGCGGCGCGCCCCGACCCCGAAACACCGGGACGGATGGTGGTCGACGCGCCGCGCGCGCACATGACGATGGTCAGCGGCGGCCGCATCGACCTGCGGGCGAACACGGGGGTTTTCATGCTTTCCGAAAGCCGCGGCAGCCTGGCGGGATCGGCATTCCTGAGCAGTTCCGCGGGATACCGGGTCTGGACCGAGCGGCTGGACATGGCGCTGCGGGAGATCCGTGTGGAAAGCCGCACACCCATAGAGGGCGAAGGGCCGCCGGGGCGCTTCACGGCGGGGCGAATGCTGATTACCGCCGAGCCCGACGGCACCGGCGTGCAATTGCTTTTCACAGACGGTGTCAAGCTGGTATACGAACCCGACAGATAGGATACGCGCCCCATGTCCCTTGCCCGATACTGCCTGCTGGTTCTTCTTTGTGTGCCGTCCATGGCTGCTGCACAGCAGGCCGACATCGCGTTCGGTGCCGAAACGCAGGACACCGACCAACCCGTCGAGGTGACGGCTGACGCGCTGTCGGTGGATCAGGAAAGCGGACACGCGGTGTTCTCGGGCAATGTGCTGGCCGCGCAGGGCGAGATGAAGCTTTCCGCCGACCGCGTGCTGGTGGTCTATTCCGCCGATCAGGCCCGCATCGCGCGGCTCGAGGCAAGTGGCGGTGTCACCCTTGTCAGCGGCTCCGACGCCGCCGAAGCGCAAAGCGCCGATTACGACATCGACGCCGGCGAGATCGTGATGCGCGGCGATGTCGTCCTGTTGCAGGGCGACAACGTGCTCAACGCCCAGAACATGACGGTGGACCTGAATACCGGCACGGCGCGCATGGATGGCCGCGTGCGCACGATCATGGCGCCGGGGGACTGAGCGATGACCGCCGCCGAGCTGTCCGTGACCGATGGCGATTCCGGCCTGGCCGCATGGAACCTGCGCAAGAGCTATCGCAAGCGCGTGGTCATCCGCGATGTCAGCCTGACGCTCAACCGCGGCGAAGTGGTCGGCCTGCTGGGACCGAACGGGTGCGGGAAATCGACGACCTTCTACATGGTCGCCGGGCTCATATACCCCGAGGCCGGGCAGGTGCGGATTGACGGGCGCGATGTCGGCAACCTGCCGATGTTTCGCCGCGCCCGTCTGGGAATCGGCTATCTGCCGCAGGAAATGTCTATTTTTCGTGGCCTTAGCGTCGAAGACAACATCGCCGCGGTTCTCGATATCTCGTGCCCCGACCGGCACAAGCGCCGCGAGCGGCTTGAAGAGCTGCTGTCGGAGTTCTCGATCGAGCACCTGCGTCGGGCCCCCGCGCTTGCCCTTTCGGGGGGCGAGCGGCGGCGCGTGGAAATCGCGCGCTGCCTGGCGTCCGATCCGAAATACCTGTTGCTGGATGAGCCCTTTGCCGGGGTCGACCCGATCAGCGTCGGCGACATCCGCCACCTGGTCGCCGACCTGCGCAACCGCGGCATCGGCGTGCTGATCACCGATCACAACGTGCGCGAGACTCTCGAAATCGTCGATCGCACCTACATCCTGCACGATGGACAGGTCTTGATGTCCGGCACGCCCGACGAAGTTGTGCAGAACGAAAACGTGCGCCGCGTCTATCTTGGCGAAAGTTTCCGGGTTTCCTGACGGAATATCCCGCGGTTGTGATTTGCCGACGCCGGGCAAACGGATTCGATTGACAGAGCCCCTTGCTGTCGCCTCAAATGGGGCCATGACATTCGAAGATCGTGCAGCGTTGAGGCTCATGGCTTTGCAGGCAAGGCCCGCACGCATGCAGTATGGCGGAATGTCTAATCCCAGCACTCGAACCTGAAACGCACGCTGCAATTCGTGCATTTCCGTGTGGGTTCGAACTGTCACGTAAAGGAGAAAACATGCTCTATCAGGTCAGTGGAAAGCAGATCGACATCGGCGACGCGCTGCAAACCCATGTGAAGGATGAACTGGGCGCGATTCTGACCAAGTACGCGCAGCGCCCCACGGATGCCAATATCGTTTTCTCCAAGTCCGGGCACGAGTTCGTGTGCGAGGCGATGGTACACCTTTCCACCGGTCTGACCGTCCAGGCCAAGGCGCACGCCCACGAAATCTATGCTTCCTTCGAGGCCTGCGCCGAGAAGATGGACAAGCAGTTGCGGCGCTACAAGCGACGCCTGAAGGATCATCACCGCGAGCGTCAGGGCCCGGTTGAAGTCATGGCGGCATCCTCGTATATCCTCGCCTCGGAACAAGGCGGTGAGGATTCGGAACCCGACACGTTGCAGCCGATGATCATCGCCGAGACCGAGACGCGCATTCCATCGCTGTCGGTTGGCGAAGCGGTGATGCAGATGGAGCTTGCCGGGGCACCTATCCTTGTTTTCAGAAACGAACGCGGCGAAGAGGTCAACGTCGTCTATCGCCGCGAAGACGGAAACATCGGCTGGATCGAGCCGCGGTACTAGAACACGCCACCTCGCGGGCGCGAAACCACGACAGGACGGATCATGCAGATTTCGGGAATTCTCAAGCCAGAGGCGGTAAAGGTCGTCACCTCGGCGTCCAGCAAGAAGCGGCTTTTGCATGATCTGGGCGATCTGGCCCATGCCGCCTACGGGGTCAGCGCCCCGGCCACGGTCGAGGCGCTGATCGAGCGCGAAACGCTTGGCCCCACCGGTGTGGGGCATGGCGTGGCGCTGCCCCACGCCCGGCTGGACGAGATCGACAGCGTTTGCGGGGCGTTCATCGTGCTGGAAAAACCGATAGACTATTCCGCCGTTGACCGGCAGCCCGTGGACCTGGTCTTCGCGCTGTTCGCGCCGCAGAACGCCGGCGTCGAGCACCTCAAGGCGCTGGCGCTGGTGTCGCGGACGCTGCGCGAATCCTCGGTCTGCGCCAAGCTGCGCGCCAATCGCGACCCCGAAACGCTGCACACGATCCTGACCGAGGCCCAGGCGGCGCAAGCCGCCTGATGTCGGGCATGTTGCCCACTCGGTAAGGTCGGACAGAACCGACCAAGCGCCGCGATCTCTAACCCCAGCGGTCGAATCCGAAGGTCACATAGTCGCGCTGGTATACCTTGGCGGCAAGATCCTCGATCTTGTCGTCGTAGATATCGGCCAGCGCGAAGGGCGTGTCTATTGCCGGGCCGGGCGGCGCAGGAGCATCGGGATATCCCGTCGCACGGGCAAGCGCGGGTAGCGCCTGCGCCATTTCATCTTCGCGCAGCACCTGGTCGGGAAGGGCGAAACCCGCGAAATCCTGTAGCGCCTGGGTTTGCGTGGCCCAGGCCGAATCGATCCGCAGCCCGGTTTGCCCGGCCAGGTTCGCCTTGACGAATTTCAGGAACGCCACGAACGCCTTGCGGTGCGCATCGTGGTCGTAGCGCGCATCGGGCATCTTGCCGGGAATCGGCAGGTTGTGGACCCGCCGCAGCGTCTTGCGGATCTCGGCAAGATTGCCCGGACCGGGCATCAGGATGCGCTGGCAAAACGCCGCATGCGCACGTGCCACCGGGTGACGCAGCACCGTGAAGCTGCGGTGGCCGGGGCGGTCGCGTTTCCATTGCCGCAGCGTCTTCTGGGTAAAGCCCGATTGCAGGTCGTCATCGGCGACACCGTCCAGCGCGGCCAACCATTGCCGAACCTCGGCCTCGGGCCCCGAGCGCACCGGCAGGTAGAGAAGCGGTGCCCGCGCGGCGGCCACGTAGCTGGGCACCGCCGGCCCGCGGCGGGGCTCGAAATTCGGCGTCCGGCTGAGGTTGAAGCGGTCGAGATCGGCCAGCGCGGTCTGCATGGCGTCGAAGTTCTCGACCTTGGCCGAGAGGGGCGCGGGGTTCTGCGGCTTGAGGCTCTGGTCCAGCGACGCCAGGCTTTCCTCGACGCCCAGGAACCGCGCCAGCCCGTTCATCACGTTGAGATCCTGCAAGTCCTCGTAAGCGATATGGAACGCCGTCTGCCCGCTGGTTTGCAGCGCGTTGTGCAGCCTGATCTGGAACTGCTGCAACTGGTCGAGGAAGTCGTGAAACTCGCCCGCGTCGAAGGCGGCGACCGCGTCCTTGCGCCGTTTCACGTTGGTCAGCTTCCACTGGCCCGTCTGCTGCACGATCTTCCACGACACGTAGCTGTCGACGGGGTTGCGTGTCAGGATGATCTTGGCGCAGCGCGGGTCGGGCAAGGCGATATCCAGCACCCGCGGATCGTGGTCATGGAAGAACCGGAACCCCGCCAGAACGCCGGACTCGTCCCGTATGGCATTGATCAGGGCCTGCGGGTCGGCCTCGCGCTCGGCCTGCGTCAGGCCCAGAAGGTCGTCGCGGTTGGGATAGCCGATGAAATGCGGATTGAATGCCTCGCCGTGACAGGCAATCCCGGGCAAGGTGTTGAGATTGGTCTCGAGGAAATTCGATCCGGTTCGCATTTCCGCGAAGATCACGAAATAGTCGAAGGGTCTGGGCATGTTGTTCTGTCACCGTACCAGATAGGGTTTCGGCGGCGATCCGTGGCGTGTCGGTACCGTCTGTTCCACCGGGAAGTCACCCATCAGGTACGGATGCATCCCCTGGTTCTTGAGGTTTTGAAGGAACTGGCCGAACCCGGCCAGATCGACCATGCGCGGCGCCTCGGACAGGCGGCGCGCCGTTTTCTGGGTGATCTCGTCGATGACGGTTTGCAGCGGTTCCATCGGGGACTCGACGAATTCCGCCATCGTCCATATCCGGATTCGCGCCTTGACATAGGGCGAATGCAGCACGTCCAGGAAATCGTTTTCGATCTTTTGCAGCAGCGCCGCTTCCTTGCGGATGTCTGCGAAATCGCGGTTCGACTGGAACAGCGGCACCGCCCAGGCCCCGCTGATCACCGAAATCTGCGCGTTGGGGTCCTTGGCGATATCCCAGTTGATGGCCTGGTTGTCGCGCGGTCCGATGCTGAAACATTGTCGCTCGCCGCGGGTGTTCCAGATCAGGTTGGTCAGAAACCCCTTGGGGTTGTAGTCGCGCAAAATGGCGCAATCCGAAAGCGCCCCGTTCATCACCGATTGGCTGTCGGCGAATTCCGCCCGCTCCGGCGCGAACAGATGCCCGTGTACCCGCGTACCGGTCGCCCGCGCCAGCCACGGCTTGAAGTCGTCGAAAAGCTCGGCGAAGCCCTGGAAAACCGAGTACCGCCCCGCGGTCACGCCGTTTTCCCAGCCCTCGTTCGGGAACCGGCTTTGCATGTAGAGGCCCGCCCGCCCCCGCGTGCGCCGCTCGACCGCCTTGGCAAAAAGACGGTCGATCTTGCCGGGGTTGGGTTCGGTCTTGTTCATGGCGCCGGCGCTGTCGGTCAGGAACGCGTCATAGAGCCGGTCGGCATGGGCCCATATCTTGCGCGCCACGAAGCAATCCGACCGGCGCAGCAATTGCAGGTGGTCGTCGTAGAAAATGTGCGGCTTTCCCTGGAAGTCGAACTTCGACAGGGTCAGCGAGCGGCTTTCGATATTGAGCGAATATTGCCGCGCGAGGGTCTGGAAATAGCACTCGTCGGGGATCCAGACGCGCTTGAAATAGCGGTCGAGCACGGGGCGGCGCGGATCCTGCAGGATGGACGACAGGGTCCGTCGGGTTAGGCACCACCACTGGCTGCCCATGTGCGGGACGATCCCGTCGGGGATCCTGCGCTTGAACCCGACGCGGCGCTGGAATTCGACGTATTTGTCGAAAAGATAGCGGTGCTTGCGCCAGCTGAACGGAAACCGCAACGTGAATCGTTCGTGATCGAGGCCGCCGACCGTCCAGGGCACATCCGCGGTCGTCGCGCTTTCGACAAAATCGGTGCGCGGGCGCGCCTTGAGGTAGTCAATCAACTCCTGGACGGGACGCAGCGGCAGGCACGACCCCGAGGTCAGATAGACATGGGTGACATCGGGAAACGCCTCCAGCATGCGTTCGGCGGCATCCTGCGTTGCCGCGACAATTCCCCATGTGCCCCATTCGCAGCGATGTCGCCGGCCGAACCTTACATCGTCCAGGTCGGACAGGGCGGCGACAAAGGCGTTGTGCGTTTTCGCGGGCACCGACTTGTCGATATGAATCACCACCGGGCAGCCGGCGGCGTTCCAGTGCCGGGCGACCTGTTCCGCGCGCCCCAGCGCGGTGTGCACGAGCATCACGATGCCGACGCTCATGCCCAGTTCCCCTTCGACATCAGGCCCAGGATCTCCAGTTGCCGCCAGTTGATGTACCGCTCGGACCACTTGCACCACAGGTCCGGTTCGTCCTTGAGGCGGGCCGCGTAGGTACGGTATTCAAGGCTGGCGGCGTAGTGTTGCTTGCGCTTGAGTTCCTCCATCGCCTTCTCGGTAAAGGTGTCCAGGAACTTTGTGTGCAGCAGCGCGCCGCTGGCCTTTTCGCCGCCCCACTCGTCGTAAACCCTGTTTAAACCCCGTGGCAACAGCATGTGGGTGGAACTGACATAGGCATAGCGCCAGTTCCACTTGACCAGCGGCACCTTGTTGAGGGCCGGCGCCTTGTCCGGCATATCCCGGAAGAACACGCGCGACCGCGGGCCGCCCTGAATCCACAGGTTGCCATAGTAGTCGTTGCGCCGGATCGTGTAGTTGCCCGCATCGAACCAGTTGGCGATCTCAAGCGGGTCCTGGCCGGCGCGATAGGGTTGCGCGTCGAGACGACCCTTTGGGTACATGTCCAGCAGCATGGCGCTGAACGACCTGATCGACGACGCATCCAGCCAATCGGTCAGCGCCCTGAGCGGGCGGGTGTCGCAGAACGGGTAGATGAAGAATTCGTCCGGGTCCACGACCAGCGACCAATGGTCATGGGCATACCGCATCTGCAACCAGTTGAGCCAGTCGACCCCGAAGCGCGCCCGCTTGTAGCTGCGCCGCGTCGTCCACAGCGATACGTCTGATTGGTCGGCCAGGTAGTCGAGCGACCCGTCGGTGCTGTCGTTGTCTACGATCAGAAAGTGGTTCACCCCCAGGTCGCGGTAGTACTGCAGGAAGTAGGGCAGGCGCACCGCTTCGTTGCGCAGGGTCGAGAACAACAGGATGTCGCCGGGCTTGATACGCTTGGTGCGGTTGGCCACCAGGCGCAGATCGCGGCGCTTGCGAATGGCACGGACAAGGAAGCGCCGCCGCTCGACCCTGAGGCGATATGACTTCCACGCACCCAATACGTTTTCCTTCACCCGGACAGCGCGACCTGACAACCTGAGGTTCAGGCGGGGCTATCACAGGACCGTAAACACGGTCTTGAAATGCATGTCCCAAGTCGGCGGTTGAAATGGGCGCGCGTGCCTGCCTGCCGAATGCCCTGCCTCGTGGTCGGCCATCAGCCCGATTATTGTTCTGCGCCAAGGATACCGATCCTTAGGGCTAACGTAAATGGGAATGTCGCCAAGGATTTCCCGGTACACCGGCAACGGCGCGCAAACGACCGGAGTGCCCAGTGCCGCCGCCTCGATCGGTGGCAGGCCATAGCCCTCGACCCGGCTGGGAAACAGCATGCCGGCCGCGCGGTCGACAAGCCCGGCCAGCGCCGCGTCGTCAAGCCCCGGCAATTCGTGGATGTGCGGGCTGCCGCGCACCGCGTCGAGACGCGCGAACACCGTATCGTTCATCCAGCCGCGCGCGCCGCAGATCAGAAGTTGCGGCATTTTCGCGTCGGGCAGTTCGCGGGCCAGATCGTCCCATATGTCCAGCAACAGCGCGTGGTTCTTGCGTGGCTCGATCGTGCCCACGGTGCAGAACCAGGGCCTGGTGGGGTCGATTCCCGGCGGCAGCGCGGCCTGGTTGCTCACGGTCGGCATGTCGACACCCAGATGCGCCACCAGGGTGGGCGGCACCGGGCCATGGCCCTGCATGTGGCGGTGCACGTCCGCCTCGGTCGCGGCCGAGTTGCACAGCACGACATCGGCAGTCTCCTGTACCCGGCGCAGCATCGCGGCAAAGGCCGCGGGCGTTTCCGGGCGTTGGAATTGCGGATCATCGAGCGGGATCGTGTCGTGGATCATAACGGCGATACGGGCGCCGGGAAGCTGGCGCAGGGCTGCCAGAACGCGGTGCGTCAGGTTGGAATGGCCCACGTTGACATACTGCACTCCGCCGGGGAAATGCCGCCGCATCATCCGCGCCAGCCCCACCGGCAAACAGCGCGCCCGCGCCAGGCGGCGCAGGTCGGCCTCGGCGCGGCGGCGCGCGGGGTCGAGACGGCGCGCGAGACGAGACAACCCGTCGGGCCGGCCCCACGCGGTGCGCCCCTCGACCCGGTCGAGCAGCGCCGCCATGCCGTCGCGGTCCAGAAGGACGAAGCCGTAGCTGCTGCGCACAAGCGCGAAAAACTGCGTCTCCAACCCCGCGAAGCGGCGCAGATAGGCCAGTTCGACCCGGTCCACCCCGGTGGCGACGCGCCCGGCCCGCCGGACAAGTCGCGTCAGGTCCAGCAGGCGCGGTGGCGTGCGGTCATTGCTCATAGTGCCCGGTCTGGTGCCAGCGCCACGCGTCCGTGATCATCTGCGCAAGGCTTGAACGATGCGGTTTCCATCCAAGCTCGGCCTCGGCCCGCGTCGAGCCCGACACAAGCTTGGTGCAATCGCCGGGCCGGCGGGGGCCCTCGCCATGCGGGACGGCGTGACTGGTGACGCAACGGGCGGCGTCCATCACCTCGCGCACCGAAAACCCGTGTCCGGTGCCAAGGTTGAACACTCGGCTGCCCTTGCCTGCGCGCAGCCATTCCAGCCCCAGGACATGCGCATCGACCAGGTCGCAGACATGCACATAGTCGCGGATGCAGGTGCCGTCGGGCGTGTCGTAATCGGTGCCGAAGATGGTCAATGCCGGCCGGGTGCCGGCGATCGCTTCCAGCATCACGGGGATCAGGTGCGTCTCGGGGCGGTGAAACTCGCCCACCGCGGCCTCCGGGTCCGCGCCGGCGACGTTGAAATAGCGAAAGATCACCGCGTTCAGCCCGTGCGCGGCGCCGAAATCGTTCAGCATGTCCTCGATCGCGCGTTTCGAGGCGCCGTAGGCATTGATCGGCTGTTGCGGGGTCGCCTCGTCCAGTACCACGTTGTCGTGCTCGCCATAGGTCGCACAGGTCGAGGAAAAGACGAAATCCAGGCACCCGGCCGCCACCGCGGCCTCGATCAGGGTCAGCGATCCGGCGGCGTTATTGCGCCAGTAAAGGCCGGGCTGCACCATGCTTTCGCCGACTTGGCTGAGCGCCGCGAAATGCATCACCGTGACGGGCCGGTAGCGTTCGAATACCGCGTCCAGGCGCGCACGATCCAGCAGGTCGCCCTGCTCGAACGGCCCGAACCTGACCGCGTCGCGCCAGCCGGTCGAGAGGTTGTCATAGGTGACGGGCACGTATCCGGCGGCCTTGAGTGCCTTGCACGCGTGTGAGCCGATATAGCCCGCGCCGCCGGTGACCAGAACGTGTTCCACGCGCGATCCCCCGGTTATTGCGCCGCTGCCGCGCCCGCGTAAAGCCCTCTGAGATAGCCATCCAGATCGTCGTGCAGGTCTTCACGCGCCAGCCCGAATGCCACGGTAGCTTGCAGAAAGCCGGCTTTTGATCCGCAGTCGTAGCGCGTGCCCTCGAAGCGGTAGCCGTGTACCGGGTCGTCGGTGCCGATCTGTCCGGCGATGGCGTCGGTCAGCTGCACCTCGCCGCCGGTGCCGGTCTTGATCTTGTTGAGGTTGCGCAGGACGTTGGGCGTCAGGATATAGCGCCCGATCACCGCCAGGTTCGAAGGCTGCGTGCCCGGTTCGGGCTTTTCGACCATGCCTTTGACATTGACCAGCCGCCCCTCGCTCGATGCGCAGTCCAGGATGCCGTAGGACGACGCCTTGTCCTCGGGAACCTCCATCGCGGCGACCATGTTGCCGCCGATCTCGGCATGCGCCTCGACCATCTGTTGCAGGCACGGCTTGTCGGCCGCCACCACGTCGTCGGGCAGGATCACCGCGAAGGGTTCGTTGGCGATCAGGTTGCGTGCGCACCACACCGCGTGGCCCAGTCCCATCGCCTTGTGCTGGCGGACATAGGCAATGGCGCCGCTTTCCATGTTGGTGGTCTTGAGCGTTTCCAGCAGCGCATTCTTGCCCTTCTTGCGCAGCTCCTGCTCAAGTTGGGGCGCGTGGTCGAAGTAATCCTCCAGCGCGTTCTTGCCGCGCGAGGTGACGAAGATGAATTCCTTGATCCCGGCGGCGCGCGCCTCGTCGATCGCGTACTGGATCAGTGGACGATCGACCAGCGTCATGATTTCCTTGGGGATAGACTTCGTCGCCGGCAGGAACCGCGTACCCAGCCCGGCGACGGGAAAAACCGCCTTGGTCACCTTTTTTTTCATGAACGCCCTCGTATCTGTTCGGTGCCGCTTGCGCAGCCATGAAAGTTCGGTTCAGGAGCGCGCTGCGCACGCCCCGACAATTCAATTGCGCGTTCCGCCCGGGCACCGTGCGAACACGGGGCCCTAGCCTGCATATTGTTCCCGGTTTAAGGACGGAGTGCCAAGAAATCAACGCAGATCGAAAACTCTTTGCGCCTCGCGCTCGCGGCGTTTCGACAGGGTCCAGAGCCTGAGGGGCGGGTCGCGCCGGTCGCTTTTTCCGAACAGGCCACCGGTCTGTTCCCAGTAGCCCGCCTCGCGGAACCGGACCCGGTGATAGAGGCTGGTGTGTGTGACCAGCAGCAAGCTCACCGTCACGCCTTGCTGCGCCAGCCCGGCCGCGCGCCGGCGCAGGCGCGCGGCATCCCATATTCGCCCGCCAAGGAATGCGTCTTCGCCGGTTGCCAACGACGGAAAGGGCGTGAACGCGCCCGCCTCGTCCCGCAGCGGCGGCAACGAGCCGGGCAAGTCGCGCGCCAGCCCGTCGGCGATCCCGTCCTCCAGCCCGCGCAGCAGCGGCGCGACGTCGCGCGGCTCGACCGCGCCCATGACCATGCGTGCCAGGACGCGGCGGCGTTGTTCGTCGCGCAACCGGTCGAGGTGGCGCGCGTGGTCTTCGTCCGGGCAGTGCCGCCGCAGGAACACCGCCGTTGACGCGCCGACGTCATGCAGGCCGTACAGCCGCCGCCCGGTGCCGCGCCGGGCCGACGGCGCAGCGGCATGGTGCACCTGCGCCAGCGGCACGATGACGGTGCGATACCCCGCCTGCGCCAGCCGCAAGTTGAGGTCGGTTTCGTCGTGGTAGAACCTGTAGGCCGGGTCGAACCCGCCCAGCCCGGCCAGCACCGCGCGTCGCACCGCCATGTTGGTGCCCTCGGTGCGTGGCACCTCGCCCGCGCCGGTCGTCGGCGTGGCGGGGGTGGGGCCTTGCAGGGCCACATCCCGCGACCATCCGCCGCAGTCTATCACCCGCGCTTCGGCCTGGAAGGTGATGCCGTTGCGCCCGCGCACGAACCCGCCGGTGGCGGCGACGCCCGGGTCGGCGAAAGGCGCGGCAAGGTGATGGAGCCATTTCGGCTCGGCCACCGCGTCGTCGTCGATGAAGGCGACGACGTCGCCCGCCGCGGCGGCGATGCCGATGTTGCGGGTCGCCCCGATATTTGCCACGTCGCACCGCCGCTGCACGATTTCGCCGGCAAAGGGCAGGCACTGCACCGCGTCCAACCCGGCACGGTCGGCGACGACGATCACCTCGTAGGCGGGGTATTTCAGCCGCGCCAGCGCGCTCAGGCACAGCCGCAATTCGCGCGGGCGCGCGCGGCTGACCACCACCACGCTGACCGCGGGCGCGGTCATTCCATGCCCATCTCGGCCATCATCGCCTCGATGCGGGGTATGTCCTCGGGGTTGTTCAACTCCCAAAACTGACGCCCGCGGGCGGCGACCTCGACGCACAGGATCGGGAGGTCGTGTTCGAGAAAGCGCAACTGCTCCAGCCCTTCCAGCCCTTCCAGCGGGCCGGGGGCACGGCGCGCGTAATCGGCCAGCGCCGCTGCGCGATATGCGTAGGCGCCGACATGGTGAAAAACGGGCGTTTCGGCCTCCGGGGCGTAGTTGCCCGGCGTGTAGGGGACGACCTCTTTCGAGAAGTAGAGCGCGCGACGCGAGCGTCCGAAAACGGCCGTTGTGCCGCCCACGCGACCGGCGCGGCGGTCCTCCAGAAGGCCGTTCAGCGCCCGTCCGTCGCAGCGTAACACCGGGGTCGCAACCGCCGCTGCCGGGTCGGCGCGCAGCCCTTCCACCAGGTTCTCGATGAACCATGGCGGCGTCAGCGGCGCGTCGCCCTGGAGGTTCACCACGATGTCGAAGCCGCCGCCAAGCGCCGCATGGGCCGCGGCGCAACGTTCGGTGCCGTTGGCGCAGCTTTCGGGCGTCATCACCACCTCGGCGCCGAAGGCCTGCGCGGCATCGCGGATGCGCGCGTCATCGGTGGCCACCACCACCCTGTCGCTGCCATGCACCCCGCAGGCCGCGTGCCACGACCGTTCGATCAGGCTGCGGGCCGCGCCACCGGCACCGCGCAGCATCGCCAGCGGTTTGCCGGGGTAGCGGCTGGAGGCATGGCGCGCGGGGATGACGATCAGCACGCTCATGACGCGGGCTTCAGCTCCACCCCGGGGGCGTAGGCGATGAAGAACGGGTTCTCGAAGCCCGGTTTGCCGTAGCGCAGCGGTGCATGATCGTCGAAGCGCACGACGTGCCCGCCGGCGCCGTGCAGCACCGCGTGCCCGGCGGCGGTGTCCCATTCCATCGTCCGCCCCAGTCGCGGGTAGAGGTCGGCCTCGCCCGTCGCCACCAGGCAGAACTTCAGCGACGATCCGGCGCTGGTCATGTCCCTGACGGCGTAGCGCTTGATATAGGCGTCGGTGGCCGCATCGCGGTGTGATTTACTGGCCACCACCATCAGCGCCGAGTTGTCAGGTTTCCCGGTACGGATTGTACGGGTTTTCCCGATCGTGTCGGGGTTGAGTTCGCCCGTTTCCTCGACGCTGCTGCCGTCGGCAAGGGTCAGGAACATGCGCCCCTTCGCCGGGGCATAGACCACGCCGCGGGTCGGCACGCCATCCTCGACCAGCGCGATGTTGACGGTGAAATCGCCGCGCCGGTGGATGAATTCGCGGGTGCCGTCCAGCGGGTCTACGATCAGGAAGGTCGCCACGCTTTGTGCGTGCGACGCGGCCTGTTCCTCGGTCACCAGCGCGATGTCGGGAAAGGCGGCGCGCAGCCCGTCCGAGATCAGGGCATCGGCGGCCTCGTCGGCCTCGGTGACCGGGCTTTCGTCGGACTTGAGCTTGACCGCGAAATCGTCCGCGTCATAGATTTCCATTATCCTGTTGCCTGCCGCAATCGCGAGGCGGCGCATCTCGCCGATCAATGTCTGGTGATCCAATGTTTTCTCCGGGTCAGTCGTGGCCGCGCAGGGGCGGTTTTGTTGCCAAATTCGCGTGGCTCCCTTATGGTACGGCATCATCGGAACGGCAAGAATTCCCTGATACCCGTCCCTTGGACAGCGGAGAATTGAGGCGATGTTTCAACAATCGACGCGCCGGTCGGGCGTGGTCTCGGCCCTGATATTCGGGGAACTCGTCTATCACGGCATCGTGCGCGATATCCGCAAGACGCACGGTAACGCGCTGATGTCGATCCTGCTGAACATGCTGCAGATGTTCATCCTGGTCGCGGTGTTTTACGTGATGTTCACGGTGCTGGGCCTGCGTGGCGCGGCGCTGAGGGGCGATTTCCTGCTCTACATCATGTCGGGCATTTTCCTGTTCATGGTGCACAACAAGACGTTGGGCGCGGTCGTGGGCTCGGAAGGGCCGGCATCACCGATGATGAAACACGCCCCCATGAACACCATCGTGGCGATCGCCTCGGCCTCACTCGGGGCGCTGTACATCCAGGTTCTGTCGCTGGTGGCAATCCTGTTCATCTACCATGTCGGCTTCCACCCCTTCGTGATCGATCAGCCGATACCGGCCTTCGGAATGGTGCTTCTGTCATGGTTCGCCGGGCTATCGATCGGGCTGGTCCTGTTGGCGCTGAAGCCATGGTTTCCCGTCTTCGTCGGCGTGGTCACCACGATCTACCAGCGCGCCAACATGATCGCCAGCGGCAAGATGTTCGTCGCCAATACCTTGCCGCCGTCGATGCTGGCGATGTTCGACTGGAATCCGCTGTTTCATGCCATCGACCAGTGCCGCGGGTTCACCTTCATCAATTACCTGCCGCGCAACAGTTCGGTGGAATACCCTGTCTATTTCGGCATCGCGTTCCTGATGATCGGTTTGATGGGAGAGTTCTACACCCGCCGCCATGCTTCGTTGAGCTGGTCCGCCCGCCAGTGACCCGCCAGCCGGGTCAATCCACCACGCGTAGCGTCAGGTTGATGCGCCCGCCGCGGGGCAGCAGGGTGCTGCTGCCCGGCTTGACCCGGTCGATGCCGTGATACACCAGCCGCACCTCGCCGCCCATGCGCAGCACATCACCCGAGCGAAGCCAGATCGACTCGGTCTTGCCGCCGCGGGTGGTGTTGCCTATGCGGAACAGCCCCTCGTCGCCCAGTGACAGCGACAGAACGGGCCAGCCGAAATCGGCTTCGTCGCGATCCTGGTGCAGGCCCATGCGCGCGCCCTCGTCATACCAGTTGACCAGGCAGCAATCCGGGGCACGTTCGGGGCTCACCAGATCGCGCCAGACGGCCAGGACGCGTTCGGGTATCGGTGGCCATGCGTCGCCGTCGGGGTGGTGTGATGCATAGCGATAGCCGCTGCGATCCGACACCCACCCATAGCGCCCCGCCGATGTCATGCGCACGCTCATCCGCCGGCCCCCGGGCGTGACCGGTGAAAACAGCGGTGCCTGACGGATCACCGCGCGCAGATCCTCCACCAGGGCCTGCTGTTCCGGCGGACTCAGATACGCCTCGAAAACGTCCACGCCACGTATCGAAATCGTCGGCCGCGTCATCGAAACCCCTTTCGTGTCATTTCCGTCCTGCCGGCTTGGGCGGGATTCGTTTCAGTTGTCCGGCGCGCGGCGCTTGCAGCGTGCCGGCCCCCTCCTTATATACCCCTCGAAACGCGGCGGACGACCCCCGGACGCCGCACCCCGGATCGGGGCAGGATGCCATAACGGGTCCGTGCCTCGTGTAATCGCCTTGACTCAAGAAGGGATCGAAAAAAGATGTCCAAAGTAATCGGTATCGACCTCGGCACCACCAACAGCTGCGTCGCCATCATGGATGGCAGCCAGGCGCGCGTGATCGAAAACGCCGAGGGCGCGCGCACGACGCCGTCGATCGTCGCGTTCACGGATGACGAGCGGCTTGTCGGCCAGGCGGCCAAGCGCCAGGCCGTGACCAACCCGACCAACACCATTTTCGGCGTCAAGCGCCTGATCGGTCGCCGCAAGGATGACCCCGATCTGGCGAAAGACAACAAGAACATGCCGTTCAACGTCGTCGACGGCGGCAACGGCGACGCCTGGGTCGAAGCCAAGGGCGAGAAATACAGCCCCAGCCAGATTTCCGCCTTCATCCTCGGCAAGATGAAGGAAACCGCCGAATCCTACCTGGGCGAAGAGGTGACGCAGGCCGTGATCACGGTGCCGGCCTATTTCAACGACGCCCAGCGCCAGGCCACGAAGGACGCGGGCAAGATCGCCGGCCTCGAAGTTCTGCGCATCATCAACGAGCCCACGGCGGCCGCGCTGGCCTATGGTCTTGACAAGAAGACCAGCGAAACGATCGCGGTCTACGACCTCGGCGGCGGTACCTTCGATATCACCATTCTCGAAATCGACGATGGCCTGTTCGAGGTGAAGTCCACCAACGGCGACACCTTCCTGGGTGGCGAGGACTTCGACATGCGGGTCGTCAACTACCTCGCCGAAGAGTTCAAGAAGGAACACGGCGTTGACCTGACCAAGGACAAGATGGCGCTGCAGCGGCTCAAGGAAGCCGCCGAAAAGGCCAAGATCGAGCTGTCGAGTTCCAGCCAAACCGAGATCAACCAGCCGTTCATCTCGATGGACAAGGACACCGGTCAGCCGCTCCACATGGTGATGAAGCTGACGCGGGCCAAGCTGGAAAGCCTGGTGAACGACCTGATCAAGTCGTCGATGAAACCCTGTCAGGCGGCGCTCAAGGATGCTGGCCTGACCAAGGACGACATCGACGAAGTGGTGCTGGTCGGCGGCCAGACGCGGATGCCGAAAGTCATCGAGGAGGTGACCAAGTTCTTCGGCAAAGAGCCGCACAAGGGCGTGAACCCAGATGAGGTGGTCGCCATGGGTGCCGCCATCCAGGCCGGGGTGCTGCAGGGTGATGTCAAGGACGTGGTCCTTCTGGACGTGACGCCGCTGAGCCTCGGCATCGAAACCCTGGGCGGCGTGTTCACCCGTCTGATCGACCGCAACACCACCATCCCCACCAAGAAGAGCCAGGTATTCTCGACGGCAGAAGACAACCAGTCTGCCGTGACCATCCGGGTCTTCCAGGGCGAGCGTGAAATGGCGGCCGACAACAAGATGCTCGGCCAGTTCAACCTCGAGGACATCCCGCCGGCTCCGCGCGGCATGCCGCAGATCGAGGTGACCTTCGACATCGACGCCAACGGGATCGTGAACGTTTCGGCCAAGGACAAGGGCACCAACAAGGAACAGAAAATCACCATCCAGGCATCCGGCGGCCTGTCGGAGGACGACATCGAGAAGATGGTCAAGGACGCCGAGGAAAACGCCGAGTCCGACAAGGCACGGCGTGCGTTGGTCGATGCCAAGAACCAGGCTGAAAGCCTCATCCACTCGACCGAGAAGTCGCTCGAAGAGCACTCCGACAAGGTGGACCCAACCACCGTCGAGGCGATCGAACTGGCCATCTCGGCGCTCAAGGACGACCTCGAGAAAGACGATGTCACCGCCGACAAGATCAATTCCGGCATCCAGAACGTGACCGAAGCGGCCATGAAGCTGGGCGAGGCGATCTACAAGTCCAGCCAGGAAGAGGGCGAGGAAGCCCCCGAAGCGGCCGACGAGCAGGCCAAGGCCGGTGGCGACGACGATATCGTCGATGCAGATTTCGAGGATCTCGACGACGAAAACAAGCGCTCGTAACCGCGCGCCAGAACCTGAGCGGGCCGGTCCGGGTGGCTGGGCCGGCCCGTCACGTTCCTGACAAGGGGAAACCCAATGGCAAAACGCGACTTCTACGATGTGCTGGGCGTCCCTCGGGGCGCCTCGGCGGACGAGATAAAGAAGGCCTACCGCAAGAAGGCCAAGGAACTGCACCCGGATCGCAACGCCGACAACCCCGAAGCCGAAAAGCAGTTCAAGGAAGCGAACGAGGCGTACGAGGTTCTCAAGGACGCCGAAAAGAAGGCGGCCTACGACCGGTTCGGCCATGCCGCCTTTGAAGGCGGCATGGGCGGTGGCGGACCGCGGCCCGGTGGGCCGGGTGCGGGGCAGGGCGATTTTGCATCGGCCTTCTCGGACGTGTTCGACGACCTGTTCGGCGACTTCATGGGCGGTGGACGCGGCGGCGGTGGCCGCGGCCGGGCGGCGCGCGGCTCCGACCTGCGCTACAACCTGTCGGTGACCCTGGAAGAGGCCTATTCGGGGCTGTCGAAAACCATCCGCGTGCCCACGTCCGTGCCTTGTGACGCCTGTGACGGCAGTGGCGCCGAAAGCGGCTCGCAACCCACCACCTGCCCCACCTGTTCGGGTATGGGAAAGGTGCGGGCGCAGCAGGGCTTTTTCACCGTTGAACGCACCTGCCCCACCTGCGGGGGGCTGGGCCAGATCATCCAGAATCCATGCAAGGTTTGTGCCGGGCAGGGGCGCGTCGAGAAAGAGCGCGCGCTGTCGATCAACGTGCCGGCCGGTGTCGAAACCGGCACCCGCATCCGCCTTGCCGGCGAGGGCGAGGCCGGGATGCGCGGCGGCCCGACGGGCGATTTGTACATCTTCATCGACGTGGCGCCGCACGAGTTGTTCGAGCGCGACGGCAACAACCTGCATTGCCGCGTGCCGGTGTCGATGGCCACCGCCGCGCTGGGCGGCGATATCGAGGTGCCCACCATTGACGGCGGCCGGGCGCGGGTGAAAATCCCCGCAGGCAGCCAGTCGGGCCGCCAGATGCGCCTGCGCGGCAAGGGCATGCCGGCGCTGCGCGGCGGTGGCCATGGCGACATGTTCATCGAACTGGCGGCGGAGACCCCGGTGAACCTGACCGCGCGGCAGAAGGAGTTGCTGCGTGAGTTCGATGAGATGTCCGAGGACAATAACCCCAATTCCAAGACCTTCTTCTCGTCGGTCAAGAGCTTTTGGGATGCGATGAAAAGCTGAACCACTGCCCGTGTGAACGGATCGGCCGCGAAAGGGCGCCGCGTTGTTGCGGCGCCCTTTGCACATCCCGGATCACGCAGCCATGCACCACCGTGGCCGCGTTAACCGGATATTCACGCTGCGTGCGCAGGCTGCGGACATGACCCGCCGAAACGCCTTTTGCGAGGGGCCTTTGCCCCTGTTCGACAGCGACGAAGTGCAGGCCGTACAGCCGCTGCCGGGCGGGCGCGTGCCTTCCTACATGGCCGACCACCGCCAGCGGCTGCGTGCCCGCTTCATGCAGGGCGGCGCGCAGCCGATGCCGGACTACGAAATGCTGGAACTGGTGCTGTTCCGCGCCATCCCGCGGCAGGACGTCAAACCGCTGGCGCGCGCCCTTATCGACCGGTTCGGGGATTTCAACCGCGTCCTGTCGGCCCCCGTCGCCCGCCTGCGCGAGGTGCGCGGCGTCGGTGTGCGCGTGGTGGAGGAACTCAAGATCGTCGAGGCCGCGGCACACCGCATGGCCCGCGCGCGCGTCATTGACCGCCCCGTGATTTCGGGCTGGGATGCGGTACTCGACTACTGCCATACCACCATGGCGCACCGTGATACCGAACAGTTCCGCATCCTTTACCTGGATCGCAAGAACGTGCTGATCGCGGACGAGGAACAGGCCCGCGGTACCGTCGATCATGTGCCGGTCTACCCCCGCGAGGTGGTCAAGCGCGCGCTGGAGCTGAACGCCAGCGCGCTGATCCTGGTACATAACCACCCGTCGGGCGACCCCGGCCCGTCGCAGGCCGACATCTCGATGACCGCGCAGATCGTGGCAGCGGCCGAGGCACTGAACATCGCGGTGCACGATCACCTGATCATCGGCAAGTCGCGCGAGCTGAGCTTTCGCGCCGAGGGCTACCTCTGACGGGGCCGACTCAGCGCACCCATACCTCGACCCGCCGGTTGATGCGCCGCCCCCAGGCGCTGTCATCGCAGGCCATGGGCATGGCCTCGCCGAAACTGGTCACGTCGATGGCAAAGCGCGCGGTATCGGCGGTCGGGGCCGCGTCCAGAATGGCCTTGCGCGCGTTTTCGGCGCGGCGCAGCGCGATGGTACGGTTCAACCCGGCGGAGCCCTGGCCATCGCTGAACCCCACAAGCAGAAGGCGTCGCCCGTCATATTCCCCGTCTTCGAGCGCCCGCGCCAGTTGCCGCACATTGGTGCGCGATTGCGCATCCATGCGCGTCGACCCGGTGTCATAGCGAAATGTGGTCGTCAGTCGCTTCAGTGGCGCCAGGGTGGCGACCATGTCCTGCAAGGCGTCCAATCGGGCCTTCCCTCCGCCCGCGCGCGAGATCGCGTTGACCAGGCGGATGCCTTGCGCGTCGATACCGATCTCCTCGGCGCCCAGATCGGTGAAGCCTGCGCGCTGGATCACCTGCTGCGCCGCCGGGCCGCCGATATAGGCCATGAACTCGCGTCCCAGTTGCGGCAGCCGGCGCATCGGGCGGTAGAGCAGCAGCGGCATGGTGAGTGGGTAATCCTCGGTCTTGACGGAGCGGCGGCTGGCGCCGAGGGGAAAGCCGCAACTGCCGCTCAGCGCCAGCCGCCGCGTGCCGTCGCTGGCTGCGCTGCTGGCCAGCCCGATACCGAACGGATCGGCCGCGACGGCCGCGACCAGCGCCGCGTCGCTGTCGTGAAAAACCGTGTTCGCTGCCGGCGTGTTTCGTACCGGCGTCAGCATGAGATCGACCACCGCCTGACCGGCGCCCGCGTCGCTCTGGCCAAGATGCGGGGTAATGGGCGCGTCCGGTCCGCCCAAGGCGGCCCAGTTGTCGATACCTCCCGAAAACACCCGCGCCAAATCGGCGAGCGTGATCGTGTCAAGCGGGCTGTCCCGGGCGACGATCGGCACCAGCGCGTCAAGCGCGATCACCCGGCTCTGTCCCGGCGCCGCGAGATCGCCCAGCCCGGTGGCGCGGCCGCGGGCGGCCTCTTCCGCGCGTACCTCGCGGCGCGACATGACGATGTCGGCCTCGTTGGCCAGCAGATCGGCAAAGCCCTCGTCGCTGCTGGAAGACCTGATGCGGAACCGGCCTGCCTTGCGGCCCGTCCGTGGGTGCGACAGCAGATAGTGCTGCGCGCCGTTGGGCGACGCCTCTTTCTGCAGCGTGTAGCCGGCGCGCCGTGCAAACCCCCTGACCAACGCCGGCAACAGGACGCGCGCCATCGTGGGCGCCCCTGAAATTCTTATCTCGGCGACGAAATTCTCGAGGTTGGGGCAACCGGGCCCTTCGCACAACACACCGCTGCCATCCACCGTCAGTTCGCCGTAAACCGTCTCGACCCGATAGAAGCGCCCGTCAAAGCCCAGCAGGGTGCCGGAAATCTCGATGCCGCCATCGCGCGACGACAGCCGTACATCCTGCGCCGCCACAGGGCTGGCGCAGATCGCGAAAACGGTCAGTGCGGCGGCGATGGCCGCACGCGCAATGGTCATTTGAGCTGCCTCGACTACCCACGCCTCAGTTGCGGGCGATATTCAGGTCTCGGTCGAGGTTTTTCAACACAAGAAAATCGCCCTTGGCGTCGCAGTCGGGCATTGCCATCGACAGGTCATGCGACTTCAGCGCGTCGCCGGATGCCAACTGCAACACCTGCGCGCTCACCTCGTGGCCGCAATTGGCGCCGGTGACCTCGGCCTCGATATTGACCACGACATCGGCGTTGCCGCCGGGAAAGGTGTAGACATCGGCGCGCAGGCCATCGGGCCCGGTTCCGTCGCCGAAATGGTGAAACATGCCGTCGTCGTTGCGAGGCGCCGCCTGGTCGCCGCTGCCGGCCCAAAGGTGCCCGGGCTCGCCGTAGGCGGCACCATCTTCGAAGGCGTGCAATTGCAGGCCGTCGTCGCCCTGCCATTGCAGGACGACGCGTTGATGCGTGGGCAGGTCCGGAACATGGGCCTGTGCGACGGCGCCGTTGCCATCGCCGAAAGAGACGATGTAGATCGCGCGCTCTGCCAGCGCCGGGGCGGTGACGGTGGCCGAGCCGTTCGGTCCCACCGGGTGGGAAAACATCATGCCATTGTGGTGAAAGGTCACGTTGCGCCCTGCAAGGCAGGGGTCGGAAAGCGCCAGGCGAACCATGGCGTCGGGCGCGGCCGTGGCGATGAATTGCGGCTCGCAATCGGCGCGCGGGGTATCGTCGCCGCCCGTCACGCCGCGATCGGGGCCCGCGACAAGCATTTTCCGCGGTGCGACCGGGCGCGCGACCGGGTCGATCGGGCGCACCGCCATGTCGGGGGCGGCAGCGGTGAAGGTGATGTCGGTGAGCGTCAGCTCGGGGCCCCGTGATTGCAGCGCCGGCTGCGCCTGGGCCACTTGTATGGCGCGGGTCGGGGCCGGGGACGTGGTGTTGGCGAGATGGAAGCCGTAGCCGATACCCAGTGCCGAGGCCACGGTTCCCCCCACCAGCATCAAGGGTGGCAGCTTGATCATTTCAAACCCCTTCGCGGTTTGCGGTTCAGGGGCAATTGAAGCATCGAAAATGGGCGCCACTGTGGCGTCGCCGCGGAGTCAATGAGGCGTGCGCCGCCGCGCGTGCGAACGGATCAGAGAAGATCAGAGAAACCGCCCGTGGCAGTGCTTGAATTTCTTCCCCGAGCCGCAGGGGCAGGGCTGGTTGCGACCAGGGTTGCCCCATGTCGACGGGTCGCTTTCGACGAAGCCCTCGACCGCGTCGGGCAGGGCCGCGCCCGTTCCGGCGGTCTCGTCCGGTCCGGTGGCCTGCGCCTGATCGGCGGCCTTGTCCAGTTCGGCCTGCTGGGCCTGCATCTGCTCGATGAGTTCCTGCTGCTCGGCCTCGGTCATCGGGCGTACCTGCGCCAGCTTTTGCGTCACGTCTTCGCGCAGGCTGTCGAGCATGCCCTCGAAGAGCTGGAATGCCTCGGTCTTGTATTCGTTGAGCGGGTCGCGCTGTGCATAGCCGCGAAAGCCCACGACGCTGCGCAGGTGTTCCAGGGTCAGCAGGTGTTCGCGCCACTTGCCGTCGATGGTTTGCAGCAGCACCTGCTTCTCGATCCGGCGCATGGTATCGGGACCGAAGGCGCCGGCCTTTTCGGCCATCATCGCCGCGGCGGCCTCTTCCAGGCGCTCGGCGATGTGCTCGTCGTCCACGCCTTCTTCGTCGGCCCATGCGACAACCGGCACGTCAATACCCAGCTTGTCGATGCACGCGGCGTGCAAACCTTCTGTATCCCACTGATCGGCATATGTTTTCGGCGGCATGTACTGGTCGATCAGGTCGTCGATCACCTGGCTGCGCATGTCGGAGATGATCTCGGATAGGTCATCGGCCTCCATGATCTCGCGGCGCTGGCTGAAGATCACCTTGCGCTGGTCGTTCATCACGTCGTCGAATTTCAGCAACTGCTTGCGGATGTCGAAGTTGCGCCCTTCGACCTTGGCCTGCGCGCGTTCCAGCGACTTGTTCACCCACGGGTGAACGATCGCCTCGCCTTCCTTCATGCCGAGGCCCGACAGAACCTTTTCCAGGCGCTCGGACCCGAAGATTCGCATCAGGTCGTCTTCGAGGCTGAGGAAGAATGCCGACCGCCCCGGGTCGCCCTGGCGTCCCGAGCGGCCGCGCAACTGGTTGTCGATACGCCGGCTTTCGTGGCGTTCGGTGGCCAGCACGAACAGGCCGCCGGCCTCGATCACCTTGGCGTTCTCCTCGGCGTGTTCGGCCTCGATGCGCGCGCGCACTTCCTGCGGGTCGGCATCGGGGTCGGCGTCGAGCGCGTCCTGCACCTTCAACTCGACATTGCCGCCAAGCTGGATGTCGGTGCCGCGCCCCGCCATGTTGGTGGCAATGGTCACCGCGCCCAGTTTGCCGGCCTCGGCGATGATCTGCGCCTCTTTCTCGTGGTGGCGCGCGTTGAGAACGTTGTGCTCGATACCTGCCTCGGTCAGCAGCGTGCTGAGCATTTCGGACTTGTCGATCGAGGTGGTCCCCACCAGCATCGGCTGCCCCTTGGCATGCGCCTCGCGGATTGTCTCGACGATGGCATCCAGCTTTTCCTGCTGGGTGCGGTAGACGGCATCGTCGTCGTCGACCCGCGCAATGGGGCGGTTGGTGGGTACCTCGACAACGCCCAGCCCGTAGATCTCGGCGAATTCATCGGCCTCGGTCAGTGCGGTGCCGGTCATGCCGGCCAGTTTCTCGTAGAGGCGGAAATAGTTCTGGAACGTGACCTGCGCCAGCGTGACGTTCTCGGGCTGGATCTCGACCCCTTCCTTGGCCTCGATCGCCTGGTGGAGCCCGTCCGACAAGCGCCGCCCGGGCATCATCCGGCCGGTGAACTCGTCGATCAGCACAACCTGTCCGTCGCGCACGATGTAGTCCTTGTCGCGCGTGAACATCTTGTGGGCCTTCAGCCCGTTGTTGACGTGGTGCACGATGGTCGTGCTTTCGGGATCGTAGAGCGATTGCTCCTCGGGCAGGATGCCGCGGGCGTGCAGTATCTGCTCCAGCTCCTCGTTGCCCTCGTCGGTGAAGGTGACGGTGCGCTGCTTTTCGTCGAGGACGAAATGCTCGTCCGTCAACTCCGGGATCAGCTTGTCGATGGTCGTGTAAAGATCGCTGCGGTCGTCCGACGGCCCCGATATGATCAGCGGCGTGCGCGCCTCGTCAATCAGGATGCTGTCCACCTCGTCCACGATGGCGAAGTGGTGGCCGCGCTGGTACATTTCTTCGAGGCTGGCCTTCATGTTGTCGCGCAGGTAGTCGAAGCCCAACTCGTTGTTGGTGGCGTAGGTGATATCGGCGGCGTAGGCGCCCTGTTTCTCGTCCTCGGCCTGGCCGGGATAGACCACCCCGGTGGTCATCCCCAGTGCCCCGTAGACGCGGCCCATCCATTCGGCATCGCGCCTGGCGAGGTAGTCGTTGACGGTGACGATGTGCACGCCCTTGCCGGTCAGCGCATTCAGGTAGGCCGGAAATGTGGCAACCAGCGTCTTGCCTTCGCCGGTCTTCATCTCGGCGATGTTGCCCTGGTGCAGGAAAATGCCGCCCATCAGCTGCACGTCGAAGGCGCGCAGGCCCAATGTGCGGCGCGCGGCCTCGCGGCAGTTGGCAAATGCCTCGGGAAGCAGGTCGTCGACACTTTCGCCGTCGGCCAGGCGTTTCTTGAATTCGTCGGTTTTTTCCCTGAGGCCTGCGTCGGGTAGCTTTTCGAACTCGGGTTCCAGCGCGTTGATCTGTTCGACCATCGGGCGCGTCGCCTTGATCTTGCGGTCGTTCGGGGTGCCGAAGACCTTCTTGGCGATTGATGAGAAACCCAGCATGTTCAATCCGTTCCCGTATTTCCGCTCGTGCGTGGCCACAGGCTTGCCCGCGGTTTCCACTATGCCTACAAGGGACGGGAAATGCAGCCTGACCTTGGCCCTACCGCGATGTAAGGGGAGGCTGCATGAGTGTCAACGCCGCGCGCGGAAAGCGTGCAAATCAAGGACGAATCAATGACTGGACACCGCAGATTTCTGTCAGCGCTGGTGCTGGCGGTCTTCGCCGCCTCGCCGGCCGCCGCGCAGGACACCACCGACACCGCCGACAATTCCGGCGCGGCAGCGGCGGCCGACACCGTCGTGGCCACCGTGAACGGCGATGAGATCACCCTGGGTCAGATGATCATCGCGCGCAGCAGCCTGCCCGAGCAGTACCAGTCGATGCCGGACGATGTACTGTTCCAGGGCATTCTCGACCAGTTGGTGCAGCAGACATTGCTGGCCCAGACCATCGAGGACAAGATGCCGGCGCGGGTAAAGATGGCGCTGGAAAACGAGAAGCGCACGCTTCTGGCCTCGGAAGTGGTCAATTCCATCGTCGGCGGGGCGCTGACCGAGGATGCGATCAAGGCCACCTACGAGGAAACTTACGCCAACGCCGAACCGGCACGCGAGTGGAACGCCTCGCATATCCTTGTCAAGACCGAGGAAGAGGCCGCCGCACTGGCCGCCCGCGCCCGCGAGGGCGAGGACTTCGCCAAGCTGGCGCGCGAGCATTCGACCGGCCCTTCGGGCCCTGGCGGCGGCGAATTGGGATGGTTCGGAGGCGGCGAGATGGTGCCAGAGTTCGAGCAGGCGGTCACCGAGTTGGAGGCCGGGCAGGTCTCGGACCCGCTAAAAACGCAATTTGGCTGGCACGTCGTCCGCCTGAACGATACGCGGCTCAAGGACGTGCCGGCGCTTGACGAGGTACGCGAAGAGCTGACCGCGCAGGTGCAGCGACAGGCCGTCGAGGCGCGGGTGACCGCGTTGCGCGAGAGTGCCGAGATCGCGTTGCCCGGACAGGAAGGTATCGACCCGGCCGCGCTCGGGAATATCGAGCTTCTCAAGGACTGAGCCATGGCCATGACGCCCGCGCGCTCGCCGCTTGCCCCCGATGGTTTCCCGCGGTTGCCCCGGGTCGCCGGGGTGCGCTTTGCCAGTGCCGAGGCCGGGGTGCGCTATGCGGCCCGTGCCGATGTCATGCTGGCCCACCTGGCGCCGGGCAGTACCGTCGCGGGCGTCTTCACCCGGTCGGCCACCCGCGCGGCGCCGGTGCTGGATTGCCAGGCCAAGATCGGCGCCGACAGCGATGCCGGCGCCGCGATCATCGTCAACTCCGGCAATGCCAACGCCTTTACAGGCAAGTATGGTGCGCGTTCGGTAGAGGCGATAAACGCGGCGGTCGCCGAACGGCTGGGCCTGCCGGCGGAACGGGTGTTCCCGGCCTCGACCGGGGTGATAGGCGAGCCACTGTCGCATGATCGCATTGTCGCCGTACTTGACGAACTGGCAACGGGGCTGAGCCCGTCGGGCGTCGAGGGCGCAGCGCGCGCCATCATGACCACCGACACCTTCCCAAAAGGCGCCGGGCGCGAGATTTCGGTGGCCGGCGGCGGCACGGTGCGCATCGCCGGCATCGCCAAGGGCTCGGGGATGATCGCGCCGGACATGGCGACGATGTTGGTCTATATTTTTACCGACGCGCGGATCGCGCGCCCGGCGCTGCAATCGCTGCTGGGGCGGCTGACCGATCGCACCTTCAACTGCATCACCGTCGATAGCGACACTTCGACCTCCGACAGCCTGATCGTCGGCGCCACCGGCGCGTCGGGGGTGGACGTGGACGACGACCCCGCCTTTGCCGCGGCGCTGGAGGCGGTGATGCTGGACCTGGCGCAGCAGGTGGTGCGCGACGGCGAGGGGGCGACCAAGTTCGTCGAGGTGCGCGTGACCGGTGCGGCCAGCGACGCCGATGCGCGCACCCATGCGATGTCGATCGCCAATTCGCCGCTGGTCAAGACCGCGATCGCCGGCGAAGACGCCAATTGGGGCCGCGTGGTGATGGCAGTGGGCAAATCCGGTGCCGCCGCCGACCGCGACCGCCTGTCGATCCGGTTCGGCGATATCACCGTGGCCGAAAACGGCTGGGTCGCGCCGGGCTATGACGAGGCTGCCGCCAGCGCCTACATGAAGAACGCTGAACTGGTCATCGGTGTCGATATCGGGCTCGGGCAGGGGCAATGCACGGTCTGGACCTGTGACCTGACCCATGGATATATCGACATCAACGCGGATTACCGGTCGTGAAAATCGTTCTTGTTTCGGCCGTGGCCCTGATCGACCGCGACGGGCGTGTCCTGCTGACGCAGCGCCCCGAGGGCAAGGCGATGGCCGGCCTGTGGGAATTTCCCGGCGGCAAGGTCGAGCCGGGCGAGACACCCGAAACAGCCCTGATTCGCGAACTCCGCGAGGAGCTGGCCATCGACACCTGGGAAAGCTGCCTCGCGCCGCTGACCTTTGCCAGCCACGGCTACGACGATTTCCACCTGTTGATGCCGCTGTTCGCCTGCCGCAAATGGCAGGGCATACCGGCCCCGCAGGAAAAGCAGGCACTCAAATGGGTGCGCGCGGATGCCTTGCGCGACTACCCCATGCCGCCCGCGGATATCCCACTGGTCCCGATCCTGCGCGACTGGCTTTGACCACGAAAAAGGGCCGCAATAGCGGCCCTTTTCGCATGATCGCATTCGCTTTGGATCAGGCGAGCTTGCGCTCGACTTCCTCGCGTTCGAAAATCTCGATCACGTCGCCGGGGCGGATGTCGTCGTATTTCTCGAACGCCATCCCGCATTCCTGACCAGACTGAACCTCGTTAACGTCGTCCTTGAAGCGTTTCAGCGTTTTCAGCGTGCCTTCGTGGATCACCACGTCGTCGCGCAGCAGGCGCACGCCGGCCGAGCGGCGCGCGATGCCTTCGGTGACCAGGCAGCCGGCCACCTTGCCGACGCCGGTGACCTTGAAGACCTCGCGGATCTCGGCATAGCCGATGAACCGCTCGCGGATCTCGTTGCTGAGCAGGCCGCTTGCTGCCGCTTTCACGTCATCGACGAGGTCGTAAATCACCGAGTAGTAACGGATCTCGACGCCCTTCTGGTTGGCGCTGTTGCGCGCCGGCGCGTTGGCCCGCACGTTGAACCCGAAGACCGGCGCGCCCGATGCTTCGGCCAGGCCGATGTCGGATTCGGTGATCGCGCCGACGCCCGAGTGCAGCACGCGCACGCGCACCTCGTCGTTGCCGATCTTTTCCATCGCCTGAACGATCGCTTCGGCCGAGCCCTGCACGTCGGCCTTGACCAGAATCGGCAATTCCTTGACGTTCTCGTCTTCCTTGGCCTTGGCCATGAGCTGTTCGAGCGACGTGCCGGCCCCCGCGGTGGAGCGCTTTTCCTTGGCCTTTTCCTGGCGGTATTCGGCGATTTCGCGCGCTTGCGCTTCGGTTTCGACCACGTTGAGCACATCGCCCGCTTCGGGCGTGCCGTTGAGGCCAAGCACCTCGACCGGCACCGACGGCCCGGCCTCGTTCACTCGGTCACCGTGATCGTTGATGAGGGCGCGCACCTTGCCCCACTGTTCGCCTGCGACGAAGATATCGCCCCGGCGCAGTGTGCCCTTCTGAACAAGAACCGTGGCGACAGGGCCGCGGCCGACATCCAGTTTGGCCTCGATCACGGCGCCTTCGGCGGCGCGGTCGGGGTTGGCCTTGAGTTCAAGAATCTCGGCCTGAAGCGCGATGGCTTCTAGCAACTCGTCAAGCCCCTGCCCGCTTATGGCACTGACCTCCACATCCTGCACGTCGCCCGACATCGCCTCGACGACCACTTCGTGACGCAACAGATCCGAGCGCACCTGATCGGGGTCGGCGGCTGGCAGGTCGACCTTGTTGATCGCGACGATCATCGGAACTTCGGCGGCCTTGGCGTGGTTGATCGCCTCGATGGTCTGCGGCATCACCGCGTCATCTGCGGCGACCACCAGCACGACGATATCGGTCACCTGCGCGCCACGCGAGCGCATCGAGGTGAACGCCGCGTGGCCCGGCGTATCGAGGAATGTAAGCGGCGCGCCGCTGTCGGTCGTCACCTGGTAGGCGCCGATATGCTGGGTAATGCCGCCGGCCTCGCCCGAGACAACCTTGGCATCGCGAATCGCATCCAGAAGCGACGTCTTGCCGTGATCGACATGGCCCATGATGGTAATCACCGGCGGGCGCGGCTTGAGGTCTTCGTCCTTGTCTTCGATCGCGTCGATGACATCTTCGACATCGGCATCGGACACGCGCTGTACGCGGTGGCCGAATTCCTCGACAATCAGTTCGGCGATATCAGCGTCGATGGTCTGGTTCTGGGTGACCATCATGTCGTTCTGCATCAGCGCCTTGACGACATCGGCCACGCGCTCGGCCATGCGGTTGGCCAGTTCCGACACCACGATCTGTTCGGGTACCTGCACCTCGCGCACGACCTTTTCGCGTTCGACATTCTGGCCCATGGCCTTCTGACGGGCGCGTTCCTGCTTGCGCTTCATCGCCGCCATGGATTTCTGCCGGCCACCTTCGCCGCCCGAAAGCGCCTGGTTGAGCGTCAGCTTGCCCGCGCGGCGGCTGTCGTCGCCCTTGCCCTTGCCACGGGCGGGGCGTTCGTCCTGTGGGCGTTCCTTCTTGCGGGCTTGCGCCGGGGCGGGCTTGCCGCCGCCGCGCGCCGGCGCCGGCACGTCTTCGGGGGCGGGCTGCGCGGGGGCGGTGGCCTTCTTCTCGGCCTCTTCCGACTCGCGTTTGGCGCGCGCCTCTTCCTCGACCTTGGCCTTGAGCGCATCTTCGCGCTCGCGTTCCTCGCGCTCCTTCGTCTCCGCCTCCTCGCGGCGACGCTGGCGCTCTTCCTCGCGCGCGCGCTCGTCCTCGGCGCGCTTCTCGGCCTCGCCGGCTTCGCGCGCCTTGGCAGCTTGCAACGCCTTCAGCCGGCGTTCCATTTCGGAATCGGAGATCCCGCCGGGCCGCTTCTTGGGGTCGCCCTGTGCGGGTTTGCTGCCCTGCGCGTCCGACCCGGCGGACTTGCCCGCCCCCGGCTTGGGAACCACAACGCGCTTGCGCTTGGTTTCCACCACGACGTTCTTGGTCCGGCCGTGGCTGAAGCTCTGCTTCACGTTCCCCGAACGGGGCCCGCCACGTACACCCAAAGTCTTCTTGCCGTCGTTGTCGCTCATATGGCTCTTCTATCCTTTCCGGCGGCCTTCGCGCCGTCCGAGACGCGCAGACCCTTCAGTCTTGCCGCCTCCTCTACAACACGCGCGGACAAACCTCCAGCGCCAAGCGCTGCATGTATTACAGTTTGTCGCCCGAAGGCCGAACCCAGCTCGTCTGCCGTCAGCCAGCCGATAAAATCACCGCGGTGCGGCGTGCTCAGTTTCGACTTGCCGCGCTCCGACCCGTCGCTGGCCTGGATCAATACCGTCGCCTGTTCCTTGGCGAGCCAATCCTTGACCTTCTCGTAGCCCGCGACGGCCGCGCCGCCTTTTCGGGCCAAGCTTATCAAATCCACCACGCGCCGCGCCAACAGCGCCTCGACCCTGTCTGCCAGGTCGTCGGGCACCCGCACCGGCTGCTTGGCGGCGCGGGCGAAAAGGTTCTTGCCGGCGGCGCGTTCGAGCGCGGCGCGCCGCGCCGTCACCCAGATACCACGTCCCGGCAGTTTACCCAACAGGTCGGGCGCCACCTCACCGTCGGGTGAGACGACGAAGCGGATCAGGGCCGATGTCGGCAACACCTCGCCCGTTGCGATGCATTTCCGCTCGGGGCCATCGCCGGCTTCATTTCCGCTTCGCTCTGTGCGCGCCATCCAGTTCTCCTGCCGATCCGGGTCAGGCCCCGGCCCCGGTTTCGGCGTCTTCCGCGTCTGCTTCGACGTCCTCATTGGCGCCGCCGACCAGGTCATCGGGGTCGACCCAGCCCAGCATTACGCGTGCCGTCATGACCATGTTCTGCGCCTCGGCGAGCGAGACGTCGAATTTTTCCAGAAGGCCCTCGTCCTTGACGCGCTCGCCGTCGATGGTCGTCCAGCCGCCGGCCAGTTCCCAGTCGGCGCAGGTTGCGAAATCTTCCAGCGTCTTGATGCCGTCCTCGGCCAGCGCCTCGACCATCTGGGGTGTCAGGCCCTCAAAGTCAACCAGGCTGTCCTCGACCCCCATTTCGCGGGCACGATCCAGCGCCGCCTTGGCCTGCGCTTCGAGATTGTCGCGCGCGCGGGCCTGAAGCTCGTCGGCTGTGTCCTCGTCGATGCCGTCGATCACAAGCAGTTCGTCGCGTTCGACATAGGCCACCTCTTCGAGCGAGCTGAACCCCTCGGACACCAGAAGCTGGGCAAAGAACTCGTCGAGGTCCAGCGTGTCCATGAACAGCTGGGTGCGCGTTTCGAATTCCTTCTGGCGGCGTTCGCTGTCCTCGGCCTCGGTCATGATGTCGATGTCCAGCCCGGTCAACTGGCTGGCCAGCCGCACGTTCTGGCCGCGCCGGCCGATGGCGAGACTGAGCTGCTCGTCGGGTACGACCACTTCGATCTGGCCGGCATCCTCGTCGATGACCACCTTGCTGACCTCGGCGGGTTGCAGCGCGTTGACGAGGAAGGTCGCCTGGTCCTCGTTCCACGGGATGATGTCGATCTTCTCGCCCTGCAATTCGTTGACGACCGCCTGCACGCGGCTGCCGCGCATGCCCACGCAGGCGCCGACCGGGTCGATCCCGCTATCGTAAGAGATCACGCCGATCTTTGCGCGCGAGCCGGGGTCGCGCGCGACCGCCTTGATCTCGATGATGCCATCGTAGATTTCCGGCACCTCCATCTTGAACAGTTCCGCCATGAACTGCGGATCGGTGCGCGACAGGAATATCTGCGGGCCGCGCGTTTCGCGGCGCACGTCCTTGATATAGGCGCGGATGCGGTCGTTGGGGCGATAGGATTCGCGGCCGATCTTCTCGTTGCGGCGCAGGATCGCCTCTCCGCGGCCCACGTCGACGATGACGTTGCCGTATTCCTCGCGCTTGACCAGCCCGTTGATGATGGTGCCGATGCGGTCCTTGAATTCCTCGTACTGGCGGTCGCGTTCGGCTTCGCGCACCTTTTGCAGGATCACCTGCTTGGCGCTTTGCGCGGCGATGCGGCCCATCTCGACGGGGGGGACCTCCTCGACATAGGTGTCGCCGACCTTGGGGTCGTCCATGTACTGGCGGGCCTGTTCGACGGTCATCTCGGCCTGGTAGTTTTCCAGTTCGTCATCCTCGACCACGGTGCGCACGCGGGTGAATGTGGCGCGTCCGGTCTTGCGGTCTATCTCCACGCGGATGTCCATCTCGCTGCCGTAGCGGCTCTTGGCGGCGCGGGCGAGGGACTCTTCCATCGCTTCCACCACCAGCGCGGGGTCGATCATCTTTTCGCGGGCCACGGCCTCGGCGGTTTGCAGCAGTTCAAGCTGGTTGGCAGACGTGATCGCCATGGGTTCAGTCCTCCTCAGACCGGGTGTCGGTCTCGATTTCGTCGAAAGCGGTTTCGTTCAGGGTGCCGGAATCCTTGCGGCTTTTCAGCATGTCGCGGATAAGATCGTCGGTCAGCACCAGCTTGGCATCCGACAGCCAGTCGAATTGCAGCCCCACGGTGCCTTCGGGCAGGTTGATCAGAACTTCATCGCCCTCGGTGCCCGCGAGCATGCCCTTGAAGCGGCGGCGCCCGTCGATCAGTTCGGTCGTTTCCAGTTTGGCCTCGTAGCCCTCGAAGGCTTCGAAGTCCTTCATCCGGGTCAGGGGGCGGTCGATACCGGGGCTGGACACTTCGAGCGTGTATTCGTCGAGGATCGGGTCTTCGACATCCAGAATCGCGTTCAGCGCGGTGCTGATCTCGGCGCAATCGTCCACCTCGATGCCGCCCTCGGGACGATCGGCCATGATTTGCAGCGTGGTTTTCTTGCCGCTCATCAGGCGCACGCGCACCAGTTCGAACCCCATGTCCTCGATCACGGGGGTGACGATCTCGGCCAGCCTGCGATCCATGGCGGCTTTGGCGATCAGGTCGTTGGTCATGCGGACAGACCTGCCTTTCGGGCACAAAAAAACGGGCGCTGCGGCCCGTCGTTCGTTCCCGGTGGGGCGTGGGTTTGGACCCCCGACGCGCCGCATTTGGATGCCATATACGCCTCGATATACGAAACCGCAAGGGGCAATCTATGGCGCGCGCCTACGCCTCGGCGATGCGGTCCATGACGCGGACAAGTTCGGCGCTGATGCCCGGCTCCGACAGGGCGTGCCCGGCGTTGCGGATCATGCGCAGATCGGCCTCGGGCCAGCGTTGCGCCAGCGACCAGGCCGAATGCGGCGGGCAGATCATGTCATAGCGGCCCTGGACGATGATCCCGGGAATATGCGCGATAAGGCCGATGTCGTCGAGGATCTGCCCGTCGCGGTCGAGAAACACGCGGTTGGTGAAATAGTGGTTTTCCAGCCGCGCGAAGGCGCGCGAGTAATGGTCGGGCGTATCGCCCCCGGCCCCGGTCGAAGCAACCGAGGCGAGCGCGTTTTCCCAGGCTGTCCAGGCCTTGGCATGTTCCGTCTGCACGCGCAGATCGGGCGCGAACAGGCGCTTGTGATAAGCCGCGATCAGGTCGTCGCGTTCGTCCTCGGGAATCAGGCCGACGAACCTTTCCCAGACTTCGGGCCAGAACCGCCCGGCGCCGCCACCGTAGAACCATTGCAATTCTGCTTCGGTGGCCAGGAACACCCCGCGCAGGATCAGCCGCGCGACCGAGTCGGGATGGGCCTGGGCATAGATCAGCGCCAGTGTCGCCCCCCAACTGCCGCCGAAAACAGTCCAGCGGTCGATCTCCAGTTCGGTGCGGATTCGTTCGATATCGGCGACCAGGTGCCAGGTCGTGTTCGCCTCGACGCTGGCATGCGGCTGTGACCGGCCGCACCCGCGCTGGTCGAACAGGATCACGCGGTAGGCCCGGGCATCGAAATAGCGCCGCATCGCCGGGCTGCAGCCACCGCCCGGCCCGCCATGCAGCACCACGACGGGGCGGCCGCCGGGGTTGCCGGATTGCTCGACATAGATCCTGTGGCCATCGCCGACGTCGATCATCCGCTGATCGAACGGCTCGCGCGGTGGATGCAGGTAAGCATGTGCGCTCTTTTGGCTCGGGAATTTGTCCATGATAGTCCTATATCAACCACGGGCACTCAAAAGAGCACATGGAGAGCAGAATGCAAGCCGGTCACAGCACCATCGATTCGTCCGAAGTTGCCAAGTTCGAGGCCATGGCCGCCGAGTGGTGGGATCCGAACGGAAAGTTCAAGCCGCTGCACATGCTCAATCCGTGCCGACTCGACTATATCACCGGGCAAATCGCGGCGGAATTCGATCGGGATCTGAGCGGCGCGCAGCCCTTTGCCGGCTTGCGCCTGCTCGATATCGGGTGCGGCGGCGGGCTGTTGTCGGAACCCATGGCGCGGCTTGGCGCCGAGGTCGTGGGCGCCGACGCGGCCGAGCGCAACATCCCGGTCGCGCAACTTCACGCGCAGCAATCGGGGCTGGATATCGACTACCGTTTCACCACCGCCGAGGCACTGGCCGAGGCGGGCGAGCAGTTTGACGTGGTGCTGAACATGGAAGTGGTCGAACACGTTGCCGACCCGCTGGCCTACCTGACCGCCTGCCGGCAGTTGCTGCGGCCCGGAGGGCTGCACATTTGCTCGACCATCAACCGCAACCCGAAAAGCTTTGCCATCGCCATCGTGGGCGCCGAGCACGTCATGCGCTGGCTGCCCAGGGGCACGCACCAGTGGTCGAAATTCATCACCCCCGACGAGCTTTACGACCTGCTGCGCGAGGCCGGGTTCGACCCGGTCGACCGCAAGGGGTTCGTCTTCAACCCGGTGTCGTGGCAATGGCGGCTCTCGTCGCGAGACCTGAGCGTGAACTACGTCACCACCAGTGTGACAGTGTGAAACGGTCCGGTTGAGCGGCGCACTCAGCCGTCTTCGAGCTTGAGCCGCAGCTCGCGCAGAATCGGCAGCATGGCGCGCACCTTGTCTTCGCCCAGTTCGGCGATCAATTCGCCGATCATGGGTGAAATCGCCGCCAGTGCCGAATCGCGCGCCCGCCGCCCGGCCGGGCTGATGGCGACCATCTTGCGGCGCGCATCGTCCCAGTCGGGCCGGATGTGGATATAGCCCGCCCATTCCAGCTTACCCAGCGTGTTGGTCATCGCACCGCGGGTGACGTGAAAGCTGCGTGCCAGTTGCGCGGGGCTGCGTTCCACTCCGGCCCGGGCAAGGTGGTTGAGCACCGAGAAATGCGAAATCTCCATGCCCTTGGGCAGGATGCGCGACAACCTGTTGCGCACCAGTTGATCGGCCGTCAGGATTTCACTGAACAGCGCAACGGCAAGGGCATTGCTGGGGTCATCCATCCGGGCCATCGAATTCGCGATCATGCTCGAGCGCGGGAACGCGCCTACGTGCTTGTGCCACGTCTTGCATGTCCAGATCAACGAATGTGACGCCCGGTGCGGTGCCGGCATCCGCCAGCACCTCGCCCCATGGGGCCACCGCCAGGCTGTGCCCGTGGGTCTCGCGCGGCTTGCCTCGCGTCGCTTTGTGGCGCCCGGTCTGCGCCGGGGCCAGTACGAAGCTGCCGGTCTCGATCGCGCGGGCGCGCAGCAGCACCTCCCAGTGTGCGGCGCCGGTGACCGGCGAGAACGCCGCCGGCACTGTAAGCACCTGCGCGCCGGTATGGGCCAACCGCCGGTAAAGATACGCAAACCTGACATCGTAACAGATGCTCAGCCCCAGCCGGGCAAAGGGCGTGTCGGCACATACGGCACGGTTGCCGGGCCGGAACGCGGCCGATTCGCGGAAGGTTTCGGTTTCCGAGACCTGCACGTCGAACATGTGAATCTTGTCGTAGCGCGCGTGAACGGCCCCGTCCGGCCCGATCAGGAACGAGCGGTTGGCGAAACGCCCGTCGTCGTCGCCGGTTTTCAGCGCCAGCGATCCGATCAGCAGCCACAGCCCCAGTTCGCAGGCCTGGTCGCGCAGCGCCGCCAGCGTCGGATCGTCATCCTCGGGGCTGAGCACCTCGTGCTGCCGGGTGCGGCTGGTCGAGACGCAGTTGGTCACCTCGGGCGTCAGCACCAGGTCGGCGCCGCCCGCGGCCGCCTGCCGCACCCGCGCCTGCGTCGCGGTCAGGTTCTCGGCGGGGTCGTCGCCGGAATTGAGTTGCAGCAGCGCCGCGCGCATGCCGCTCACCCGGCCAGCAGCGCGTCGAGCTTGCCAGCCTTTTCCAGCGCATATAACTCGTCGCAGCCGCCCACATGGGTGTCGCCAACAAAGATCTGTGGCACCGTCCGCCCGCCATTTGCACGCTGGATCATCTCGGGCTTGCGCGCCGGGTCGGCCCAGACGTTGACCTCGGAATAGCTGACGCCTTTCTGCTTCAGCAGCCGCTTGGCCGCATGGCAAAAGCCACACAGGGGCGATGTGTAAATCTCGACCGGTTGCATACGTGAATTCCTTTCGTTTCCGTGTTTGTCGCGGATTTAGGCATGCTTTGCAACGCGCGCCAGTGTCATGACGCAAACGTGCGCGGCCCCGCCCGCGAGGCAGGCATCGGTGGCCGCAGCCAGTGTCGCGCCGCTGGTCATTACGTCGTCCACGATCAGCACCGGCCGTCCCTGCAGGCGCGCGGCGCGGCGCGGGTGAACCGTGATCGCGTCGGCCAGCAGGCCGAAACGCGCTGCGCGGTCGACGCCCTCCAACGGCCGCGTGCGGCGGCGTCGGTGCAGCAGATCGGGGCACACCGGCAGGCCGGTCTGCCGGCCCAGGTGATGCGCCAGCAGTGCCGCCTGGTTGAAACGTCGCCTGAGCATCCGTGTCCAGTGCAGCGGCACAGGCGCGATCAGCATGTCGGGGGCAAGCATGGGCCGCGCCGCGCGGGCCATCCACAGGGCTGCCGGGCGGGCGATATCCTGCCGGTCGCCGTGTTTGAGCCCAAGGATCATCTTGCGGGCATTGTCGCGGTAAAGAAGCGCCGCGCGCCCCTGGGCCCAGGGGCGCGGCATGGCCATGCAATCGTCGCACAGAACCGGCGCCTCGCCTGCCTCGCCGGGCAACGGCACGCCGCAGGTGTCGCAGACCAGTCCACCGACGAAGGGGGTATCGCGCCAGCACGCGCCGCATAGGCCGAAGTCGCTGTCCACCTGCACGCCGCAGGACAGGCATCGCGCCGGGTAGAGCACGCGCAACGCGGTTTGAAACTCCATGCGCAGCCCCCTATCTTGGCAGTCATGACAGACGCCCCCCGCCTGACCGACCGCGCCGCGCTGATGCGCAACCGCACCCGAGCCGCCCGCGCGCCCGCGCGGTTCCTCCAGCAAAGCGCGCTGGAGGAACTCCAGTTTCGGCTGGAAATGGTTAACAGAGCCTTTACCAAGCCCGCCGTCGTGACCGGTGACGCCACGTTCTGGGCAGAGCAGTACCCGCAGGCGCGCGTTGTCGGCGACGACGAGGTGTTGGCGCTTGAGCAAGGAGCGCACGACCTGGTCATTCACGCGATGGCGCTGCACTGGGCCGACGACCCGGTCGGGCAGTTGATCCAGTGCCGGCGGGCGCTGCAACCCGACGGCCTGTTGCTGGCGGTGCTGTTCGGCGGCGATACCCTGCAAGAGCTGCGCGCCGCCCTTGCCAGCGCCGAATCGCGGGTGACGGGGGGGCTTTCCCCCCGTGTTCTGCCGATGGGGGACATCCGCGACCTGGGTGCATTGTTGCAACGGGCGGGACTTGCGCTGCCGGTGGCCGATTCGGTGCCGCTCAGTGCCAGTTACCGCGATGCCTTTCACCTGATGCACGATCTGCGCGCCATGGGCGAGGGCAACGCGCTGGCGCAGCGCATGCGCCGGCCGACGCGGCCGGCGGTCCTGCGCATCGCCGCCGATCTTTATGCCGAAACCCATGCCGGCGCGGACGGGCGCATCCCGGCCACGTTCGAGCTGATGTTTCTCACCGGATGGGCCCCCGACGATAGCCAGCCCAAACCGTTGCGGCCAGGCTCGGCCACCGCGCGGTTGGCCGATGCCCTGGGCAGCGTCGAAAAGCCCCTTGCAGATTGACGTGCGCGGATCACCCGTTATGTCAGCCGCAGATATGCGCCGAAATCGCCGCGCCGAAGTAGTCAATTGGGAGCCGCCAGATGCCGCACGCCACCGATACCGCAACGCGCCCCGCGCACGCCCCGGCCGATCATCCGGCGATCAAGCCGCAGAAGATCGGCGTGCTGCTGGCCAATCTCGGCACCCCCGACAACTACGATTACTGGTCGATGCGCCGCTACCTGAACGAGTTCCTGTCGGATCGCCGGGTGATCGACTACAGCCCGTGGAAATGGCAGCCGTTATTGCAGCTTGTCATCCTTACCAAGCGCCCCTTCACCAGCGGCGCCGCTTACAAGTCGATCTGGAACGAGGACAGGGGCGAAAGCCCTTTGATGACCATCACCAAGAATCAGACCGCGGCAATCGCCAAGGAAATGCAGGCCCGCCACGGCAATAGCGTGATGGTGGATTTCTGCATGCGCTACGGCAACCCTTCGACCCGCTCGAAAGTGCGCGCAATGGTCGAGGCGGGATGCACCAGGATCCTGTTTTTCCCGCTTTACCCACACTATGCCGGCGCTACCTCGGCCACGGCGAACGATGCGTTCTTCAAGGCTCTCATGCAGGAGACATGGCAGCCGACCGCGCGCACGGTCGCGCCGTATTTCGAGCATCCGTTGTACATCGAGGCGCTGGCGGAATCGGTCGAGAAAGCCTATGCCGACGTCGCCGCGCGGCCCGACATCCTGGTGGTGTCCTATCATGGCATGCCTAGGCGCTACCTGATGCAGGGCGATCCGTATCACTGCCAGTGCCAGAAAACGACGCGCCTCTTGCGCGAGCGGCTGGGCTGGGACGAGACCCGGATCACCACCACGTTCCAGTCGGTGTTCGGCCCCGAGGAATGGCTCAAGCCCTATACCGTGGACGAGGTCGCGCGGCTGGCGAAAGAGGACGGAAAAAAGAAGATCGCCGTCATTGCACCAGCCTTTTCCGCCGATTGCATCGAGACGCTGGAAGAAATCAACGAGGAAATCCGCGAAAGTTTCGAAGAAGCGGGCGGCGAACAGTTCACCTACATCCCGTGCCTCAACGATACCCCGGCCCACATCAAGGCGCTGAGTGCCGTGATCGACGAGAACCTCAAGGGCTGGATCGACTGACGCGGCACAGCGGGCCTGGGGCCTGGCGGAGCCGGAAAAAGAAAAGGCGGTGGAACACGTCCACCGCCTTTCCAGGTTTCATGGTCTTGCAGTCGTGCGATCAGTGAGAAACGACGACGGCGATTGCGGCCAGCAGGATCAGCGGCACCAGAACGTTGCCGGCCGAGGAGCTGGCGGTCTCTTCCACGATAACCGGCGCTTCGACGACGGGCTCGGCATAGCTCCCGGCAAAAGCGGTCGATGCAGCGGCGGAAAGAGCAGCAGCGAGAACGAGTTTCTTCATGTTATCCTCCAGAAATTCGCCTACCGACAATACATTTGCGGCAGGCACCCAAGACTTACCTCGTGAGTCTGTCTAAGCAGTAATGTCGCAAAAATGCAAACCCAAGTTGACGGTGCCGGCGCGCAAACGATTGCGATGTGGTCAAATAAGCAACACTTGGGTGCCCACTTTCGTCAGCTTGAACAATTCCTGGATATGTTCGTTGTAAAGGCCGATGCAGCCGTTCGACGAACGCCGACCGATCTTGCGCGTGTCGTGGGTGCCGTGGATGCGGTAATACGTCCAACTCAGGTACAGCGCGTGTGTTCCGAGAGGGTTTTCCGGGCCGGGCGGCACGTAGTCGGGCCATTCGGGGTTGCGCCGCTTCATTGCCGGGGTGGGCCGCCATGAGGGGCCTTCGACCTTGCGCACCACGCGGGTGCGGCCGCGGCGCGTCAGATCCTCGGTGAGCGGCACGCTGGAGGGATAGAGTTTGTAGATGCTCTCATCTTCCGACCAGAAATGCAGCGCGCGCGAATCCACATCGACAAGGATCGCGCCATTGCGCAGGTTGGTGAAATAGGGCCGCCAATCAAGCGCGCGGAACGACGATATGTTCCGGCGGACGCTCGGCGACAGGGCTTCTTCCGTCTCGACGGTGTCAGGCCCCGTGGGTGCTTGTTGCGCAAGCACCGGTGCGGCGGCGAAGGCCGAGCTGCCCATGACGAAGGCCCTTCGCGAAAAACGTGTCAAACCGGGTTTCTTCATCTTGCTGCTCCACAACTCCACAAACCATCGGATCAGGTAATCCGGTTCTAGATATATGGCTTGAATGCAGCACTCGCAAATCAAACCGATGTCAGAAACCTCTTCTCACGCGGATGTGCGTTTGAAAATCGCCACGCGCCGCTGTAAGCAGGTACGAAATTATTCTGGATCCTTCTCATGATGCGACTTCTGTCCGTTTTCGGTGCCCTTGCCATTCTGCTTGCCGCGTGCACGACGCCGGAACCGTCAGCGCCCTCCATGGGATCTGACGGCAAGCCGCTGCCGCGGCTCTACCGGATCGGTTTTGCCGACAAGTCCAAGGTTCAGTTTCGCATGCTGGATGCGGTGAATTCGCTGCGCGAGGCCGCGGGCGCACGGCCACTGAAGCTGAACGCACGGCTCAACGCCGCGGCCGAGACGCATTCGCGCGACATGTCCCGCCAGAACCGGCCGTGGCATTTCGGGTCGGACGGGTCGTCGCCCATCAACCGGGTCCAGCGCAGTGGCTATGATGGCGTGTTCCTGGGCGAGAACATTTCCGAGACCTACGAAACCGAATTGCAGACCCTGTCGGCCTGGATGGAAGAACGCAGTACCCGGCGCGTGATTACCAACAGGCAGGCCACCGACCTGGGCTTTGCCTGGTATCAGGAACCCAACGGCAAGATATGGTGGACGCTGATCACCGGCGACGGGTCGCAGGGCACGCAGGAACAAGTCACGGCAGAATAGTTATCGGCGTGTCGTTGCGCACCATCGCGTAGATATCTTCTATTTCGCGGTTGCTGACCGAGACACAGCCCGCCGTCCAGTCGCGCCCGCCCAGGATGTAGGGCAAGGGCCGGCCATGAATGAAAATGTCGCCGCCCGGGTCGCGCCCGGCCGCCTCGGCGCGGGCGATGTCGTCTTCGTTGGGATACGAGATACCGATGGACAGGTGGAATTCACTGTCGGGGTTGCGGCGGTCGATCAGGTACTCGCCCTCGGGCGTGCGGCCATCGCCCTCTTGCTGCTTGTGCCCCTCGGGGGCAAAGCCCATCCCGACGTTGTAGCTTTTCAGCGCCGTGTCGTTGTGCATCAGGTGCAGCTTGCGCTCCTGCTTGAGCAGGATCAGCCGGGTCACCTCGGGGCCGTCATAGGTGCGGAACTTGCTGGCGCAGCCGGCCAGCGCCGCGACCGCCATCAAAACCGTCAGAATCCGCACCATTCCACACCTCCGCGCCTTGCGCTTACGCCGGTTCCAGCCCGGCCACCAGTTCGACATGCGTGGACCAGCGGAACTGGTCCACCACCTGCACGAAACCGACGCGATACCCCGCGCGAATCATTATGCGCGCGTCGCGGGCGAATGTCACCGGGTTGCACGACACCATGGCAACGCGGGCCGGACCTGCGCGGGCCAGCTCGGCGGTCTGTGCTTCGGCTCCGGCGCGAGGCGGGTCGATCACTGCCCCACCGAATTGGCGTAACTCGTCGGCGCACAACGGGCGGCGGAACAGATCGCGGGCCTCGGTCGTGACGGGCTTGAGCCCGGTGGCATGCCGCCAGCCGTGATCCAGTGCCCCCAGCATTGCGGCGTCCCCCTCGACGGCATGCACCCGCGCCGCTTCGGCCAGCGGCAAGGCGAAAGTGCCGCAGCCCGCGAACAGATCGACGACGCGATCCGCGCCCGACAGCGCCTCGGTCACGGCGGCCTGCAACGCGCGTTCGCCCTCGGCGGTGGCTTGCAGAAAGGCGCCCGGCGGCGGCGTCACCCGGCACTGGCCGATGGCCTGTTCGGGGCGTGCGCGCATCGCGATGACTTCGCCATCCCATGTCAGCCGCGCAAGCGCGTATTGGCCGGCCACCTCGGCCAGCGTGGTGCGCAGCGGCGCGTCCAGTGCCTTGCCGTCGCGCACCGCGATGTCCAGACCGGCCAGCGAGGCGGTCGCCTGCACGCTCAGCTCGCCCTTGCGGCTGGCGCCCGTGCGTGCCAGCGCCTCGGCCACGGGCAGCGCCGCCATCAATTCAGGGCACAGCAGATGGCAGTCGGGGATCGGCACCACCGTATCCGAGGCGCGCGCGTGAAACCCGGCCATTGCCCCGGATTTGCCGCGCCGCGCCGACAGCGTCGCGCGGCGGCGCGAACCCGGCGGCGAGGTCACGATGGGGCGCAGCGGCGCCTCGATTCCCTGCGCTGCCAGTGCCTGCCGAACCACGTCGACTTTCCAGGCCGCGACAAAGGTGTTGCTGACGTGCTGCAACTGACAGCCGCCGCAATTCTTCGCGTGGCGGCAGGGCGGCTTGACCCGGTCCGGGGACGGCTCGAGGATGCGCACCTGTTGCAGCCGGTCGCCCTCGCGCACGCCTTCCACCAGTTCGCCGGGCAGGGCGCCCCGGGCATAGACTGGCCCCTCGGCAACCCCGTCACCGTGCAGGCCAAGTCGGTTGATCCGGTGCTGTTCCACGGTGTCGCGATCCCCTTTGTTCCTGCCAGGCCCACGGCGCCTCGGTGCCACTGTCAGCCGAGCAATTCCTCACGCGTGAGCCGAAAGCCCGACGCGATCCAGCGACGTTCCAGTTCTTTCAGACGCCGGCCCAGGGCCGGCCCCTGCAGCGCCGGCATCAGGTCGGCCGCCTTGACCGGGAACTCCGCCGCGGCGCCGGCCTCGACCGCGGCAAGGTCCGCCGGGTCGAGCGGAGTTTGCAAGATCGCCGCGCGCAACAGCACGATATCGCGCGCCTGTGCCGCGCCGTGGCGGTAGCCGAGCGCCGCCGCCCCGTCGCTGTCGCCGATGCCCTGGCGCAGTACCGCCAGCGTGCGCGTCTCGGCATTGCTCAGGCGCAGCCCGTCCTGAAGACCCTCGCCGCCGAGGGCGGCAAGGCGGCGCATCGCGTTGGCTGGCGTGGCCGATTCGCGCTCCAGGTGCACCAGCGGGGCGAGCGCCGTGTCATTCGCGCCCGGCAAAACCCGCGCCAGAACCCCGAGGTTGCGCATCGTGGCCACGGCCGGCGCCGGGTCGGGGGCAGACAGTAACTTGCGAAGTTCGCCGCCGATGCGTTCGCGCGACAGTGCACCCAGCCCGTCGAGGGTGGCCGCGATGGCCGCCAGCGCGTCCGCGTCGGGGCCGCGGTCGGCATCGCCATACCAGGCATGAAAGCGGAAAAAGCGCAGGATGCGCAGGTAATCCTCGCGGATGCGTTGTTCCGGGTCGTCGATGAACCGCACCCGCTGCGCCCTCAGATCCGCCAGCCCGCCCAAGGGGTCGCGAAGCGTGCCGTCGGGCGCGGCATAAAGCGCGTTCATGGTGAAGTCGCGGCGGTGCGCGTCTTCCTCGACGGTCTCGGCATAGGCCACGATGGCGTGTCGCCCGTCGGTTTCCACGTCGCGTCGCAGGGTCGTTACCTCGTGCGGGACATGGCCGCTGATCACTGTGATGGTGCCGTGGTCGATTCCGGTAGGCACCGCGCGCAGGCCCGCCCGCGCGGCCAGTTCCATGACCGTTTCCGGGTACGCGTCGGTGGTGATGTCGATATCGCTCACCGGCTGGCCCAGCAGCGTGTTTCGCACGCAGCCGCCCACGAACCACGCCTGATGGCCGGCATGCGTCAGAGCCGCGCATGCCGCCTGCGTTTCCGCCCTGTTGATCCAGTCGGCCGAAAGCTTCATGTCTTCGCCATTGCCTCTGCCAACGTGCGCAGCATGCGCGCGGTCGCGCCCCAAATGTAGTAGGGCCCGTAGGGAACGGTGTAATAGCGCCGCTCTTGCCCGCGCCAGCGCCGCGACTGAATGCTGTAGCGCGCCGGATCGGTCAGGTGGTCGAGTGGCACCTCGAAGATTTCGTCCACCTCGCCGGGCTCGGGCACCGGGGTAAACGCATCCTCCACCCACGCCAGAACCGGCGTCACCGTGAACCCCGTCACCGTTTCGTGGGGCGGCAAAAGGCCCAGCACCAGCACGTCATCGGGCGCCAGCGCGATTTCCTCGTGTGCTTCGCGCAGCGCGGTGGCGGTGAGGTCGGCATCATCGCGGTCCTGCTTGCCGCCGGGAAAGGCGATTTGCCCGGGGTGATGCTTGAGCCCCGAGGCGCGTTTCGTCAGCACCACGCGCGGCCCGTCAGCCGCCGCACGCAGCGCCACCAGAACGCCGGCGGGGCGCAATTTGCGCCCGGCGGCCAATACCACATCCGGGTTGAGGTCGAAATCCGACGACGGGGCTGTTGCCTGCGCCTGCGCCAGCGCCGATGTCAGCCGTGCAAGAGGATCAGTCCGCGTCACCGGCATCCTTTCCCGCCTCGAAGCCCAGCGACGCCGGGTCAAGGTCATAGTGCGCGCCGCAGAACTGGCAATCGGCCGTGACGCGCCCGCCTTCGGTGGTCATGTGCGCAATGTCGCGCGCCAAGTAGATCGACAGGCTGCTGCGCACGCGCGCTTCGGAACAGGTGCAGCCGAAGCGTACCGGCTGTGTCGCGAAGACGCGCGGGCGCTCCTCGTGGAACAGCCGCACCAGCAGGTCGGTCGGCGCCAGGCGTGGCCCGATCAGCTCCAGGTCGTCCACCGTATCGAGCAGCAGGTTCACGCGGGTCCAGTTCTCCGCATTGTCGCCCGACACCAGGTCGCGTGCATGCATGAGCCCCGCCGCGCCGCTCGCGCCTTGGTCGGCACCGGGCGACGCCTGGGGCATGTGCTGCAGCATCATCCCGCCGGCGCGCCAGCATTCGGGCACCCCCGGTTCGCTGGACTTGCCGAAGCTCAGCGCAAAGCGTGTCGGCAGTTGTTCGGACTGGGCGAAATAGGCCTCGGCACAGGCGGCGAGCGAATTGCCCGCCAGCGGCGTCAGGCCCTGGTAGGGCGTCGTGCCGCGTCCCTGGTCCAGAAGGATGGCGAAATAGCCTTCGCCGATCTGGCTGAACGCGGGCTCGGCGGTGAGCCTGTCCGCGTCGAAGCTGGCATAGGCGCGGATGCGCGCCGGCTCGCCGTCTTGCGTGGGGGCGAAGTAATCGGTGGCGATCATCCGCACCGCGCCTTTCGACTGCACCTGCAGCGACAATTTCCAGCGCAGCTTGATGGTCTGGCCGATCAGCGCCGTAAGCAGGGTCATCTCGGCCACCAGCGCCTCGATCTGGGGCGGGTAGGCGTGCTGTCGGAGCACCCCGTCCAGCACCCCATCGAGGCGGACCAGGCGGCCACGAATGTCCGCTTTGTCCAACTGGAACGGCAGCACCGTGTCGTCCCAGGCGATTTTCGATCCCAGTGTCATGATTACCCCTGTGCGCCTTGTTCTCGCATACCGCGTCGATATAGGCGGGGCAAGGCATCGACCAAGGCGGGGGTACAGCGATGATCAGGCGGTTCGGCAATCCTCCACGGCGCGACCAGGCGTATCGGCGCCGTGTCGGTGCCTATGCGATCTTGCCGCGCGGCGATGACGTGTTGCTCACCCACCAATCCTGGCCGTGGCCAGAGCTGCAACTGCCCGGTGGCGGTATCGACCCCGGCGAATCGCCGCTCGCCGCGCTGCACCGCGAGGTGCTGGAGGAAACCGGCTGGAAGATCGCGGCACCGCGCCGGGTGGGGGCTTTCCGGCGTTTTGCCTACATGCCCGACTACGACTTGTGGGCGGAAAAGATCTGCCTGATCTATGTTGCCCGGCCGGTTCGGGCCTTGCATGAGCCCACCGAACCGGGGCACCGCGCGTTGTGGCTTTCCGCGGGCGCGGCGGCCGCCCGGTTGCGCAATGGTGGCGACCGGCACTTTGCTGCGTGGTGGCTGTGGCGGGCCCACCGTCAGAACTCCAGCAGCACGGCCGAGATGTCGTCGGCCAGGTCGGTGTGGCCGGCGTAATCGTTCAGCCGGGCCAGAACCCCGGTCAACAGGTCGCTGCCGGTCAGGTCTTGCATCCCGGCAAGCATGTCCATCAGCCCCTCGTCGTTGAGAAGGCTGCCATCAGGCGCCGCGCATTCGGTGATTCCGTCTGACTGGATCAGCAGCCGGTCTCCGGGGCGAAGCGTGGTTTGAGACTGCTCGAAGGTCGCGCCGGGGATCAGCCCGACAGGCAGGCCACCGGTGCCGATTGCCTCGATGCGCCCGTCGCGGCGCTGAACCAGCGGATGCGGGTGGCCCGCCTGGGCAAAGCGCACCGTGCCGTCGCGGATGTCGACATCGGCCAGCAGGAGCGTGAAGTAGTGCTCGGTCGCCATTTCGTCCAGGATCATGCGGTTGAGAATTCCCACCGCCTGCGCCGGCGCGCGCGGCGCATAGTGGCCGTCGGCGGTCTTGCGCAGGGCGATGTTGTGCTCGGGCGCTGCCGACGAAAGGTAGCCGGCAAGCCGCGCCGTCATCAGCGCCGAACTGATCCCGTGCCCGGATACGTCGATCGCGAACACCCCGAAATGCGCCTCGTTGATCGGGTAGAGCCCGACCAGATCGCCGCCGACATGGCCGCTTGATTGAAGCACTAGCGACACCCGGGCGGGTCCGAACACGCGCTGACGGTCGCGCAGAAGTGACTGTTGCAGCTTGCGCGCCTCTATGAGGTCGCGGTCGAGCGCATCGTAGAGTGTCTGCAACTGGTCCAGCGTATCGCTGAGCAAACGGTTCTTTTCCTTCAGGTCGCGCTGCGCGCGCAGCAGCCGCGCGCCGGCGTTGATGCGTGCGCGCAACTCGGCAGAGTTGACAGGCTTGTTGAGGAAGTCGTCGGCGCCGCAATCAAGGCCGCGCGCCACCGCTTCCTTTTCGGCCTTCGAGGTCAGCAGGATGAAATAGCCGTACTGGTCGCGCGGGATGTCACGAAACGCGCGGCAGAATTCCAGCCCGTCCATGCCGGGCATCATCCAGTCGCTGAGCACGATGTCGGGCGGGGTTTCGCGGCACTGCGCCAGCGCCTCGGTGCCCGACGCGGCCTCTCTCACCGCGAAGCCCCAGCGCGCCAGCGAGGCCGACAGGATGCGCCGCTGCAACTTGCTGTCATCGACCACAAGGACGTTGCGCACATGCTCAACCTCGATGCGACCGGTCGATGGCTCGGATGTGGGCCCGTCCAAATGCGCCCCCTGTCAACGCTGTGCGTGTTTTCGTTCGCCCGAGCCTAGGCGGCACGGCCTTAACAATCTGTGAAAGGTCGCATTCTACGCAGTTTCCCGGGCTCTTAAGGCTTGCGTTAAGCCTTGCGCGCCAGCCTTTGGCCGGAACACGAGTAACGAGGAGTCTGCCATGATCGACTGGGATCGCATCGCCGAGCTTAGAGATGAAATCGGGGTCGAGGATTTCAACGACGTGGTGGCGCTGTTTATTGACGAAGTCACCGAGGTGGTCGAGGCGCTTCGCGCCGACCCTGCGCCCGGCAAGCTGGAATGCCAATTGCATTTTCTCAAGGGCAGCGCCATGAACCTGGGCTTCGCGCGCTTCGCCGCGATCTGCCAGGCCGGTGAACAGGACGCCGCCGCCGACCGCGCCGAGCAGGTCGACGTGGCTGCGATTCTGGCCTGCTACGACGAGTCGAAAGCCGCCTTCCTGACGGGTTTGCAGGCGCGGCTCAGCGCCTGACTCAGATCAGGAATTCGGCCAGGATCGCGTCGTCGGTGATGTCGCGGTAGGTGAATCCGGCCGTATCGAGCCGCTGGAACAGGATGTCGAAATTGGCCGCCTCGCGCGTCTCGATCCCGATCAGAACAGAGCCGAAATTGCGCGCCGACTTCTTCAGGTATTCGAACCGCGCGATATCGTCCTGCGGCCCGAGAATGTTGAGGAATTCCTTGAGCGCACCGGGCCGCTGCGGAAGACGCAGGATGAAATATTTTTTCACGCCCGAGTAGCGTTGTGCGCGTTCCTTGACCTCGGGCAGGCGTTCGAAATCGAAATTGCCGCCAGAGGTGATGCAGACGACCGTTTTGCCCCGTATCCGCGCGGCCACGTCATCCAGCGCGTCCACCGCCAGCGCACCTGCCGGTTCCAGCACGATGCCCTCAACGTTGAGCATCTCCAGGATGGTGACGCAGATGCGGTCCTCGGGCGCGGCGAAAACGTCGTCGGGGTTCACATCCGCCAGCCGCGCAAAGGGTTTGGCGCCGATGCACGCCACCGCCGCGCCATCGACGAAAGAATCGACGCGCTCCAGTTTCACAGGCGTCCCCGCGGCCAGCGCCGCGGCAAGGCTGGCGCCGCCCTGCGGCTCGACAAAGCTGTAGGCGCAGGCATCACCGAAGTAGCCGCGCACGCCCGCCGACAGCCCGCCGCCGCCTACCGGCAAGATCACCCGGTCGGGCAGCCCGGCCATCTGTTCCTCGATCTCGACGGCGACCGAGGCCTGCCCTTCGATCACGTCGGTATCGTCGAACGGGGCAAGGAAATGCGCGCCCTTTTCGGCGCAGAACGTTTTGGCCGCGGCGAGCGTGTCGTCGAAATAGTCGCCCGTGAGGCGGATCTCGACCGCGTCGCCGCCGAAGGTGCGGGTCTTGTGGATCTTCTGTTGCGGCGTTGTCACCGGCATGAAGATCACGCCGCGCACGCCGAAATGGCGGCACATGAAGGCCACGCCCTGCGCGTGGTTGCCGGCGCTGGCGCACACGAAAAGCCCCTTTTCCGGGTTGCTTTCCAGCACCTTGCGCATAGCGTTGAACGCCCCGCGCAACTTGTAGGACCGCACCGGCGACAGGTCTTCGCGCTTGAGCCATATGTCGGCACCGAAGCGTTCCGACAGGTGCGCGTTGCGTTGCAACGGCGTGGCCGGGAACACCGCACGCATGGCGGCGGTGGCGGAACGGGCGGTGTCGCGGAAACTGGTCATTGCAATTGTCTGGCCCAGTCGGATCAGCGGCGCAAGCCCCCGCCTTGCCCCGCGCCGGAAAACCCGCTAAGCGCGCAGCGACCGTTGATGACAAGGGGAAACATGATGTCCGCGCCCAAGAAAGTCGTGCTGGCCTATTCCGGGGGTCTGGATACCTCGATCATCCTGAAGTGGCTGCAAACCGAGTACGGCTGCGAGGTGGTGACATTCACCGCCGACCTGGGCCAGGGCGAGGAGCTGGACCCCGCGCGCCAGAAGGCCGAGCTACTGGGGATCAAGCCCGAGAACATCTATATCGAGGATATTCGCGAGGAGTTCGTGCGCGATTTCGTGTTCCCGATGTTCCGCGCCAACGCGGTTTACGAGGGGCTCTACCTGCTGGGCACCTCGATCGCGCGGCCGCTGATTTCCAAGCGCCTGGTCGAGATCGCCGAGGAAACCGGCGCCGACGCGGTGGCACACGGTGCCACCGGCAAGGGCAACGACCAGGTGCGGTTCGAATTGGCGGCCTATGCGCTCAACCCCGATATCAAGGTGATCGCGCCCTGGCGCGAGTGGGATCTGACCAGCCGCACGAAACTTCTGGATTTTGCAGAGAAAAACCAGATCCCCATCGCCAAGGACAAGCGCGGCGAGGCGCCGTTTTCGGTGGATGCCAACCTGCTGCACACCTCGTCCGAGGGCAAGGTGCTGGAAGACCCCGCGCAAGAGGCGCCGGAGTATGTATATCAGCGCACGACAAGCCCCGAGGATGCGCCCGACGCGCCCGAATTCATCGAGATCGGGTTCGAGCGCGGCGACGCCGTCAGCATCGACGGCCAGGCGATGAGCCCGGCCACAGTGCTGACACGGCTCAACGAGTTGGGCGGCAAACACGGGATCGGGCGGCTCGACCTGGTCGAGGGGCGCTTCGTGGGCATGAAAAGCCGCGGCATCTACGAAACCCCCGGCGGCACCATCCTGCTGGAGGCGCACCGCGGGATCGAGCAGATCACCCTCGACCGCGGCGCGGCGCATCTCAAGGACGAACTGATGCCGCGCTATGCCGAAGCGATCTACAACGGCTTCTGGTACAGCCCCGAACGCGAGATGTTGCAGGCCGCCATCGACCATTCGCAGCGCCATGTCACCGGCACGGTGCGGCTGAAGCTTTACAAGGGGTCGGTGCGCACCGTTGGCCGCTGGTCGGAGCACAGCCTCTATTCCGAAGCGCATGTCACCTTCGAGGACGACGCCGGCGCCTACGATCAGAAGGATGCGGCCGGGTTCATCCAGCTCAACGCGCTGCGGCTGAAACTGCTGGCGGCACGGGAGCGGCGGTTGAAGGGCTGAAAAAACCGGATCGGTATCACGTCGGTATTGCGTCGGTATCCTGTCGGCGTATCCGACGGTCAGAGCTTGTGGCGGGTAAGCGCATGGTAGGCCGGCATCGCCGCATCCGCCAGCCGGGCCTGCGCACCGGCCAGGTCCGGCAGATCCCTCTCGGGCGGTGCGAAGCCGGTGCTTTGATGCACGGCCCCGTACCAGTGCGGTGCCCAGACGCCATCGTCGGGGTGCCCGCCCCGGGACCACGACAGCATGCGCGGGGTCCAGTCCAGACCGATTGCCGCGCACAACCGCGCCAGCATCGTCGCCGGGTCGCGGCGGATGTCGGCCGAGTCGATCACGACAGGATCATGCCCCTCGGCGCGGAGCTGCTGGAAAAGCTCCAACTGCTGGGTAAAGCCGATATCCGAAAGCGTCGGGTTGTCGTACTTGGCCGAGAAGCTGGCGGCGACGCGCGCCGGGTGGCGAATGAGAAAGACGTTGGTGATATCGCCGATCCAGTCGCGCGGTATTCCGGGGATCATGTGCTGCGCCATGTGCTTGTGGTAGAAATGTGCCTTGGCCCCCGGCACCGGCCCGGTCAGCGCCGCGACCACGCGGCCCGGGTCGGTGGGCTGACTGGCCATGATCGCGTCGCGCATCGGGTGGTCCAACCCGGTACGCGCGAGATAGGCGGCGTAAAAGGGCTCGTCCACGACGGCGCAGTCGCCGCGCGCGGCGAAGGCATACATCATGGCGGTGGACAGGTTGCGTGGCCCGGACCACATGGCGATGTGCATCATGCCCCCTCGGCGACAAGCGCCTTGTAAAGCGCGCGGATACGCTCGGTCACGGGGCCCATTTCGCCGGTGCCGACCTGGCGTCCGTCCACCGTGGCCACCGGGGTCTGGGCGCCGAAGGTGCCGGTGAGGAACGCCTCGTCCGCGCCGTAGGTGTCGACCAGGGAAAAGTTTCGCTCGAACACGGGGATGTCGTTTGCACGGCACAGGTCGATCACCTTGGCGCGGGTAATCCCGTTCATGCAGTAGTCGCCGGTGCTGGTCCAGACCTCGCCGCGGCGCACGATGAAGAAGTTGCAGGCGTTGGTGGTATTCACGAAGCCGTGCACATCCAGCATCAGCGCCTCGTCCGCGCCGGCCTTTTCGGCGGCGATGCAGGCGAGGATGCAGTTGAGCTTGGAATGAGAGTTCAGCTTGGGGTCCTGGCTCATCGGCAGGCCGCGGACATGCGGAACCGTGGCCAGGCGTATGGGGCGCGGCAGGCTGGGGCGGGAATGTTCCATGATGATCGCCACGGTCGGGCCCTGGCGGCTAAGCGAGGGGTGCTGGAAGGGCCGTGCCTTCACCCCGCGGGTGACCATCAGCCGGGCATGCGCGTCGGTTTCCATGCCGTTGGCGCGCTGTGTCTCGTCCAGCGCCGCGATCAGTTGCGCGCGGCTCAGGCCGATATCGAGGTCGATGGCGCGCGCGGCCTCGAACAGCCGGTCCAGGTGATCGTCAACAAATGCCCAACGCCCGTTGTAAAGGCGCAGCCCCTCCCACACGCCGTCGCCCAGCATGAAGCCGCTGTCGTAGACGCTGACAAGCGCGCGCTCGCGCGGCACAAGCTGGCCGTTCAGCCAGATCAGGATGCCGGCGTTGCGCGCGTCGTCTTCGGCCTGGTGGGTGGTGACGTGGTCGGTCATGCTGGCCCTTTCGTTTTGCGCGCTACCTTAATCGGCAGGCGCGACGATGCAATCCGGGCGCGCGGTGTTCACGCGGCTTCACGCCTTCGTGTTATCGCCCCGCACCGGCTTGGTGAAACAGTGGTTGGAGGGCATGGTGTACGCGGGTTTCCAAAAGAGGGCATGCATGTTCAATATCCTGGAAAACGCGCGGCTGGCCGCCCTGGCGATCGCGATTGCGGTGGGTCTGATGGTCGATGCACACCCGGCGCATGCCGGGGCCGAGCAGAAACTGGTCGTCGCCGGCGGCTGTTTCTGGTGCGTCGAGGCCGATTTCGAGAAGGTGGCGGGCGTGCGCGAGGTGGTGTCGGGCTATACCGGCGGCACGCTGGACAACCCGACCTACAAGCAGGTTTCGCGTGGCGGCACCGGCCATTTCGAGGCGGTCGAGATCATGTTCGACCCGGACCGGGTCAGCCGCGAGAAGCTGCTGGAGATGTTCCTGCGCTCGATCGACCCGACCGACGCCGGCGGGCAGTTCTGCGACCGTGGATCGCCCTATCGCACCGCAATCTTTGTCGATGGCCCGAAAGAACGGGCATTGGTCGAGAAGGTGCTGGCCGAGGCCGAGGCGGCCCTGGGCCGCGACATCGTTACGCCGATTCTGCCGCAGGCGGAATTCTACGAGGCCGAAAAATACCACCAGGACTACTACAAGAGCCAGGAAGTGGTTCTGTTCACGCGCTTTGGTCCGACCACGCGGGCGAAATCGTACAAGAAGTATCGCAAGGGCTGCGGCCGCGATGCGCGGGTGCGCCAACTGTGGGGTGACGCCGCCCCCTTTGCCGGCAACGCCGGCGGCTGAGTCGGCGGGCGCTGGCGGACAGCACTGGCGACCCCGGCAGGAAGGGAAGCGAATAGGTTCGAAGGGTCATATACTCTTGATTATCAGGTACTTCACGTGCATGTGTGTCACACATTACTCCACACATTATGGTGCGCACCGTGAAGACCAAGAACCACCACATGATCAAACGCGGGGAGAGGTGGCACTTCAAGCTCCGCATCCCTACTGACGTGATGGACTTCTACGCGGGCCGGGCTTCCAAGTTCATTGAGCAGTCGCTGAAGACTGGCGATGCCATTGTAGCTAGGAAGCTCCGCGATGCCAAACTGAAGAAGTATCAAGACCTGTGGTCCGAGATGCGCCTTCGGCAGCATAGACAGCCAAGCCAAAACACAACAGCGCCCCCTGAGAATCTGAGTGATGACGCAATGCTGCTTGAGGAGCGAGAAGCAGCGCCGGAGGATATCCCTGAACACATTACCTTCCTATCGGACAAGATTGACGCCCTCGCATACCCGAAAGCGCCCTCAGGAGACGTGGACGAACTCGACGAAGCACGGGACGAGGTAATCAAGAGCGGTAAAGGGGCAGCGATATGGCGTGAGATACAGATACTGCGAGGGTCCCTTACGCCCCTTGAGCCGTACTGCTGGGAGTGGTTCGAGACGAAGAGGGGCAAGGCGCACAAGACGAAGACGGAGTATTGCCGCGCCATTTCCATCCTACTGGATCGATTCCCCTATAAGGAGGAGATCACCCAGCGCAAAGCACGGCGATTCCTGCACGACTTGTTGACCGATAACGCCAAAGCCACAGTGCAGAAATACACGACAGCCTACCGGGGCATCTGGCGGTATCACGGCTGGAGGAGTGATGAGCAGATGTGGACGGTGCGCGAGATGGACAGCGCCGTAGATACGACTGAGGTGCGGGCTGTGACCAATGATGAATACTTGCGGATCATGGACGCGATCAAGGACACCAAAATGCGACGACTATGGTTGGCTGTCAGGATTGCAGCTTACAGCGGCGCATCGCGAAGCGGTATCTGTGGACTTCGACTTGAAGGTGCCGAGACCGACAACCCGTCACTATATTTGCCGGAGACCAAGAGGGCTTGGCGCACAAGACGCATACCTTGTCACCCCGAGATACTTGAGGACGCGGCTGAGTGGGTAAGTTCGCCTCTCGCACCCACCACGCTTACGAACGAGTTTTCAGCGGTGAAGAAGAAACTGGGGTATCAGAGGGATTTAGTCTACCATAGCTTCAGGCACTCAGTCACGAACAAGCTGGAGAATGCACGAATCAGTTCCCGTGAGATCAAGCGACTGTTGGGCCACAGGATCGGAAATATCACCTTCGACACCTATAGCGCAGAGGGCTTGGGATATGACGTGCTGAGCGAGGTGGTGCAGAAGGTCACTTGGCCGGAGGTGGAATGGTGATCGGAACCAGAATGCGCTGACGAGCAGGGGTTGAATGATCCTTGCCGACGTTCTCTTCAGCCCGGACATAGCCGCCGTGCTTGTGGATCGCGGGCAGCACCACACGGGTCACCCAGTTCTGGAACGCCTTGGCTTCGGGCTTGTCTGAGCGCATGACCAGCTTGTACATGCCGCTCTCGCAGGTAATCACCTGAGACCGTACCCTTTTCTGTACCTGATACAGTTTGCGTTCATCAGCGCTAAGGTTCTTGGTCGCATGGCCGTGCGACGTCTGCTTGATGCCCAAGGCATGGAGTACGTCAGCCGACACGAACCAAGGCTGGCCGTCGATGTCGATGACGCGGATGTCGTGGCCGTTGAAGTTGAAGAGGGTCAGTGCGTTGGAGGACGTGTCTGGGTGCCACCATTGAAGAAAACCCGAGTGGACGCTGAGGCGACGGCCCCAGAGCAACGCCGCACGGGTCTCTTCGGCTGGTCCGTGGCTTCTGCTTCGGGTTCCCGTGGACGAGGTGAAGTCGCCTTGGCGGGGGCCTGAGGCGGGGCTTTTGCCGTTGCGAGGGTATGCAGCTACTGACTGTGCATTCTGCATAGGCTGGGATCAGCGATTTGGATCACTGTACCGAAGAGAACACCAGAAATGAACGATGAAACACAAGGGGTTACGCGCCCCAAGCGAATGCGTATGGCCTTGAACAAGCTCAAGACGGAACCTGAGACCTTCCAGTTCCGCGAGTTCGAGACAACGGAGGACCACGTGCGGGGGCTGGCCGATGCCATCGCCGCTGGGCAAACGCTCGACGCCATGACCGTGTGGAAGCGCGGAGAAGGCGATTTTGTCGTGGTAGATGGCCATCACAGACACGCGGCCTACGCTGCCAGCAGACACACCAAGGCTGTCCCGGTGATCGTTCACGAATGCTGCGAAGCCGACGCGATGCTCTTGGCTCTGAACGAGAACACGAAGACGAAACTGCCGATGACCAAGACGGAGCGTGACAACGCGGCGTGGCGTCTGGTCTGCTCGGATCATGGCCTGTCAAAGGCACAGACAGTCAAGGCCACTGGCGTGAGCGACGGTACCGTTGCGAAGATGCGCAGGGCGCGAAAAGCGCTGGAGCAGGAAGACGCAGTCCTTCCCGATACGTGGTGGTCGGCAATGCGGGAATGGAACGGGATTGAGCCAGAGGAGTGGGACGAGGACATGCAGGAGCAGGTGATCGAAGCGCGGGCAAAGGCGCTAGATGATGAGATTGGTGCATCCCTTGGAAGCATGGGCAGCCGCCAATGGGAAGCTGTTGCCCGTGTCCTTGAGCGTCGCTTATCGAAGCTGACCTTGGCCTACGTGCTGGACGAGTTGCGCCAAGGCTGCGAGGAGGAAGAGGATGATTTCCCCTTCTGACCTCAGGAATGTTTGGGGCGCAAACATCTGAGCGGCTTACCACTATACGGCAGGAAGCTTTCGCCCCCCTGTGGGTTACGCTGGGGGGTGAGGGGGTGACGATCAGGGGGCAGGGCCACCACAAGGTGCAGCCCTACTCCTTGTCCCGCTCAGCGGCGCTCTGGGCTTGCCTCAGCAGCTATCACACGGGGCGGGGTCAGGTAGACCCGGAGGCGCCCGAGGCAGAGGAGGTATTCCTTGCCGCTGGGGCCGTGCAGTACTGCGCATTCGACGCGTCGTAGCGTGATGGTGTCGCGCTGGGCGTAGAGGCGTCCAAGGAACGGAATGGTGATGTGAATGAGGTCTGTCATGATTGCGTGTCCTTCTAGGTGGTGAACCACGCAAGGCGCTGATATCCAATGCCAATCTGCATTAGTGACCTTGCCATACGCTGTGCCATACACCTGCCGGAATGACAAGCAACCAGTGCCCGCACCACGGAAGGCAGCTTGCGATGTGTCCGTAGGGCTATAGGCCTGCGTACATCTCCGGGGGAGTCCGGACGGGTGTCCACAAGGGTTGACTAGGGACTACGTACACTATAATCAGCGTACAGAACCCAAACGTACACGAGGACACCATGACCAAGACCATCTTCTACGCGCGTGTTTCCACCGCTGACCAAACCCTTGACCACCAGAAGGCGCAGGCAGAGGCGGCAGGCTTCGAGATTGACGAGGTGATCGCTGACCACGGGGTCTCAGGCGTCAGTACGACGCTGCAAGAACGTCCTGAAGGCAAGCGACTGTTCGACAAGCTGCGTCATGGGGACACGCTGGTAGTGCGCTGGGTGGATCGGCTGGGTCGGAACTATCAGGACGTCACGGACACGATCCGGCACTTCATGCGGCAAGGGGTCGTGGTGAAGACCGTGATCAATGGGCTGACCTTCGACGGGGCCACACAAGACCCCATGCAGGAGGCCGTGAGAGACGCACTGATCGCCTTCATGGCAGCAACGGCACAGGCGCAGGCGGAGGCCACGAAGGAAGCCCAGAAGGCTGGCATAGAAGCCGCACGGCAGGACAAGGTAAAGTACCGGGGCAAGAAGCCCAGTTATGACCGAAAGGCGCTGGGCGTGGTCGTGGACATGCTGGGCAACGGGGCAGGGACATCGGAGATCAGCAAGGCGACAGGGCTGACGCGGCAAACGGTGCTAAGGATCAAAAAAGACCCTGCAGCGGCTGAGAAGGTCTTGGGTAGGTGGGGGATGTGACTACCTGTGGAGCTTATGTTTCCTGTCGTAGCTACGGTTGAATTTGTGCTTGGTTGACGCTGGTGCGGGCGCGGACGGCCCAGAGCCGACCTTCATGCCGCCCGCAGCGGATGGCCGGAGCCAGCCCTTCTGCGTCATTCGTCGCTCAGGTCGTGATCCCGTCTCTATCAGGTTGATTTTCCGCACACAGTCAAAAATTGCAGCGACCAAGAAAAGACAATGCTCTATTGCCACATGCCTCCTGGTAAGCCGTCAAGTCTGTGGGTAGCCCCTCCAGATCGCCAGCCGTAGCCTCAACGCAAATCAAATGGTCGTAGAGGAATTTGACGGATCCTTCTGCTATGTCCATTCTTGGAATATTCATAGTACGTTCGTCATCAAGGTGCGCGAGGAACATGTTTCGATATTCGCGCATATCATCGATGTATTTTTTGAACTGATCATCTGTTTCATCGAGATGTTTGAGCATATCAACTTCAAAACCCTGGCAACTTACAACTTCACCCCAACAGTGCTTTCCTCTTCTATCGCCGAAGAGCTTGCACCATTCGAGCACTGCCATGTCGATGAAGTTTCCGTCAATCGTCGCAAGAAGTTCCCCATACTCACCAGGGACTAGTCTCTTATGCCACGCGCGGTAGTAGGCTAAATTCCTGGAGAAATGACAACAAAGTAATGCCACGCGACGAAGTCGTTCCCTTTTGGTTAAGCCTGTCATTGTCCGCCCCGTCGAAGGTTGTTCTACGTATATGATGGCTGGGATCGTATCCCTTCTTCTAGCTCAATGCTAGGGATTCGCCCGTAGGGTTGAGCCTCAGACGACGCCACTCAAAACGCCACACATTTTCACCGCATTGGGTGGATTTCTAGTGTGTAAGCTCTTGATTTTGAGGTAATAACTATGACTGGCGACCCCGGCAGGATTCGAACCTGCAACCTGCCCCTTAGGAGGGGGCTGCTCTATCCGGTTGAGCCACGGGGCCGCGCGGGCACCCGTTTAGCGGCTGCGCGCGGCTTGAACAAGGCCGGCGCTTCACGCTAGCATCGCGGCGACCGCATTTTCAGGACAATTCGCCGTGACAACACATGACCACCGCCCGCTGACCCTGCGCGATGTGTCCGAAGCCGCGGGCGTGTCGGAGATGACCGTCAGCCGTGTCCTGCGCGGCAAGGGCGACGTGTCGCCCGACACCCGCGCGCGGGTGCTGACGGCGGCCAAGGCGCTTGGCTACGTGCCCAACAAGATCGCCGGTGCGCTGGCCAGCCAGCACGTGAACCTGGTGGCGGTGATCATCCCGTCGATGTCGAACATGGTGTTTCCCGAGGTGATGACCGGCATCAGCAAGGTGCTGGAGGATACCGACCTGCAGCCCGTTGTGGGGATTACCGACTACCTTCCCGAGAAAGAGGAAAAGGTGCTCTACGAGATGCTGTCGTGGCGGCCTTCGGGGGTTATCATCGCCGGGCTGGAACATTCCGACGCCAGCCGCGCCATGCTGCGCGCCGCCGGTATCCCGGTGGTCGAGATCATGGATACCGATGGTCACCCCGTGGATGCGATGGTGGGGATATCTCACCGCCGCGCGGGGCGCGAGATGGGGCAGGCCATCCTTGCTGCAGGGTATCGCAAGATCGGCTTCCTGGGCACCAAGATGCCGCTGGACCACCGTGCGCGCAAGCGGTTCGAGGGCTTCACGCAGGCGATGGCCAAGGGCGGGGTCGAGATCGAGGATCAGGAATTCTATTCCGGCGGCTCGGCGCTGGCCAAGGGGCGCGAGATGACCCGCGCCATCCTCGACCGCAGCCCGGACCTGGATTTTCTTTACTATTCCAATGATTTGATCGGGGCCGGCGGGCTGCTCTACCTGCTCGAAGCGGGATACGACATCCCCGGGCAGATCGGGCTGGCCGGTTTCAACGGGGTCGAGCTGTTGCAGGGATTGCCGCGCAAGCTGGCCACGATGGACGCCTGCCGCGCCGAGATCGGACGCCGCGCCGCCGAGATCGTCGCGGCGTACAGCCGCGGCGAAGAACCCGCCGAGCGCGCCGTCGAACTGACCCCGACGATCAGCTATGGCGACACCCTGCGCCGCTGAGCCCTGGACTCAGGCGCTGCACATGCCCTTGATGCGCGCGGCCAGATCCGGGTCGGCCGCCAGCGTGTCGGCGGCAATGGTGCGCGCCTCGTCCAGCAGCGTATCAGGCGCGCAAACCCGGTCGATCAGCCCGAAGGACAGCGCCGCCTCAGTGTCGATCTTCTGTCCGCCCATCAGCAGCAGCTTGGTCCGCGCCGGCCCGATCAGCGCCGCCATGCGCCCGGGATCGGACGGTTGCGGCAGGTAGCCCAGTTTCATCACCGGGTAAAAGAACTTCGCCACCGGCACCGCCAGCCGCAAATCGCAGGCCAGCGCCATGCCCATGGCGCCGCCGGCCAGCGTGCCGTTGAGCGCCGCGATGGTCAGGCCCGGCAGCGCCGCGATCGCCGATGACAGCTCTTCCCACAGCGGGCTGGTGGCCAGCCCGGCGCGCGCCGCGTCCAGGTCGGCCCCGGCGCTGAACACCCGGCCCCGCCCGGTGAGAATCAGCGCGCGGGCATCGGTGGCCGCGTGGGCGATACGCAGCAGTTCCTCCAGCATCTCGGGCGTCAGCGAATTGGCCTTGTCGGGCCGGTCGAGCGTGACCGTCCACAGCCCGTCATCGCCACGATCGAGCGCGATCATTCCAGCCCCACGCGCTTGCGGATGCCGGCATCGCGCAGCGACACCTCGCGCCCGATCCAGTCGTCGGCGTCGGGGGAGCACATCCACAGCAGGGTGCGCGCGGGCCATTCGGGCGGAACGTGGTCGGACCAGTCCAACTGCGCCACCGGGCCGATGCCGCTTTGCTTGATGGTGCGTTGCATGTCGGTGGCCACGGTGCCGGGCGACAGGCCCATGATGCGCAGCCCGCCGCTGCGCGCCTCGCGGTCGGCGCAGGCGGTCAGCATCGCCGCGCCCGCCTTCGAGGCACAATAGGCGCTCCAGCCTTCCAGCGGGTTGTGCGCGGCGCCTGAACTGACGGTGATGATGGTGCCGCCGCCACGCTCCTGCATCACGGGAATCGCGGCCCGCATGCCATGGAACACGCCGGTCAGGTTGATCTGGATGGCGCGCGCCCATGCCTCGGGGTCGGCTTCGGCCAGTGCGCCGATCGGCTCGATCACCCCGGCATTGCCGATCACGATGTCGAGCCCGCCGAATTGCGCCACCGTCGCCGCAACGGCGGCCTCGACATCGGCGTAGCGGCTGACATCGCATTGCAGCGCCAGTGCCTGGGCGCCGATTTCCTCGGCCAGCGCGGCGGTTGCCTCGGTGCTGCGCGCGGCCAGCGCGACATTGGCGCCGGCGTCGGCAAAGACGCGCGCGGCGGCGGCGCCGATGCCGCGGCTGGCGCCGGTGATCAGAACGGTTTTTCCTGTCAGGTCGGTCATCGGTCTTCCCCTTCGTTTGCGCCCCCGTGGTAGACCGCCGTGCGGGGCCGGTCCAGCACCATGATCGCTTGACGCGACGCCGACATGCAGTGAAGCTGTGCAGGTGAATTTTATAAAGGGCGAGGTACGATGACCCGAATTTGGATGACCCAGGCAACCGTGGCAGCCGCTTTGACATGTGCGGCGCCAGCCCTGGCCGACGTGACGGCCAGCGAGGTCTGGCAGAATTACAAGGCAAGCACCGCGGATATGGGTGTGACCATGACCGCGACCGAAAAGAACACGCCGCAGGGGCTGGACGTGCGCGACATCGTCATGCGCGTCGAGTTGTCCGAGGACGAGGGCCGCGTGCGCATCGAGGTGCCGGAACTGTCGTTCACCGAAAGCGGCGATGGCACGGTCGAACTCACCCTGCCCGAGGTAATGCCGATCGTCGTGACGGTACACCCCGCCGAGGACGACGAAGTTGATACCGTCGAGTTCACCGTCGAACATGCCCACAGTGGGTTTGTCACGGTGGTGTCGGGCAGCCCGGAGGCGATGAAATACGCCTACTCGGCGGCTGAATCGGAAATCCGGGTGACACAGGTCCTGGTCGATGGCGAGCCGATGAATATCGACCAGGCGAGGATCAGCATGGAAGCCCTGGCCGGGGTCAGCGAGGTCGTGCAGGGCGCGGTACGCCGTTACGATCAGACCATGACAATGGCAGCCATGAGCTACGATATCGACGTCAGCGCGCCCGAGGACGCGACGGGCCAAGCACAGCTTGCCGGTTCGCTTACCGATCTGAGTTACGACAGCGAATGGCGCATCCCCGAGGGGGCGGAGTACCGCGATGACATGGCGGCGGCGCTGAATGCGGGGCTCTCCATGGGCGGCACGCTGTCCTACGCGACCGGTGAAAGCACCTTTTCCGTCAAGTCCCCCGGCGAAAGCAGCGAGGGCAGTTCGCGCTCCGCCGGCGGCGGGTTGGATTTCTCCCTCTCGAAAGACGGTCTCGTCTATGGGCTGGAAGCGCGCGATGTCGCGGTTGAGATCGCCAGCACCGAGGCCCCGTTCCCGATTGCCGTCAGCTTCGAAGAACTGGGCTTCGACCTGGCCATGCCCGTCAGCGCCAGCGATGCGCCGCAGGATATAGGCCTGAGTCTGGTGTTGGCCGGGCTTGCGGTGCCCGAACAGCTCTGGGCCATGGTCGACCCCGGCGGCCGCCTGCCGCGCGATCCCGCGACGCTGCGTCTTGATCTCGCAGCCAGCGGCGTGCTCACGGAGGACGTGATGGACGCGCAGGAGATGGAATCGCTCGACGCCCCGCCGGGCGAATTGCGTGACGCGCGCGTGAACACGCTGGAATTGTCGGTGGCCGGTGTCGAACTGACCGGCGACGGGGCCTTCACCTTCGACAATACCGACCTCGACACTTTCGAAGGTATGCCGCGCCCCGAGGGCAAGCTGTCGCTCAGGCTGTCGGGGGCGCATGGGCTTCTCGACAAGCTCACCGAGATGGGGGTGGTCCCCGAGGACCAGGTGACCGGCATGCGCATGATGCTCGGGCTTTTTGCCAAGCCTGCCGGGGACGACGTGCTGACTTCCGAGATCGAAGTGACGCCCGATGGCAAGGTGCTGGCCAACGGGGAGCGGCTGAAATAGGGGCGGCGCATCGCAACGGATCAGCCCTTCCGGAAAAGTGGGCGTGCGCCCTGCTGAGCCGGGCTGGCCTATCGCCGTTCGGATGACGGATCACCGCTCAGGTGGTGCGATCTGTTGCGAACCCTGGTTTCGGGTGACTATTGCCCGGGGCCATCCGACGGCGCGAGCCGCGCCAGCAGGTCCGCATGCAGTGCCAACGACCCGGCCAGCACGCCGGGCATCTTCGGCCATGGCCGGTTGAAAAGCAGCGGCGCGCCGGTGCGGTCGCTGACCGCCGCGCCTGCCTCGGCCAGGATCAGCGCCCCGGCCGCGATGTCCCATTCCCAGCTATCGCGCAGCGTCAGCATCGCGTCGAAGCGCCCCTCGGCCACCAGCGACAGCCGGTAGGCCAGCGACGGGCGGTGGTGGCGCGCCAGAGACGGCACCTGCCCGTCGCGCCAGTTCGCCGGCTCCAGCGCCGGCCGCGCCGCCAGAAGCGTGGCCCCGGTCAGCCCGGCCCGCGCCGAATGCCTGATCGTTCGGCCATTGAGCGTGGCGCCACCGCCGGCCCGCGCGGTGTACATCTTTTCCTTCGCCGGCAGGTAGACAACCGCCGCCGTTACCCGGCCGCCTCGCACCACCGCGATCGAATGCGCCCAGGTGCCCGACCCCTCGATGTAGCTGCGCGTGCCGTCGATCGGATCGACCACGAAAACCGCCCCGCGCGCCAGCCGCTCGGTGCTGTCGGGGCTTTCCTCGGACAGCCAGCCATAGCCGGGCCGGGCGGTGCGCAACCGGTCTTCCAGCACCGCGTTCACCGCCATGTCGGCGACAGTCACCGGCCCCGCGCCGTCGGGTTTCTCGACGATCTCCAGGTCGCCGCCTACGTGACGCCGGGCCACCTCGGCCGCGTCCCGCGCCGCGCCGATCAGCAGCGCCAGATCGGCCTTGTTGTCATTCTCCGGCAATCGTCATTCCCTCGACCAGCAGCGACGGCACCACCCGTGACAGCCACGGCCGCGCATCGTTGGCGGGGGTCAGCCGCATCAGCATATCGCGCAGGTTTCCGGCGATGGTGCATTCGTTTACCGGGTAGGCGATTTCGCCGTTTTCCACCCAGAACCCGCTGGCCCCGCGCGAATAATCGCCGGTATTGGGGTTGATCGTGGCGCCGATCATCGCCGTCACCAGCAGCCCGCTGCCCATGTCGCGCATCAGTGCGGCGCGGCCTTGGGTGCCCTGGGTCAGGGTAACGTTCCAGTTCGACGGCGACGGCGGCGCCGAGGTGCCGCGCGCCGCGTTGCCCGTCGATGGCAGGCCCAGCTTGCGACCGGTGGCCAGGTCCAGCGTCCAGCCGGTCAGCACCCCGTCATCGACGATGGCGCGGCGCCGCGTCGCCAGCCCCTCGGCATCGAAGGGGCGCGAGCCGGCCACCCGCGGGCGGTGCGGCTCCTCGATCAGTGACAAGTCCGGCGGCAACACCGCCTGCCCGCGCGCATCGCGCAGCCACGAGGCCCCGCGCGCGATCGCGGTGCCGTTCACCGCCGCCAGCAGGTGGCCGATCAGGCTGGCGGCCACGCGTTCGTCGAACAGCACCGGGAACGCGCCGGTACGGGGCCGGCGCGACGACAGCCGCGCCACCGCGCGTTCGCCCGCGCGGCGGCCGATCTCTTCGGGCGGGCGCAGATCGGCCTGGAATATGCGCATGTCGCCGTCGTGGTCGCGTTCCATGCCGGTGCCGCTGCCGGCGATGGCGACGCAACTCAGCGCCCGGTCGCTGCGCGAATAACCGCCCGAAAACCCGTTGCTGGCTGCCAAATGCAGTTGCCTGCGGCCATAGCCGGCGCTGGCCGATTGCACCTGGGCGACGCCGGCTATCGCCAGCGCCGCTGCCTCGGCGCGGCGCGCGTCTTCTTCCAGCGCGGCGGGGCCCGGCTCGGACGCGGGGTCGCACAGCTCCAGCGCCGCGATGTCCCAACCGCGCGCCAGTTGATCCGGCGCGGCCAGCCCTGCGGTGGCATCCTCGGGCGCTTCGCGGGCCATGGCCACGGCGCGCTCGGCCATTGCGGCGATGGTCTCGGGGCGGGTATCGGAGGTCGCGACGCAGGCCTGACGGCGGCCAAGCAGCACCCGCAGCCCCAGGTCGGTGCCTTCGGACCTTTCCGCCTGCTCCAGCACGCCACCACGCACATCGACGCCCAGCGACGTGTCGGTCACCGCCATCGCATCGGCGGCCTCGGCCCCGGCTTGTTGCGCGGCCTGCAAGAGCTTGTGCGCCAGGGTCTCGGCAGTCTCGGTCATCGGCGGGTCACCTCGTGCGTGTCGGATGCATTCGCAGGTAGCCCGCATCGCGCCCCCTTGCAAGTCGGGCCGGTCGCGTGCCGCGACGACGCGCTGGCCATCGCCCGGCGCCACCGCCATAAAGGGGCGCAATCGAAATCAGGGAGACCCATAATGTACGAAGTCATCGGCAACGCCAAGAGCCGCGCATTCCGCGTGATCTGGATGCTTGAGGAATTGCAGCAGCCCTACACCCACACCGACGTGGCCCCGCATTCCGAGGCGGCGCGCGCCTCGAACCCTTCGGGCAAGATACCGGCGCTGCGCGTGGGCGATGCGGTGTTGACCGATTCCACCGCCATCCTGACCTACCTTGCCGACAAGCACGGCCAGCTGACCCACCCGGCCGGCACCATCGACCGCGCGCGGCAGGACGGGTTCATGCACACGGCGCTTGACGAGCTGGACGCGGTGCTGTGGACCGCCGCGCGCCACAGCTTCATCCTGCCAGCGGATCGGCGCGTGCCGCAGGTCAATGACAGCCTGAAATGGGAATTCGCCCGCAACGCCGCGCGGCTGGCCGAGCGGATCGAGGGCCCCTACCTGATGGGCGAGACGATGACCATCGCCGACATCGTCACGGCGCATTGCCTCAACTGGGCCTATGCCGCCAAGTTCCCCATCGAAGACGAGCGTCTGCTGTCCTATGCGAAAGGATTGCGCGCGCGCGAGGCGTTTCGCCGCGCGGCGGCGCGCTTGGGTTAGAGCATGTCGCTCGAAAGCGGGAACCGGTTTCGAGCTTCCAGTCACCTGAATCCATAATGCGCATCGTTGATTGCGACAGTCCCCGGATCGCTTGCGATCCGGTTCGCGCCCGACCCCGCCCCCCCCAGGGCGGGCGCGAAACTGTCCGACATTTCAACATGTTGCCACGCTTGCGCTGTGCCATTATCATGCGCGACACCGCACCGCGCCCACCCTCGGGGTCGGGCGCGAACCTGCCGTCGCACCGAAAATCAATGATGCGAACTTCGGTTCCGCCTTACTAGGACATGCGGAAACAACAAGTCAGAGCGGGCCGCGTGACTGCGAATGAACGCGACCCGCTTCAGGCATCCGGCGCCCGCGCCGCCCAGCGGGCGGCGTGGCGCCCGGCCCGGAGCCCGGTCGCCAGGCAGGCGGTCAGCAGGTAGCCGCCGGTGGGTGCCTCCCAATCCAGCATCTCGCCGGCGGCGAAGGTGCCGGGCCGGTCGCGAATCATCAGGCCGCCGTCAAGCGCATCAAGGCGCAGCCCGCCGGCGGTGGAAATCGCCTCGTCCATGGGTCTTGGCCCTGCCAGCGGAACCGGCAGCGCCTTTATCAGCGGCGCCAGGTCGTCGGGCAGGGGGCGGGCGAATTCCATCAGCAGCGCCTGTTTCACCGGGCTCAGCCGGAGCGCCTTGCGCAGGTGGTTGGCAAGGCTGGCCTTGCCGCGCGGACGCGCCAGCCGCGCGCGCACGGCGTCCAGCGGCAGGTCGGGCGCCAGGTCCAGCGTCAGCGCCGCGCCCTCGCGCAGCGGCCGCGACAGCGCGTAGATGCCGCCGCCTTCGACCCCGTGGCGCGAGATCACGAATTCGCCCCGCGTCACCATGCCCCCCGCGCGCAGGGTGACGTTCTTGACCGGGGCGCCGAAATGGCGCGCCATGTGCGCCGACCAATTCACGACAAAGCCCACATTGGCGGGCTGGAACGGGGCCAGCGGCAGATCGCCCATCAGCCCCGCCCAGGCCCCGTCCGACCCCAGTCGCGCCCAGCTTGCCCCGCCACAGGCCAGCACCGCGACCCGCGGGCGCAGCAACCGCACGCCGTCGGGCGTGTCGAAGGCAAAGTCACCGGGCCACCCCGTCCAGCGCCAGCGCGTGTGCAATCGCACGCCCAGGCCGTCGAGCCGCGCCAGCCAGGCGCGCAGCAGCGGCGAGGCTTTCATCGAGGTGGGAAACACCCGCCCCGACGAGCCGGTGAAAACCGGCTGGCCCAGGCCGCGTGCCCAGTCGCGAACCGCGTCGGGGCCGAAGGCCGCCAGCGCCGGGCGCAGCAGCGGCGCGGCCGCGCCATAGGCGGTGAGGAACTGCGCGAAGGCTTCGTCCCTGGTCAGGTTCAGCCCCGATTTGCCGGCCATCAGGAACTTGCGTGCCGGTGATGGTTTGGCCTCGGCCACCAGAACCGTGCGCCCGGCGTGTGCCAGCGCCTCGGCCGCCATCAATCCGGCAGGGCCCGCGCCGATCACCAGCGCATCGCAAAGGGTGGTAGGCGCAGGCGGGTCTTGTTCTGCCATCCCGGGGGGTTATCCTTTCGAACCGCGGCAGGGCGGGAATGGGGCCATGACCAGCGAACAGGCGCAGGATCCGATTTGCCCGCTATGCGGCCGACCCATCCCGGCGGATGCACGCCAGAGCCTGCACCACCTGACACCGAAACTGAAGGGCGGCAAGGGCGGCCCGGTGGTGCGACTGCACCAAATCTGCCACAACGAGATCCACGCGGCGCTGACCGAGGCAGACCTGGCCCGCGACTACAATACCATCGCGGCGCTGCGAACCCATCCGCGGCTGGCGCGGTTCATCGCCTGGGTGGCGACGCGCCCGCCGGGATTTCACTCGAAAACACCCGGACGGCGGCGGAAATGAGGGCGCTGGCGGAGCGCGGCTGTGCCGCGCGCATGATCTCTCGTCGTCCGCCTTCGGCGTCCTCCTCGGGGCCTCCGGCGGGAGTAATTGGGGAAAGATGAAGCGGGGCCGGGCTCTTGCGCCGGAGGCGTCAGGCGTTTGGGGCGCCGGTGTCAGCGCGGGCGCTTTCCCATGCCAGCATCGCGCGCTTGACGGGCAGGCCCCAATGGTAGCCGCCGAGGCCGCCGGATTTGCGCAGCGCCCTGTGGCACGGGATCAGCCAGGACACCGGGTTGCGCCCCACCGCGGTGCCCACGGCGCGCGCGGCGCGCGGCTGTCCTATGGCATGGGCGATCTCGCCATATGTGGTGACGTGGCCGGATGGGACGGTTAGCAGCGCCTCCCACACCTTGATCTGGAACGGTGCGCCGATCATGTGCACCTTCGCGGCGCCCCCGTCGCCGAAAGCGGCGCAGACCCAGCCGCTTAGCGCCTTGGGATCATTGAGGAAATCCGCCTCGGGCCAGCGGGCGGTCATGTCGGCCCATGCCGCCGCCGCGCCGACCTCTTCGGTGAAGGCCAGCCCGCACAGGCCGCGCGCGGTGCCCATGGCCAGAACCTTGCCGAACGGGCTGTCAAAGTGGCCGTAGCGGATGGTCAACCCCGCGCCGTGGCGGGCATAGGCACCGGGGCTCATCGCTTCCCATCGCAGGAACAGGTCGTGCAGCCGCCCGCCCCCCGACAGGCCAGCGGCGCCAGCGGCCTCCAGCGTGCTGGTTTGCGCCCTGAGCAGCGCCCGCGCGTGATCCAGCGCCAGGTATTGCTGGTATCGCTTGGGCGACACGCCCACCCAGGCGGTGAACAGGCGCTGGAAATGCGCCGCGCTCATCCCCATGCGCGCCGCCAGTTCGTCAAGGCGCAGCGGCGCCTCGGCCGCGTCGATCTCGGCGATGGCGCGGCGCATCACGCGGTAGTGGTAGGCCTGTCCGTGCGCGGTGGGAATGCCATCGGCGGTATTGGTGTCGGTTCCTGCGGTCATCGCGTACCCCTTCACGCCCACACTACCCCGCAAGCCCACCCGGCCGCGACCCGGAACTTGCGCTTTCGCCGCAGGGGTTTCGCTTGCCTCCGTGGTGCGGGGCGGGCATAGATCGGCCATGGCCAGGCAGTTGGATTACCACACGATCCGCGAGATATTCAGCCGTTTCCACGCGGCGGAACCCGAACCCCGCGGCGAGTTGGAGCATGTCAACGCCTTCACCCTTGTCGTTGCGGTGGCGCTGTCGGCGCAAGCCACCGATGTGGGAGTCAATCGCGCCACGCGCGGGTTGTTCGCAGTGGCCGATACGCCAGCGAAAATGCTGGATCTGGGCGAGGAGGGGCTGATCGCGCATATCAAGACGATCGGCCTGTACCGCAACAAGGCGAAAAACGTCATCAAGCTCAGCCGCATCCTGGTCGAGGATTATGCCGGCGAGGTGCCCAATTCGCGCGCGGCGCTGCAATCGTTGCCCGGCGTCGGGCGCAAGACGGCCAACGTGGTGCTCAACATGTGGTGGGGCATGCCCGCGCAGGCGGTCGATACGCATATCTTCCGTTTCGGCAACCGCTCGGGCGTGTGCCCGGGCAAGGACGTGCTGGCGGTAGAGCGCGCCATCGAAGATCACATCCCGGCCGATTTCCAGCGCCACGCGCATCACTGGATGATCCTGCATGGCCGCTATACCTGCCTTGCGCGCAAGCCGAAATGCAACGCCTGCCTGATCCGCGATCTGTGTCAATACGAGGACAAAACACCATGAGCAAATACCAGGTTGTCGGTATCGGCAACGCCATCGTCGATGTCATCTGCCCCAGCGATGACGCTTTCCTTTCCCGCATGGGCATCCAGAAGGGTGTGATGCAACTGGTCGAGCGCGAGCGCGGCGAGTTTCTCTATGATTCAATGACCAGCCACACCAAGCGACCCGGCGGTTCGGTTGCCAACACGGTCGCTGGGCTGGGGGCGCTGGGGCTGTCGACGGCGTTCATCGGGCGTGTGCGCGCCGACGCGCCGGGGCGGTTCTATGCCGAGGAGATGGCGCGCGACGGTACCGATTTCGTCAACCCGCCGGTGCCGGTGAAGAAGGCCGATCAGCCCACCTCGCGCAGCATGATCTTCGTGTCGCCCGATGGCGAGCGGTCGATGAATACCTACCTGGGCATCTCGGCCTACCTGGGGCCTGACGACGTGCCCGACGATGTGGCCGGGCAGGCCGGCATCCTGTTCCTTGAGGGGTATTTGTACGACAAGCCCGGGGGCAAGGCGGCCTTCGAGGCCGCCGCGCGTGCCTGTCGCGCGGGCGGCGGCATGGCCGGCATCGCGTTGAGCGACCCGTTCTGCGTCGATCGCCACCGCGACGATTTCCGCGCGTTGGTGCGGGAACTGGATTACGTCATCGGCAACGAACACGAGTGGCAGTCGCTCTACCAGACCGAAGACCTCGGAAGCGCGCTGGAAACCGCCGCATCGGAAAGCGGCATGATCGTGTGCACGCGGTCTGGCCATGACGTGGTGCTGGTGCAGGGCGAGGACAGCGTTACCGTTCCGGTGCACGAAGTCACGCCGGTCGATGCCACCGGCGCTGGCGATCAGTTCGCCGCCGGGTTCCTGTATGGCATCGCCACCGGCCAGCCGCTGGATGTTGCCGGGCGCATGGGCTGCGTCGCCGCGTCCGAGGTCATCGGCCATTTCGGCGCCCGGCCCGAGGCCGACGTGAAGGCGCTATTCGCCGAACACGGGTTGATCCGAGGGGATTGACCCGGCGCACATGCCGGCGGGCTGTTTGCGGATATTGCCGTGGCCTCCACCGTCGGTGGCTGAAATGGCTGAAATGGCTGACGCAGGTCGCAGGCTGTATCGCTCCGCAACGCGGGATGCGGCGGGCACTGCGCGGCGGCGCGTGCAGCGCCTTGATCCCGGGCTGTGCCCGGCCCGAAATGCACCGCATTTCCATCAGCCCAGATTGTCCCGCCAGTAAGTCCAGTATACCGTGCCCCAATGGCGATTCCGGTCGAAACGTTCTTCCTGGCCCCCGAGGACGAGGGCACGCTCCAGGCGCGAATCCGGGCGATGATCGCCAACGGCATCCTGTCGGGGCGGTTCCAGCGCGGTGAAAAGCTGCCTTCGACGCGGGCCCTGGCGGCGCACCTGGGTGTCTCGCGGATCACCGTGACGCTGGCCTATACCGACCTGCAGGCCAGCGACTACCTTACCTCGCGCGGGCGGTCGGGGTTCTTCGTCTCGGCCACCGCGCCCGAACCGCGCCCCGTTCCCCCGGCGCCACCACGGCGCGATGCGGTGGACTGGACCCGCGCCATCGGCCAGCGGTTCACCGGTGGCGCCACCGGCGAGAAACAGCACGACTGGGCCAGCTACGACTACCCGTTCATCTATGGCCAGGCCGACCCGGCGCTGTTCGACCACGCCAATTGGCGGTTGTGCGCGCTCAGGGCGCTGGGCGCACGCGATTTCGGCACCCTGACGGCTGACCTGTATGACCGCGACGACCCGCGGCTGGTGGAGTTCATCGCCCGCCACACGCTGCCGCGGCGCGGCATCCTGGCCCACCCTGACGAGATACTGGTGACCATGGGCGCGCAGAACGCGCTTTGGCTGGCGGCGCAGGTGTTGCTGAACCAGCGGCGCCTGGCGGCGGTGGAAAACCCCTGCTACCCGGCGCTGCGCGACATCCTGATGCAGGCGCGCTGCCGGTTGGCGGCGGTGGACGTGGATGCCGGCGGCCTACCGCCCGATGCGCTGCCCGACGACACCGACGTGCTGTTTACCACGCCGTCGCACCAATGCCCGACCTCGGCCACGATGCCGGTGGCGCGGCGCCATGCCCTTCTGGAGCGCGCCCGTGCTCTTGATGCATTGATCGTCGAGGACGATTACGAATTCGAGATGTCGTTCCTCTCGGCGCCGTCGCCGGCCCTCAAGTCGCTCGATGAAGACGGCCGCGTTATCTACGTGGGCAGCTTTTCCAAGTCGCTGTTTCCGGGCCTGCGGTTGGGATACCTGGTGGGGCCGGCGCCGTTCATCCGCGAGGCGCGCGCCCTGCGCGCCACGGTGCTGCGCCACCCGCCGGGGCATGTGCAGCGCACGGCGGCCTATTTCCTGGGCCTGGGCCATTACGACGCGCAGATACGCCGCATGGGGCGGGTGTTGTCAGAGCGCAGGCAGGTGATGCAGGACGCGCTGGATGCGCACGAACTATCGGTAGCGGGGCAGGGGGCGTTCGGCGGATCGGCGTTCTGGATGCGCACTGCGCACGGGCGCGACAGCGCCGCGCTGGCCCGGGCGCTCAGGGCGCACGGCGTACTGATCGAGCCGGGGCACAGCTTTTTCGACCCGGCACGCCCGCGGCATGATTACTACAGGCTCGCCTATTCCTCGATTCCGGTCGAGCGTATCGCCGAGGGCGTCGCCCGCATCGCCGCCGCGCAGGCCGCGGCGTGACGCGCGCCGGGCGTCGTGCAATTTTCATCGTGCCGCGTTATGCCCCGGCAACGCACCCATTTCAGGCAAAGGCCCCATAGTGACCCAAGACCCCTTTCCCTTCCTGTCGCCCATCCAGGCCGATGCGCCCCGCCGTCTGCTTGAGCGTGCTCGCGGACTGGCCATACCGCGCGTGGCGCTGGCCAACGCGGGCGCCGAAATTCCGTTGTCGGGCCTGCGCGAGGCTGCCGAGGCCGGCCTGGCCGAACCGATACTGCTGGGCGACCGTGACAAGATCCGCGCCGCCGCCGAGGCGATCGGCTGGGACATCGCCGGCCTGCGCCTGATCGACGCGCCGCGCGACAGCGCCAGCGCCGCCGCCGCCGAGCTTGCCCGCAAGGGCGAGGCCGACGCGATCATGAAAGGGCAGGTGCACAGTTCGACCTTCCTCAAGGCGCTGCTGACCCGAACCGCGGGGTTGAGGGATTCCGGGATGCGCTGCGGGCATGTGCTGCACATCACCGCGCCGGGGTCCGACCGGCCGCTGCTGCTGAGCGATGCCGCGCTCAACGTGGAGCCCGACATCACCACCCGGCAGGATTGCTTGCGCCATGCCGTGACGCTGGCTCGGGAACTGGGGGTTGAGCGCCCCAAGGCGGCGATCCTGTCGGCGAACGAGGACCCGATCCCGTCGCTGCGCGATTCGGTCGAGGCGGCGCAGATCGCCGAGTGGGCCCGCACCGCGCTGCCGCAGGCCGACGTGGCCGGGCCGATGGCGCTGGACCTGATATTCTCGCGCGATGCCGCGCTCGCCAAGGGCTACGAGTCACCCGTCGCCGGCGATGCCGACATCGTGCTGGCCCCCGGCATCACTGCCGCCAACGCGCTGTTCAAGCTGATGGTGCTGGGGATGGGGTGCTGTGCCGGTGGCCTGGTGCTGGGGGCGAAGGTGCCGATCCTGCTGACCTCGCGCTCGCAGGGGGCGCCGGCGCGCATCGCCTCGGCGGCGATGGGGGTAATCGCGGCCGCGGGAGGTGGACAATGATTCTGGTCGTCAATGCCGGGTCAAGCTCGATAAAGGTGGCGCTGTTTTCCGAGGCGCTGAGCCGCGAGATGGCGGCCGAGGTGGCCGGTATCGGTGGCGACGCGCATCTGGATGTCGAGGGCACCGACACGCCCGTCGTCGCGGCAGACCATGGCGCGGCGCTGGATCACCTGCTGGAGGCACTTGCGGCGCGGGGTGTCACGCCCGATTGGCTGCGCGCGGCGGCACACCGGATCGTGCACGGTGGCGCCACGCTGACCGCGCCGGCGCGGTTGAGCGATGCGGTGCTGGCACAAATCGAGGCATGCAACCCGCTGGCGCCGCTGCACAATCCGCACAACCTTGCGGCCATTCGCGCGCTGGCGGCCCGCGCGCCCGCCTTGCCGCAATTCGGAAGTTTCGACACCGCCTTTCACGCCACCTGCCCGGACATTGCCACCACCTATGCCCTGCCCGAGGCCGAGCGTGCCAAGGGCATCCGCCGCTATGGCTTTCACGGGCTGAGCTATGCCGCGCTGGTCGAGTGGTTCGGGGCCGATTTGCCCAAGCGTCTGCTGGCGCTGCATCTGGGCGGCGGGGCCAGCCTGTGCGCCATCCGCGACGGGCGCTCGGTGGCCAGTTCGATGGGCTATTCGCCGCTCGACGGGTTGGTGATGGGCACCCGCCCCGGCGAGATCGACGGCATGGCGGTGCTGCGCATGGCCGCCGACCACGGGCTGGACGGTGCCGCGCACCTGCTCAACCACGACAGCGGGCTGCGGGCGCTGGGCGGCACGGCAGACATGGCCGCGCTGCTGGCGTCGGACGATCCGCACGCGCGCTTTGCGGTGGATCATTACTGCTACTGGGCGGCGCGGCAGGCGGGGTCGGCCATCGTGGCCATGGGCGGTCTGGATGCCATCGCCTTTACCGGCGGCATCGGCGAGAACGCCGCGCCGGTGCGCGACGCGATCGCGCGGCGCCTGTCATTCCTGGGCGAGGTGCCGGCGCATGTCGTCCCCTGCGACGAGGAAGGCCAGATCGCGCGCGACGCATTGCGCCTGCTGGGGTAGCGGGCGCCCCTCACGCCCCGCCATCGAACATCGGCGCCACGCGCCGGTGCCAGAACCGCAGCACGCGCACCCGGATCGCCCAGTAGGTAGCGGCCAGCACCAGCAGGATCACGATGTTGCGCCACGGGATGATGCGCACGTTCGGGCCCTCGACCGGCCAGACCTTGACGGCGTTGGGAAAGATCGAAAACAACTCGCTGCGCCAGCCGTAATGGCGGATCGCGACCCATTGCGTCGTGTCCTCGCCCTGCTTGCTGATCAGGTTGGATGCCTCGGCCTGGAGGTTCGCCGTGTCGAACTTGAAATACGGCGGCCAGCCCCAGCCGGTATCTTCGTTGCGATAGATCATCGGCTTTTCGTCGGCGCGGAACGTCTGGATGAAGAACACGTCGCGGTTGACCGTGCCACTGGCGTTGCCCGACCCGCCGCTGGCCCAGAAAATGCTGTTGGCGCCGAAATCGACCCGCTTTTCATAGGTATTTCCGATCCGCGCGATGTCGTGCTGCGGGAGCGTGTAATGCAGGAACGCCGCCACCAGCAGCCATAGCACGATCCTTGCACCCCATTTCACGTAAAACCACATGGACGGCCCCTTGTTGTTGTGCCCGGCCGCGCGCGCCTGTCGAGTCGCGACAGCGGGCTCCGACTTCCGTCATACGCCGATTGGCGCGCGGCGGCAAAGGGGGATGCGTGCCTGTGCGGGCTTGATCCCCGCGGTCGCGCCGCGCACACTGCGAGAAAATCGGAACAGTGGTCGGGAGATAATCCATGAAGCCCATCGTACTTGCATTCGCCCTCGCGGCGATGGCTGCCACACCGCTGGCCGCGGACGAGATTACCGACGCGCTGGAATCGGCCCGCGATGCCTACGAGGCGGGTGACATCCAGTACGCAATAGAGGAACTGGATTTCGCCAAGCAGCGGCTCGCGGCGCTCAAGACCGATGAACTGGCACAGTTCCTGCCGCCCGCACCCGAGGGCTGGGAAAGGCGTCTCGACAGCGAGATCGGCGGGGCAATGGCGATGATGGGCGGCGGGTCCGGCGCCGAGGCCGAGTACACGCCCGCAGGCGAGGGCGCCGGCTACACCATCACCATGATGGCCGACAGCCCGATGATTGCCGCGGTCGCCGCGATGATGTCGAACGCCGGCATGATGGGTGTTCAGGTCGAACGGGTCGGTCGGCAGAAGTTCATCGTGCAGGACGGCGAAGTGACCGGTCTGGTCGCCAACCGAATCCTGATCAAGGCCGCGGGCGCCGACCCCGATACGCTTCTTGCCGCGCTCGAACAGATCGACTACCGCGCGCTTGGCCGGTTCGGCCAATAGCACCGCCGCCCGGAGGATCACCCGCATGACCGCCCGCCCAGGCCCCGCCAACCTGATTACCGACGTGCCCGGCCTGCGGGTCGGCACCGCGCACGACAGGCATGTGAAAACCGGCGCCACGGTGCTGCTGTCCGACGCGCCGCTGACTGCTGGCGTGAACGTGATGGGCGGCGCGCCGGGCAGCCGCGAGACCGATCTGCTGGCGCCCGACAAGACCGTCGAGCAGGTCAATGCGCTGGTGCTGTCGGGCGGCTCGGCCTTTGGCCTCGACGCCGCATCGGGCGTGGCCGACGCGCTGCGCGCGCAGGGGCGCGGGTTTGCCGTGGGCGATCAGCGCGTGCCGATCGTGCCAGGTGCGATCCTGTTCGACCTGATCAATGGCGGCGACAAGGACTGGTCGGAAAACCCGTACAAACGCCTGGGCGCGCAGGCGCTCGACGCCGCGGCGGCCGATTTTGCCCTGGGCAGCGAAGGGGCCGGAACCGGCGCCACCACCGCCACGCTGATGGGGGGGCTGGGGTCGGCCTCGCTGCGGCTGCCCTCGGGCCACATGGTGGGGGCACTGGTGGCGGTCAACGCGCTGGGTTCGGCGGTTGTCGGGCAGGGGCCGCATTTCTGGGCCGCGCCGTTCGAGATCGGGGCCGAGTTCGGCGGCCTCGGCCCGGCGCCGGACTTTGCCGATGTGCTCACGCCGCCGACCAAGCTGTCGGCACACGCCAACACCACCATCGGCATCGTCGCCACCGATGCTGCGCTTTCGCAGGCGCAATGCACGAGGATGGCCACCGCCGCGCAGGACGGGCTGGCGCGGGCGCTGCTGCCATCGCACACGCCGATGGACGGCGATCTCGTGTTCGCCGCCGCGACCGGCGCGCGGCCGCTGACCGACCCGCTTGCCGATACGCTTTACCTGGGCCACGCGGCGGCCACCTGCATGGCCCGCGCCATCGCGCGCGGCGTGCATGCCGCCACGCCGCAGCCGGGCGACCCGCTGCCGTGTTGGTGTGCGATCTAATCGGCCGCGTTGACGCGCGTCAGTTCCAGGAACACGTCCTGAAGGTCGGCCTGTTCGGTGCGCACGTCGCTGATCGAGATGCCGGCGGCGTGCACCGCGTCCAGTACCGCCTCGGCCGGGGTCTGGCGCGCGTGGTAATGCAGCGCCAGCGCCCCGTCGGCGCGTTGTTCGACCTGCACGCCCTCGGCCTCGGGCAGGGTGGTCGGCGGCGAAGCGGGCTGGATCACCATCGTCTTGTGGTCGATGCGGCCCAACAGCCGGGCGGTGCTGTCGCGCGCCACCACCGCGCCATGGTTGATGATGGCGATCTCGTCGCACATCTCTTCGGCCTCTTCCAGGTAATGGGTCGTCAGGATGATGGTCATCCCGTCCTCGTTCAGGCGCCGCACGTTGGTCCACAGCATCTGGCGCAGTTCGATGTCCACGCCTGCCGTCGGTTCGTCGAGCACCAGGATATGCGGGTGATGGACCAGCGCCTTGCCCAGAAGCAGCCGCCGCCGCATCCCCCCCGACAGGGTGCGCGAATAGGAGTTGGCCTTGTCCTCCAGCCCCACCAGCCGCAGGATCTCGTCGGTGCGGCGTTGCGCGCGGGGCACGCCGTAAAGCCCCGCCTGGACCTCCAGCGCGCCACGCGGCGTGAAAAACGGATCGAGGTTCAACTCCTGCGGCATCACCCCGATCGCGGCGCGCGACTGGCGCGGGTTCACGTCCTGGTCGAAGCCCCAGATCGAAACCCGCCCGGCGGTCTTGATGACCAGCCCGGCCAGAATGTTGATCAGCGTCGATTTCCCCGCCCCGTTCGGGCCCAGCAGGCCAAACACCGACCCGGTGGGAATGTCGAGGTCCACGCCGCTGAGCGCCTCCTTGGGCGGCTCGTTCTTGTGCGCGGCATATGTCTTGCGAAGCTGCTCGATCCGGATGGCGTTGTCGTCGCCCATGCTGCCCTTGCTCCTTGCGTCGTCATCGCTCATAACGGACCTAATTCAGATGCATGCGAAAGGGAATGACCCCCGATGACGATCGACGCCCCGGAAACCAAGGTTGTGGATAGCTGGCGCGTCGCTTGCGACGGCGGCGAGGGTGCGCTCGGCCACCCGCGGGTCTGGCTTCAGATCCCGCACGAGACGGGCCATATCGACTGTCCTTATTGCGACGCCCGCTACATCCACCGCGATTTCGAAGGCAAGGTCTGAAACGCCGGTAACGTCGGCCTGGCGGCGTGCGGCGTTGCCGCACACATGATCTCTCGTCGTCCGCCTTTGGCGTCCTCCTCGGGGTGGATGGCCGCGGCTGTGGGCGTGTTCGCGCGGGCGGGAGCCTCCGGCGGGAGTATTTCGGGAAAGATGAAGCGGCAGGGAACGCACTGGATGCCGGGGGCGGGCCGTGGCATACCGGCGGGGACGCCGCCGGGGGAGGATTGCACATGACATTCGGCAAGGGCTGCCACCTGCATCTGATCGACGGATCGGCCTTTATTTTCCGGGCCTACCACGCGCTACCGCCGCTGACGCGCAAGTCCGACGGCTTGCCCATCGGGGCGGTGGCCGGGTTTTGCAACATGCTGCAGCGCTATATCGACGGCAATGCCGCAGATCGCGATGCGCCCACCCACGCGGCGGTGATCTTCGACAAGGGCAGCCACACGTTCCGCAACGATCTGTATGACGCCTACAAGGCCAACCGCGAAGAGATGCCCGAGGAGCTGCGCCCGCAGATCCCGCTGACCCGCGAGGCAACACGCGCCTTCAACATCGCCTGCGAGGAGGTGGAAGGCTACGAGGCCGACGACATCATCGCCACGCTGGCCTGCCAGGCGCGCGACCTGGGCGGGCGGGTGACGATCATCAGTTCCGACAAGGACCTGATGCAACTGGTCGGTGGCGGGGTCGAGATGCTGGACGCGATGAAGAACCGCTGCATCGACCGCGACGCGGTGATCGAGAAATTCGGTGTACCGCCCGAGCGCGTCGTCGATGTGCAGGCGCTGGCCGGTGACAGCACCGACAACGTCCCCGGCGCGCCGGGGATCGGGGTCAAGACGGCGGCATTGCTGATCCGGGAGTTCGGGTCGCTGGAGGCGTTGCTTGACCGGGCCGACGAGATCCCGCAACCCAAGCGCCGGCAGACCCTGATCGACAAGCGCGACCAGATCGAGATGTCGCGGCAGTTGGTGCAGCTTGATTGCGAAACGCCGCTGGATTTCACCCTCGATGACCTGGAGGTGCGCGCGCCCGACCCTGACATGCTGCTGCGTTTCCTGGCCGAGATGGAGTTTCGCACCCTGTCCAAGCGCATTGCCGAGGCGCTGGATGTCGAGCCGCCGGTGATTCCCGACACCAACCCGCGCGGCGCCGAGCCCGACAGCGGCTCGCCCGCTGCGCCCACCGATCTGCCGTTCGAACCGGAAACCTACGAATGCGTGACCAGCCAGGAGGCGCTTGACCGCTGGGTTGCCGGGATTCGCGCCCGCGGGTACGTGGCGATCGACACCGAGACGACCTCGCTGGATACGATGCGCGCCGAGTTGGTGGGCATTTCGCTAAGTATCGAGCCCGGGCACGCCTGCTACATCCCCCTCGGGCACAAGGACGCGGACGGCGGTGGCGAGGGGCTGTTCGGCTCGGATGCGCTGGAACAGGGGCAATTGCCCCGCGACGCGGTGCTGGATGCGCTGCGCCCGGTGCTGGCCGACGACGCGATCCTCAAGATCGGCCAGAACCTGAAATACGACGCCAAGATACTGGCCCGTCACGATATCACCATCAGCCCCATCGACGACACGATGCTGATGTCCTACGCGATGAACGCGGGCCTGCACGGGCATGGGATGGACGTGCTGTCGGAACGTTACCTGTCGCACGCGCCGATCCCGATCAAGGATCTAATCGGCAGTGGCAAGTCGGCCATCACCTTTGACCGCGTCCCCATTGCCGAGGCGGTGAAATATGCCGCCGAGGATGCCGACATCACCCTGCGCCTGTGGGAGGTGTTCCGCCCGCAATTGCACCAGACCCGCGTCACCACCGTTTACGAGACGCTCGAACGCCCCCTCGTGCCGGTCCTTGTCGCGATGGAACGCGCGGGCGTGAAGGTGGACCGGGACACGCTGTCGCGCATGTCGGGCAAGTTCGCGCAGAAGATGGCCGCGCTGGAGGAGGAGATTCACGACCTGGCCGGCGAGCGGTTCAACATCGGCAGCCCCAAGCAACTGGGCGAAATCCTGTTCGACAAGATGGCGCTGGAGGGCGGCAAGCGCGGCAAGACCGGCGCCTACGGCACCGGCGCCGATGTGCTGGAGGATCTGGCGGCGCTGCACGACCTGCCCGCGCGGGTGCTGGACTGGCGCGCGCTGTCCAAGCTGAAAAGCACCTATACCGACGCATTGCCCGGCCATATCAACCCCGACACCGGGCGCGTGCACACGTCATACATGCAGACCGGGGCGAATACCGGGCGGCTGTCCTCGACCGATCCGAACCTGCAGAACATCCCCGTGCGCAGCGAAGAGGGCCGCCGCATCCGCGAGGCTTTCGTGGCCGAGCCGGGCAACGTGCTGGTCAGCCTCGACTACTCCCAGATCGAGTTGCGTATCCTTGCCCACATTGCCGGGATCGACGCGCTCAAACAGGCGTTCCGCGATGGGCAGGACATCCACGCCATGACCGCGAGCGAGATGTTCGACGTGCCCATGGACGAGATGACCCCCGACGTGCGCCGCAAGGCCAAGGCGATCAATTTCGGCGTCATTTACGGCATCTCGGGCTTCGGCCTGGCGCGCCAGTTGCGCATTCCCCGGGCCGACGCGCAGGGATTCATCGACCGCTACTTCGAACGCTTTCCCGGCATCCGCGCCTACATGGACGACACCGTCGCCTTCGCCAAGGAAAACAAGTTCGTGCGCACCCTGTTCGGGCGCAAGATTCACACGCCCGAGATATCGGCCCGGGGCCCCGGCGCCGGCTTTGCCAGGCGCGCCGCGATCAACGCGCCGATCCAGGGCACCGCGGCCGACATCATCCGCCGTGCCATGATCCGCATGCCCGACGCGATCAAGGGCATCGACGCGACGATGCTGTTACAGGTGCATGACGAGTTGATCTTCGAGGTGGCCGAGGACGCCGTCGATACTCTCGTTGCCCGCGCCCGCGAGGTGATGGAAGGCGCCGGCGCCCCGGTGCTCAAGCTCGACGTGCCGCTGGTGGTCGATGCCGGGCAGGGCGCCAACTGGGCCGAGGCGCATTGAGCGCCGCGCGGGCGCTCAAAGCCCCGCGTCGAGCGCCGCAATGATCGCGTCGCCCATCTGGCTGGTCGATGCGGGCGTTGCGCCATCCTCGGCCATCAGGTCGGCAGTGCGAGTGCCGTCGGCCAGCACCTGTTCGACCGCGCGTTCCAGGCGCGCGGCCTCGTCGCCCAGGTCGAAGGAATAGCGCAGCGCCATCGCGAAGCTCAGGATGCAGGCGATCGGGTTGGCCTTGCCCTGCCCGGCGATGTCGGGCGCGCTGCCGTGCACGGGTTCGTAAAGCGCCTTGGGCCGGCCATTGGCCATCGGTGACCCGAGCGAGGCAGAGGGCAGCATGCCGAGGCTGCCGGTCAGCATCGCGGCGGCGTCCGACAGGATGTCGCCAAACAGGTTGTCGGTGACGATCACGTCGAACTGCTTGGGGTTGCGCACAAGCTGCATCGCGCCGTTGTCGGCATACATGTGCGTCAGTTGCACATCGGCATAATCGCGGTCGTGCACCTCTTGCACGACCTCGCGCCACAGGATGCCCGACTCCATCACATTGGCCTTTTCCATCGAGCAGACCTTGTTGCCGCGCTTGCGCGCCAGTTCGAATGCCGCGCGCGCCACGCGCTCGATCTCGGATTCGGTATAACGCTGGGTGTTGATGCCGACGCGTTCGTTGCCTTCCTTGAAGATCCCGCGGGGT
>NZ_JAGXFK010000086.1 GCF_024637375.1 Sediminimonas sp. | reverse complement strand
GCCGGTGCGGTTCAGGTCAACAAAGGACATCGTGGGGTCCATGTCGTGGATCGACTTGCCGGCATCCTGTTCGACGTGGATGCGCTCAATGCGCACCTTGCGGGCGACGCCGGGGGCCATGTCCACCAGGATTTCGCCCTCGCCCACCAGCGGGTGGTAGAGTTGGCTGATCTGGTAGCCCTGCGGCAGGTCGGGGTAGAAATAGTTCTTGCGGTCGAACGCCGACCACAGGTTGATCTGCGCCTTCAGCCCCAGCCCGGTCTTGACGGCCAGCGCGATGCAGCCCTCGTTGACGACCGGCAGCATGCCCGGCATGCCCGCATCGACGAACGAGACGTTGGAGTTGGGCTCGGCCCCGAATTCGGTCGAGGCGCCCGAGAACAGCTTGGCGCGGCTGGCCACCTGCGCGTGCACTTCCATCCCGATGACAAGTTCCCAGTCGTGTTTCGCGCCGGCGATCACCTTGGGTTTCGGGGCCTCGTAGGTCAGGTCAAGCATGGTCACGGATCCTTGGTCAGGGATTGGTGCCTTCTAGGACAGGGGTCGCAGCGGGGCAAGAGGGCGCGCTTGCGCATGCGCGCGCCGCGCTTGGGCGGTTGCGGGGCGTGCGGGGCTGGGTTACTCAGCACAGGCAAGACCGTTGCATTGACCGAAGGTGCCCCCGACATGCGTCTGACCCGCTATTTCCTGCCCGTCCTGAAAGAAACCCCCTCGGAGGCGCAGATTGCCAGCCACCGGCTGATGCTGCGCGCGGGGATGATCAAACAGGCCGCCGCCGGCATTTATTCGTGGCTGCCGCTGGGGTTCAAGGTGCTGCGCAAGGTGGAAGACATCGTCCACGAGGAACAGGCGCGCGCCGGGCATATCGCGATCCAGATGCCGATCCTGCAATCGGCCGACCTGTGGCGCGAGAGCGGCCGCTACGACGACTACGGCGAGGAAATGCTGCGCATGACCGACCGGCACGGGCGCGACATGCTTTATACGCCCACGGCCGAGGAACTGGTGACCGACATCTTTCGCGCCCATGTCGGCAGCTACAAGGACTTGCCGCTGACGCTCTACCAGATCCAGTGGAAGTTCCGCGACGAGGTGCGCCCCCGCTTCGGTGTCATGCGCGGGCGCGAGTTCCTGATGAAGGACGGTTACAATTTCGATCTCGACTACGACAGTGCCATCCACGCCTACAACCGCCACATGGTAAGTTACCTGCGCACCTATGAACGCATGGGCCTGCAAGCCATCCCGATGCGCGCCGACAGCGGCCCGATCGGCGGCGACGACACGCACGAATTCCTGGTGCTGGCCGACACCGACGAGTCGGAAGTGTTCTACGACAGCATCATCACGACATTGAAATTCGGCGAGCGCGACGTGGATTACGACGACCGCGATGCCTGCGCGGCGATCGTCAGGGAATGGACCACCCCCTATGCCCGCACCGACGAAACCCACGACGAGGCGCTGTTCGCGCAGGTCCCCGAAGACCGGCAGCGCCGCTCGCGCGGCATCGAGGTGGGCCAGATATTCTATTTCGGAACCAAGTATTCCGAGCCCATGGGCGCCACCGTGCAGGGCCCTGACGGCAAGCCGGTTCCCGTGCACATGGGCAGCCACGGCATCGGCGTGAGCCGCCTTCTGGGCGCCATCATCGAGGCCAGCCACGACGACCGCGGCATCATCTGGCCCGAGGGCGTGACGCCGTTCCATTGCGGCATCGTCAACCTCAAGCAGGGCGACGAGGAAACCGACACGGCGGCGCAGGCGGTCTACGATTCGCTCACCGCGCTGGGGCTCGATCCGCTCTACGACGACCGCGACGAACGCGCTGGCGCCAAGTTCGCCACCATGGACCTGATCGGCCTGCCGTGGCGCATCACCGTCGGGCCGCGCGGGCTGAAGAACGGCGTCGTCGAACTGACCAGTCGGCGTACCGGTGAGAGCGAGGAACTGCCCCCCGAACAGGCGGTGGAGCGGGTCGCGCAGATCTACGCGCCCCATCACCCGCATCTGTCGCGCGTCGAGCCGATGGCGAAGCGGTCTTTCCACACATGGCTGTGAGCGCGGCCTTCCCCGGCGCCCGCCAAAGGGCGCAGCGATGAGCGCCGCCGACGCAAGGAACGCGCGCGGTGACGGCACACCGCCGCCCTTCGCGGCCTTCGAATGGATGATCGCGTGGCGCTACCTGCGGGCACGGCGCGCCGAGGGCGGCGTCAGCGTCATGACCTGGATCAGCCTTCTGGGTATCACCCTGGCGGTGTTCGCGCTGATCGCCACGCTGGCGGTGCGCTCGGGCTTCCGGGCGGAATTCGTCGATACCATCCTGGGCGCCAACGCGCATGTCACCGTCTACTCGATGGGCGAGGTCAACCAGGTCACCGGCCGCATGGACCGCACCATCGAGGATTATCGCGACATGGCCGCGCGGCTGGCCGAGGTGCCGGGCGTCGCGCGGGTGGCACCGCTGGTCAAGGGGCAGGTGATGGCCAGCGTCGGCGGTCGCAACGCCGGGGTCGAGGTGTTCGGCATCGCGCCCGAAGACCTGCGCACTATCCCGCGCATCGCGGACCCCGAACAGGCACGCGGCGACATCGACCGTTTCAACGAGGGCATCGCCATCGGGTCGGGCGTGGCGCGCGAACTGGGCCTGCGCGTGGGTGAGCAGATCAAGCTGATCTCGCCGGACGGCGTCAAGACGGCCTTCGGCACCAGCCCGCGCATCAAGGCCTACGAGGTCACCTATATCTTCACCGCCGGGCGCTACGACATCGACCGCACCCGCGCCTACCTGCCGTTCACCGAGGCGCAGAGCTATTTCAACCGCGAGGGGCTGGCCGACGAGCTCGAGGTCATGCTTGAAGAGCCCGGCGCGGTGGAACGCTACAAGCGCCCGCTGCTGGAGGCGGCGGGGACGGGCACGCAGGTCTGGACGTGGCGCGACGCCAGCGGCGGGTTCCTGCGTGCGCTCGACATCGAGGACAACGTGATGTTCGTGATCCTGTCGATCCTGGTGCTGATCGCGGCGATGAACATCGTCTCGGGGCTGATCATGCTGGTCAAGAACAAGGGCCGCGACATCGGCATCCTGCGCACCATGGGCCTGACCGAAGGCTCGGTGCTGCGGGTGTTCTTCATCTGCGGCGCCTTCACCGGGCTGATCGGCACTGCCGCGGGCGTGGTGCTGGGGTGTTTGTTCGCCGTCTACATCGACCCGGTGTTTTCCTTTGTCAACTATGTCGCCGGCGGCGGCGTGTGGGATCCGGCGGTGCGCGGGCTCTACCAGTTGCCGGCCCAGTTGCGGCTGGCCGATGTGCTCTCGGCAGTGGCGCTGTCGCTGGGGCTGTCGTTCGTGGTCACGATCTTTCCCGCCCGCCGCGCGGCGCGGATGAACCCGGTGGAGGCACTGCGCTATGAGTGACGAGGCGCTAGTGCTCGACGCCGTGACGCGGACCTACAACGCCGGCCTGCCGGCCGAGGTGCGGGTGCTGCAAGGCATCGATCTGCGTGTCGCGCGCGGCGAGGTGGTGGCGCTGGTGGCGCCCTCCGGGGCGGGCAAGTCGACGCTGCTGCACATCGCCGGGCTGCTGGACCGCCCCGACAGCGGCACGGTGCGCGTCAACGGCCGCGACATGGGCGGGCTGGGCGATCACCATCGCACCGTGGCGCGGCGCCGCGACATCGGCTTCGTTTACCAGTTCCACCACCTGCTGCCCGAGTTCTCGGCGCTGGAAAACGTGATGCTGCCGCAACTGGCCAATGGCGCGCGCAAGGCCGACGCCCAGGCGCGGTCGCTGGAATTGCTCGACCGGGTCGGCGTGGCGCCGCGCGCCGAGCACCGCCCCGCCGCCCTGTCGGGGGGCGAGCAGCAACGCGTCGCCGTCTGCCGGGCACTGGCCAACGCGCCGGGGCTGCTGCTGGCCGACGAGCCGACCGGCAACCTCGACCCCGAAACATCCGAAACGGTGTTCGCCGTGCTGATGGGCCTGGTGCGCGAAACCGGGCTCTCGGCGGTGATTGCCACGCACAACCGCGCCCTCGCCGCGCGAATGGACAGGGTGTTGCGGCTCGATCAGGGGCGCCTGGCTGCGGAGTGAATCGCGCCCGCCCCTGCGAACCTTGCGCAGGTTCCTACGCGCGCGTCGCCCCGCTGTCCCCGCGCAGCGCCCCGGTCCCGGGCACGCGGCGGCTTCATCTTTCCGAAAATACTCCCGCCGGAGGCTCCCACGCCTAAACCCCTCGCGCGCGGCCAGCGCGTGCGGTTGGTTTTTCCGTTCACCTCCGGTCGCGTAGGGGGCCGCAGACTATTGAGCCGCGGCCACCCGCGCGCCGGAATTCGCCTTACTCCCCCGTCACGGTCAGGCCCAGAACGCGCCAGCTTTGCATGCCGCCGCGGTAATAGTGAATGCGCTCGGCAGGGTAGCCCGCGGCGATCATTCGCCTGATGGCGGTGGGGGACTGCCCGCACCACAGCCCGTTGCAGAACAGCGCCACCGTCTTTGCCTCGGCGCAGTCCCAGCCGTCGAAATCGATCTGGCAGCCCAACTCGCCCAGCCGGTCATAGATTTGCGTGTAGGGGATGCTGACCGCGCCGGGGATGGTGCCGTTCTCGAACCAGTCGGGGGTGCGGCTGTCTACAACCACCACGTCGGGGTTCTGCAGGAACTCGATCAGTTCCAGCTCGCCGATCGTGGTTACGCCCTCGGCGGGGCTGATGGGCTGGATGCAGAACGGCGGACAGGCGCGCGACGTGCGCGCCCATTCACCCGTGATCTGGTGATCGCTGTCCTGTATGCGCTTGATCTCGACCGGGCCGGATTGCGTCGGCACGGTGACCGATGGCGTGTCGGGGCTGATGTTCACCGGCTTGTCCTCGGCCCATGCCGGCACCGCCAGTGCTGCGCCAAGGCCCATTGCGATCAACGTCATCAATGTGTTGCGCATGTTTCCTTCCTCCGGATTATTGCCATGCGTGGCGTTTCGATTTCAGCGGATCACGTGCACCGCGCAGGCGGCATGGCGCACAACCATCGACGCGGTCGAGCCGAGCAGCAGATCCTGCATGCCCGGGCGGTGCGAGGCGATGACGATGCAATCGACGTCGTGCTCGCCGGCCCAGTCCAGAATGGTGCGCCCGGCATGACCCTCGATCACCTCGCTGGCGCCGCCGGGAATGTCCTCGACCATGTCGGCCAGTTCCTTGTCGATCGCCTTGCGGCTTTCGAGCAGGTATTCCCGCGGCATGTAGGAAATCGCGTAGGCGGGGATATGCTCCATCACATGCAGCAGCGTGATCTTGGCACCATCGGCGGCCAGCGCCTGCGCCACCTCGATCGCGCCGCTGACGTCGCGTCCCTCGTCGAATGAAACCGGTACCAGAATATTGGAATACATCGTGTCGTCCTTCTGTTCGCGCATTGTTGTTCCGTGACGCCCCAGCCTTGCAGCCCGCGCGCCGCCGCGCATTGATCCATGTCAGCCCGTGCTGAACTTGTCGGGGTAGGTTGCCGCGACCTCGTACATCACCGGCTCGAAACTCTTGCAAAGCTCGGCGATGCGGCGGTTTCTCCGGCGCATCTCGTCGGTGCGCAGCATGGCCTGGAAATCATCTCGCCGGCGCCATTGCGAATAGTTCGCGATCCGTGTCTGGGCGTCGTTCACATGCAGTCCGGCGGCGATGAACCCCGGTTGCTGCGAGATGAAACTGGCATAGGCATCCTTGAGTTCGTCCAGAAGATCCTGGCAGGTGCCCGGCGTCATCTCGAACGTGGTGATCACGGTCTGATAGCTGTTGTCCCCGGAAATCCGCGGCATCGCCCCCTCCTGCGGTTGCTGCTTCCAGCCTAAGACGAGACCGGCGGGCGCGGCAAACGGTTTTCGCCGTCCGTGCGGAGCCTGTGTGCTGCATCGCGCCGGTTAACCCGCTGTTTACCGACTCTTCCCCATGGTTGAGATCAAGGGAGGGCCGGCGATGCGGTGCGTTCTGATCCTGTTGATGCTGCTGTGGCCGGCGGCCCCGGCCCGGGCCGGGGCGTGGTTGCGCGCCCCCGGCGAAGGGCTGGCGGTGGTGTCGCTCTATGCCGGGGCGCCGCGGGCGCGGCCCTATGCCGGGGTCTATGCCGAGTTCGGCATGGCGCCGCGCCTTGCCGCCGGGGTCGATCTGGGGCGCGCGGTGTCGGGTAGCACCAAGGCGGTGGCGTTCCTGCGCCGGTCGCTGCCAGTACCATGGCCGCACGGGATGGTTGCCGCGGCCGAACTCGGGCTGGGCCGGATCGCGGGGCAGGCGGTGCTGCGGCCGGGCCTGTCGCTGGGCAACGGGTTGGAGGGCTGGCTGGGCGATGGCTGGCTGGCGGTCGATACCGTGGTCGAGATCGGGTTGGAGCGGCGCACACTCGACATCAAGACCGACGTGACCCTCGGTCTGCGCATCCGCGACGGGCGCAAGGTCATGGTGCAGATCCAGACCGGGCAGTCGGCGGGCGATCCGCCCTTTGCGCGGCTGGTGCCTTCGCTGGTCATGGAGTTGCGTCCCGGTCTGCGCCTGGAGCTGGGCCTCACTCAAACCCTGCGCGGGCCGTCGCGGACCGGCGCCAAGATCGCGCTGTGGCGCGCGTTCTGAACCCGTGCGCCGCGCCCCTTTCCATCCGTGGCCGGCCGACGCTATGCTGGGGCCATGACACGCCCCGCCAACCGCGCCATCCGGCCCACCGACAACGCCGCCCGCCGCATGGCACGCGACCTGCTGGCGCAGGCGCGCACCGCGGCGCTGGGGGTGCTGGACCCCGACAGCGGTGCGCCGATGGTCAGCCGCGTCGCCTTTGGCCGGGCGCCGGACGGTACGCCGTTGTCGCTGATTTCCGACCTGGCGGCGCACAGCCGGGCGCTGGCCGCCGACCCGCGCTGTTCGCTGCTGCTGGACGGGCCGGTCGAGCGCGGCGATCCGCTCAACCACCCGCGTATCACCTTGCAGGCGAGGGCGCGTTTCGTCCGCCACGGCGCCGAGGGCCGCGATGCGTTGGTGCGCCACTACCTGGCGCAGCAGCCCAAGGCCAAGCTCTACATCGACTTCGCCGATTTCGCGTTCGTGCTGTTTGCGGTGGAAAAGGCGCTGCTCAACGGCGGCTTCGGCAAGGCTTTTGTTCTGGCGCCGGCGGACCTGACCGCGGCGCAGGCTTCGGATGCATGATCTGGCACCCGCCTGCGCCCGTCGCGATGCGGGGACTTTACCTTGCCCCGCGCGCAGGGCAAAACCGCGGTCATGACCGAGCTTCCCCAGACGCGGGGCAAACTGACCCCGCAGCGCCCGCTGTCCGATCTGACCTGGCTGCGCGTCGGCGGCCCGGCGCAGTGGCTGTTCCAGCCCGCCGACGCCGACGACCTGGCCGCGTTCCTGCGTGATCTGCCCGGCGACGTGCCGGTGTTTCCCATCGGCGTGGGGTCGAACCTGATCGTGCGCGATGGCGGTATTGGCGGCGTGGTGATCCGGCTGGGGCGCGGCTTCAACCACATCCGGGTGGAGGGCGACCATGTCGTCGCCGGGGCGGCGGCGCTGGATGCGCACGTGGCGCGCAAGGCCGCCGCGGCGGGGCGCGACCTGACCTTCCTGCGCACCATTCCCGGCGCCATCGGCGGCGCGGTGCGCATGAACGCGGGCTGCTATGGGCGCTATGTGGCCGATCACCTTGTGCAGGCGCGCGCCGTTACCCGCGCGGGCGAGATCGTCACCCTGACGCCGGCGGACCTGAATTTCGGCTATCGCCACAGTGACCTGCCCCCGGGCGCGGTGATCGTCGAGGCCTGTTTCGCGGCACCGGCGGGCGAGCCGGCGGCGCTTGAGGCGGCAATGGCCGACCAACTGGCGCGCCGCGACGTCACCCAGCCGACAAGGGACCGCAGCGCCGGGTCCACCTTTCGCAATCCTTCGGGCGCATCCAGCACCGGGCGCGCCGACGACGTGCATGACCTCAAGGCGTGGAAGCTGATCGACGCCGCCGGGCTGCGCGGCGCGCGGCTGGGCGGTGCGCAGATGAGCGAGAAGCACCCGAACTTCCTGATCAACACCGGCACCGCCACTGCCGCCGATCTGGAAAAGCTGGGCGAGAGGGTGCGAAAAAAGGTTTACGATTCCAGCGGTATCAAGCTAGAGTGGGAAATCATGCGCGTGGGTGATCCGGGCGCTGATCAATGACAAGACCAAGACCGACAACATGACAAGGGCCGCAACGACGGCCCGCGAAATCGAGGCAGCAAGTGGGTATGTCGAGCAGGGCAACCCCGGCCGTGGCAGTATTGATGGGCGGACCCTCGGCAGAGCGCGAGGTGTCGCTGACATCGGGGCGTGAATGCGCTGCTGCGCTGCGGGGCGAGGGATACGAGGTGGCGCTGGTCGATGCCGGCCCCGACCTGTGCGCCCGGCTGACCGATCTGCGCCCCGACGCGGTGTTCAACGCCCTGCACGGCCGCTGGGGCGAGGATGGCTGCGTGCAGGGGATGCTGGAATGGCTGGGCCTGCCCTACACGCATTCGGGCGTGCTGGCCTCGGCGCTGGCGATGGACAAGGCGCGCGCCAAGGAGGTGTTTCGCGCCGCTGGCCTGCCGGTCGTCGACAGCGTTCTGGTGCCGCGCGCGCAGGCCGAGGCCGCGCATGTGCTGACGCCGCCCTACGTGGTCAAGCCCAACAATGAAGGCTCCAGCGTCGGGGTCTACATCGTGCATGAGGCCGCCAACGCACCGCCGCGGCTGGGCACGGGCATGCCAGAAACGGTGATGGTCGAGGCTTTCGCGCCGGGTCGTGAGCTGACCGTGACGGTGATGGGCGATCGGGCGCTGAGCGTGACCGACATCATCACCGAAGGCTGGTACGACTACGACGCCAAGTACAAGGCCGGCGGCTCGCGCCATGTGGTGCCCGCCGATATCCCCGCCGACGTCGCCGCGGCATGTCTGGAGATGGCGCTCGATGCGCATTGCGCGCTGGGCTGCCGCGGGCTCAGCCGGGCCGATTTCCGCTGGGACGAGGGCCGGGGACGCGACGGGCTGGTGCTGCTGGAGGTCAACACCCAGCCCGGCATGACGCCCACCTCGCTTTCCCCCGAACAGGCCCGCGTCGCGGGCATCGACTTTGGTGCGCTGTGTCGCTGGATGGTGGAGGATGCGGGATGCAACCGGTAAAGCCGCGCCCCGATCCGGCGCCGTCGCGCTGGTCTTACCGCATGCAGCGGCTGATGCTGACACCGCTCTTTCGGACGGTGCTGCGGGTGGGCGTGCCCTTCGCCGTCAGCTTTGCCGCGCTGTGGGTGTGGCTGTCGGACCAAGAAAACCACGACCGTGTGATGGCCACCTACCACGAGATGCGCGCCGCGATCGAGACGCGACCCGAGTTCCGGGTGCGCCTGATGGCTATCGACGGTGCCGGCGCGCCGCTGTCCGAGGACATCCGCGAAATCCTGTCGCTGGATTTCCCGCAAAGCTCCTTCGACCTCGACCTTGCCGCCATCCAGAGGCGGGTGCGCGAGTTGCCGGCGGTGGCAGCGGCGGACGTGCGCATCCGCTCGGGCGGGGTGCTTCAGATCGACGTGACCGAACGCGAGGCGGCTGCCCTGTGGCGCACGCCCGACGGGCTGGACAAGCTGGATGCCGAGGGCGTGGTGATCGGCTCGGTGCTGGAGCGGGCCGAGGCGCCGGAGTTGCCCCTGATCGCCGGAAAGGGCGCGTCGGAGCGGGTGACCCAGGCGCTGGCGCTGGTCGAGGCGGTCGCGCCGCTGGCGCCGCGGTTGCGCGGGCTGGTGCGAATCGGCGCGCGACGCTGGGACGTGATGCTGGACCGGGGGCAGCGCATCATGCTGCCTGCGGAGCGGCCGGTGCAGGCCCTCGAACGGGTCATCGCGCTGGACCAGGCACAGGAAATGATGGCGCGCGACATTGCCGTGGTGGACATGCGCATCGCGCATCGGCCCACCATTCGGCTCAGGCCGTCGGCGCGGGACGAGTGGTGGCGTATCAGCCGGATGAGTTGGGGAGACAGCAGTCAATGATCGAGCTCTATGAATCTCAGCGTGCCATGCGCAACATGCGCCGCGCCGCCCTGCAGCGCGGGGTGGTGGCGATCCTGGACGTGGGCAGTAGCAAGATCGCCTGCTTGGTGCTGCGCTTCGACGGCGCCGAGCGGCTGCGCGAGGCAGACGGTGTCGGCCCGATGGCGGGGCAGGCCGGCTTTCGCGTCGTCGGCGCCGCGACCACCCGCTCGCGCGGGGTGCGCTTTGGCGAGATCGACGCGATGCAGGAGACCGAGCGTGCCATCCGTACCGCCCTGCAGGCGGCGCAAAAGATGGCCCAGGTCCGGGTCGATCATGTCATCGCCTGTTTCTCGGGCGCCGGGCCGCGTTCCTATGGGCTGACCGGGGCGATCGACCTCGACGGTCAGGTGGTGACCGAACAGGATGTCAGCCGGGTGCTGTCGTCCTGCGAGGTGCCCGATTTCGGCGCGGGGCGCGAGGTGATGCATGCCCAGCCGGTGAATTTCGCGCTCGACCACCGCAGCGGATTGGGCGATCCGCGCGGCCAACTGGGCCAGAGGCTGGCGACGGATCTGCACATGCTGACCGTTAACGCCACAGCGGTGCAGAACCTTGCCCATTGCGTCAAGCGGTGCGATCTGGAACTGGCCGGCATCGCCTCGTCGGCTTATGCCGCCGGCATCTCGGCGCTGGTCGAGGACGAACAGGAACTGGGTGCCGCCTGCATCGACTTGGGCGGCGGCACCACGGGGCTGTCGATCTTCATCAGAAAGCACATGATCTACGCCGATACCGTGCGCATGGGTGGCGACCATGTCACCGGCGACATCTCGATGGGCCTGTCGGTGCCGATGGCGGTGGCCGAGCGGATCAAGACCTTTTACGGTGGCGTGCACGCCACCGGTATGGACGACCGCGAGATGATCGACATAGGCGGCGACACCGGCGACTGGGAGCACGACCGCCGTGCCGTCAGCCGCGCCGAGCTGATCGGTATCATGCGCCCGCGCGTCGAGGAGATCCTCGAAGAGGTGCGCGCGCGGCTCGATGCGGCGGGGTTCGATCACCTGCCCAGCCAGCAGATCGTTCTGACCGGCGGCGGCAGCCAGATCCCCGGGCTCGACGCGCTGGCCAGCCGCATCCTGGGTCAGCAGGTGCGACTGGGCCGGCCGCTCCGGGTGCACGGGCTGCCACAGGCGGCGACCGGGCCGGGGTTTTCATCGACCGTGGGGCTGAGCCTGTTTGCGGCGCACCCGCAGGACGAATGGTGGGATTTCGACTTGCCGGCCGATCGCTACCCGGCGCGTTCGCTCAGGCGGGCGGTGCAATGGTTCAGGGACAACTGGTAACCACCAGATGTCGCTGCATTGCCGAAATCACGCGAAAAGATGCCGATACCCGGCCATATTTGGTGCAAAAACCGTTTTTTTGGGTGACGATTCAAGTCTTAGCGGGTAGTATCGGTACAAACGAGGCAGATAATCGCCCGAAAATCGGGCACAACATCAGGCGGACAGATCATGACATTGAACCTTTCGATGCCCGGACAGGATGAGTTGAAGCCCCGCATCACCGTCTTCGGTGTCGGCGGCGCTGGCGGCAACGCCGTCAACAACATGATTGAGAAAAGCCTGATCGGCTGTGATTTCGTGGTCGCCAACACCGATGCCCAGGCGCTGCAGGAAACCGCGGCCCAGAACCGCATCCAGCTTGGCGTCAAGGTGACCGAGGGCTTGGGCGCAGGGGCGCGCGCCAGTGTCGGCGCGGCCGCCGCCGAGGAAAGCATCGAACAGATCGTCGATCACCTCGCCGGGGCGCACATGTGTTTCATCACCGCCGGCATGGGCGGCGGCACCGGCACCGGGGCGGCGCCGATCATCGCGCAGGCAGCGCGCGAGTTGGGTGTGCTGACCGTGGGCGTTGTGACCAAGCCGTTCCAGTTCGAGGGCAACAAGCGCATGCGCCAGGCCGAGGAAGGCGTCGAGGCGCTGCAAAAGGTCGTCGATACGCTGATCATCATCCCCAACCAGAACCTGTTCCGGCTGGCCAACGAGAAGACCACCTTCACCGAGGCATTTTCCCTTGCCGACGACGTCCTCTACCAGGGTGTCAAGGGCGTGACCGACCTGATGGTCTGCCCGGGTCTCATCAACCTGGACTTCGCCGACGTGCGCGCGGTGATGGACGAGATGGGCAAGGCGATGATGGGCACCGGCGAGGCCGAGGGCGAAAACCGCGCCATCCAGGCTGCCGAGAAGGCCATTGCCAACCCGCTTCTCGACGAGATCAGCCTCAACGGCGCGCGCGGCGTGCTGATCAACGTCACCGGCGGGCACGACCTGACGCTGTTCGAACTCGACGAAGCCGCCAACCGCATCCGCGAAGAGGTTGACCCGGACGCCAACATCATCGTCGGCAGCACGCTCGACGCCGAAATGGAAGGCGTGATGCGTGTCAGCGTCGTCGCCACCGGCATCGACGCGCGCGACGACATGGGCGACCTGCCGGTGCCGCGCCGTTCGATGGCCGCGCCACTCAAGCAGAACGTGCATGTCGAGCAGACGGCCGTCCATGAGCAAGACCCGGAGCCGCAGCCGGCCGCCGCACAAGCCGGCCGCGAGGCCCCGGCATACCAGGAACCGGCCCCGGCGCAACAGCCGCTGTTCGACGAGCTGGACGCGCAGCGCGCCGCCGCCGAGGATCAGATGGAAGACATCTTTGCCGAGGAGCAGCAGCCCGTCTACGGCGCGCGGGACGACGATCTGCCGCCGCCCGCCTACACGCCGCAGGCGCCCGAGTCGCGCGTCGAGGACAACCTCGACAGCGACCCGGAGGAATTCGTCGCGCCGCGCGCGGCGCCGGCCGGCACACCCTCGCCCGAGGCGATGGCGCGTCTGCGCTCGGCCGTCGACAATGCCCCCGGCGCCCGTCAGCAGCAGCAAGCTCGTGCGTCGCGCGAAGAACCACGCGGCGAATCTTCGGAACGGTCGCGCTTCGGCATCAATTCTCTGATCAACCGCATGACCGGACACGGCAACGATGGCGGGGGCGGTGGCGCGGCGCGCGGCGCTCAGGCCAGCCGCCAGCAACCGCCGGTGCAAGCGCAGCGCGCGCAGGCGCAATCCCATTACGAGGACGAGGCCGACCCGGACCAGGAACGCATCGAGATCCCCGCTTTCCTGCGCCGCCAGGCCAACTGAGCCGGCAGGGGCTGACCGAAACAACAGGGACCGCCCGGCGGGCGGCCCTTCCTATTACGCAGAAACGAACTCGCAGCTCCGGTCCACCCCCTCGGGCGGGCGCGCCTGATACCTCTCAAACAATTGATAACGCAGAAGTATTTGGCAGGCATAAAGTGCTCATCAAAGATGGTGCCGCGCCCGGCCGGCGAACGCGCGCTGCGCGGCACTTCAGCCGTGGATCAAGGATCGCCTCAGACTGAAATCCAACTGCGTGCAAAAAGCTTCGCCGGGCCGCCTTGCCCCGATAAGCGAGCCTCGACGACGATGTGGCGTGACGCGTTCGAAAGCCGCGCGGTGAGGTCTTCCGACACTCTGCGACGCAGACCCGGTAACCATGTTCCCCCTGAAATGCACGATCTGCGGTAAAGGGTTGCGACCCGACCGCCGGGGCAGTTTCATTGGCTGCGCATAGGGTTGAAACCGGGGTCGGCGAAACCCCGCCTATGCCCCGGTGGCGATGTTTCAACGCGTTACAAAGTTTGAGTTGAGCCGCCGGCATTGCATCATTAACTGAAGTGTAACGCGCGACGGGCCACCGGTCTGCGGCGCGGGAATGGATGGGGGAATAGTGCAGCACACGCTCAGATCATCGGTCGAATTCGTCGGAGTCGGCCTGCACGGCGGACAACCCGCGCGTGTGGCCATACGGCCGGCCGCCGCCGGTGCCGGGATATGGTTCCGCCGCCTTGACGTGGCCGGCGCCGCCGCGCACATCCCCGCACGCTGGGATATGGTGCGGCAGTCGCCGCTGTGCACACGGCTGGAAAACGCCGACGGCGTGTCGGTCGCGACCGTCGAACACCTGATGGCCGCGCTTGCCGGTTGCGGCGTCCATAACGCCTTGGTCGAGATCGACGGCCCCGAAATACCGATCCTCGACGGCAGCGCCGCACAGTTCGTGCGCGGGATCATGGCAGGAGGGCTGCGCAGGCTGGGCGCGCCCATCGAGGCGATCGAGATCACCGCGCCCGTCGAGGTGCGTCGCGGCGCCGCGTGCGCGCGGCTGGAGCCGGCCGAACTGTTGCAGATGGATTTCCATATCGACTTTGAGGATGCCGTGATCGGCGCGCAGTCCAAGCGGCTGACCATGGCCAACGGCACCTTCGTGCGCGAACTCAGCGACAGCCGCACCTTCTGCCGCAATGCCGATGTCGAGGCGATGCGCAAGAACGGGCTGGCCCTGGGCGGCACGTTGGAGAATGCCGTGGTGGTGGACGGGGATCATGTGCTCAGCCCCGGTGGGCTGCGTCACGCCGACGAGCCGGTGCGCCACAAGATGCTGGACGCGCTTGGCGATCTGGCGCTTGCCGGGGCGCCGCTTCTGGGTCGCTATATCGGCGTGCGCGCCGGTCACGCGATCACCAACGACCTGCTGCGCGCCCTCTTTGCCACCCCCGGCGCCTATCGCCGCGTCACCTGCGGGCCGGATATTGCCGCGCGCCTGCCCGGTGCCGGGCTGCGCGACAGCGAGATTCCCGCCGTCGCCTGAGTGGCATCGCAACGGGAATCCACGAATCCGGCCAAAGGCGTTTTGCCCCGGAATTTTCTGTGCTAGGTGAGGCAAGGCCGGGCTGCCCGGCGGGAAAGTTTTTAGGGTGAGAGCAAGCATGACAGGCATGTCCTTTGTGCGGCTGATCGGTGGCGGGCTTCTGATCGCGATGCTGGTCGGGTGTGGCTCCGGCGTCGAGCGGCGCGATAACGTCGACATCGAGCAATATTCGGCCAAGCAGATATTCGAGCGAGGCGAGTTCGAGCTCGAGCGCGGCAAACCCGGCGAGGCCGCCTACTACTTTTCCGAAATCGAACGGCTTTACCCCTATTCCGACATCGCCAAGCGCGGGCTGATCATGCAGGCCTACGCCTATCACCGGGCCGAGGATTACGAGAACAGCCGATCGGCCGCGCAGCGCTACATCGATTTCTACCCCGCCGACGAGGACGCGGCCTATGCGCAATACCTGCTCGCGCTCAGCTATTACGACCGCATCGACGAGGTCGGGCGCGATCAGGAACTGACTTTCAAGGCCCTTCAGGCGCTGCGCACCGTGATCGAGCGATATCCCGACAGCGAATATGCGCGTTCGGCCATCCTCAAGTTCGATCTGGCCTTCGACCACCTGGCCGGAAAGGAAATGGAGGTCGGTCGCTACTACCTCAAGCGTCAGCACTACGCCGCCGCGATCAACCGGTTCCGCACCGTTGTCGAGGATTTCCAGACCACCAGCCACACGGCCGAGGCATTGCACCGGCTGGTCGAGTCCTACCTGTCGCTGGGCCTGACCGACGAGGCGCAAACCGCCGGCGCGATCCTCGGGCACAACTTCCGCAGCACCGAATGGTACCAGGCCAGCTTCAAGCTGCTGACGGGACAGGGGCTGACACCGGAAGCGCGCGGCAACAACTGGCTCAGCCGCATCTACCGGCAGACGATCAAGGGCGAATGGCTGTAAAGGGGGGGGCCGGCGGGGTGACCCGCCGGCGGGACGTCTGAGCATGCTGTGCGCGCTGGAGATACGCGATATCCTGATCATTGACCGGCTGGAGCTTGATTTCCGGTCCGGTCTCAACGTGTTGACCGGGGAGACCGGGACGGGCAAGTCGATCCTGCTTGATTCGCTGGGCTTCGTGCTGGGCTGGCGTGGTCGCGCCGATCTGGTGCGCGCGGGGGCCGACCAGGGCGAGGTGACGGCGGTGTTCGACCTGCCCGCGGACCATGCGGCGTGGCAGGTGCTCGCAGAGGCCGGCATCCCCGGCGGAGACGGAGAGGGCGAGTTGATCGTGCGGCGCGTGAACCGCCGCGACGGGCGCAAGACGGCCTGGATCAACGACCGGCGCTGTTCGGGCGAGGTATTGCGCAACCTGTCAGACACGCTGGTTGAATTGCACGGCCAGCAGGACGACCGCGGCCTGCTGGACCCGCGCGGCCACCGGGTGCTGCTGGATACCTTCGGCGGTCATGGCGCGCTGCTGGCGCGGTGCCGCGAGACCTGGCGCGCGCGCAGCCGGGCGGAGAAGGCGTTGACCGCCGCGCAAGCGGCGCTGGAGGCGATCCGCGGCGAGGAGGATTTCTTGCGCCACGCGGTCGAGGAACTCGACGCGCTTGCCCCCGAGCCGGGCGAGGAGGCGGCGCTGGACAGTCGCCGCCGCATGATGCAGGGCGCCGAGCGCATCCGCAGCGATGTCGCCCGCGCCCATCAGTTGCTGGGCGGCGAAGGCGCCGAGGGGGCCATGGGTGACGCGATGCGCTGGCTCGAAGGCGTGACCGACCGGGCCGAGGGGCAACTCGACGCACCGCTCGAGGCCCTGGGCCGCGCGCTGGTCGAACTGGGCGAGGCCGCGCACGGGGTCGAGACGGCGCTGAACGGGCTGAGTTTCGACCCGCTTGAGCTGGAGCAGCTTGAAGAGCGGTTGTTCGCGATCCGGGCGTTGGCGCGCAAGCACGGCGTGGCGCCCGACGAACTGCCCGGCTTCGGTGCCGAGTTGCGCGAGCGTCTGTCGGCGCTCGAGGCCGGCGATGCCAATATCGCCGAGCTCGAGGCGGCGCGCGATGCCGCCGGCGCTGCCTACGACGAGGCCGCGGCAAAATTGAGCGCGGCGCGGGCCGAGGCGGGCGAGCGGCTCGACCGCGCGGTAACAAACGAACTGGCCCCGCTCAAGATGGACCGTGCGACGTTTCTCACCCGCATCACCCCCGCGGACCCGGGCCCCGACGGGGCCGATCAGGTGGCCTTCGAAGTGGCGACCAACCCCGGCGCGCCGGCCGGGCCGCTGGCGCGCATCGCCTCGGGTGGCGAACTCAGCCGCTTTCTGCTGGCGCTCAAGGTCTGCCTGAGCCAGGGCAGCGAGGGCGTGACCATGATCTTCGACGAGATCGACCGCGGCGTCGGCGGCGCGACCGCCGATGCCGTGGGCCGCCGCCTGGCGGCGCTGGCCGAGGGCGGGCAGGTTCTGGTGGTGACGCATTCACCGCAGGTGGCCGCACGCGGCGCCCATCACTGGCGGGTGGAAAAGGCCGTGCACGATGAGCAGACGCTGTCCACGGTTGTGCCCCTCGACGCGGGCCAGCGGGTCGACGAGATCGCCCGCATGGTCGCCGGCGACATGATCACCGAAGAGGCCCGCGGCGCCGCGCGCGCGCTGCTGGACGGGGCGAGCTGACCGGATGGCCTGCGCTGGCGTGGTTCAGCCCGCCTGTGCCGACATTTCGTCGTAGCATTCCAGCGCCTTGGCGGCGTACATCATCGACGGACCGCCCCCCATCTGGATCGACATCGCCAGCACGTCGCCCAGTTCTTCGCGGGTGGCGCCGCATTTCACCAGTTTTTCGACATGGATCGCGATGCAAGCATCGCACTTGGTGGCGATGGCAATGCCGAGCGCGACGAATTCCTTGGTCTTGAATTCCAGCGTGCCGCTGTCCTTGACCGCCTTGCCGAGCGCGCCGAAGGCGCGGGCGGTGTCGGGCACGGTCTTGTTGAGGGCGCGCAACTGGTCGCGGGTGTCTGACAGCTTGTCGGTCCAGTTCATCGGGGTCATCCTTTGTCGGTGCTTTCGCGCGTCCTAAAGCATGACGCGCGCGCCGTCACCTTGATCCTGATCAGAAATGCCGGCGCCTCAGCCCGGTTTGCGTGCAATGAGCGCGAGGTTGTTGGCCGGCATCTCGACCACTGCGGCCAGGTCCAGCCACGCGGCATTGATCCAGTCGATCACCTCCCAGTCGTCCTTGAGGCCGATCTCGGGATCTTGCGCGCGCAGGCTGGCATCGAAACGCGCGTCACCCTCCGAGGTCGCCTCGCCATCGCGCAGGAACGGGCCATAGAGAAACAGCACCCCGCCGGGGGCCAGCGCCATTGCGGCCTCGGCCACCAGCGTATGCGCCTCGGGCGTGCTGATCAGGTGCAGCAGGTTGACCAGCACGATCAGGTCCTGGCCGGGGTGCGCGGCGCTCCAGCCGGGCGCGGTGGCGTCAAGCGTGATCACCGGCCGCAGGTTGGCCAACCCCGCGTCGGCGGCGTGTGCGTCGATCGAGCGCAGGCGCGCCGGATCCACGTCGCTGGGCTGCCAGTCGAGACCCGCCAGCGCACCCGCCAGCGCCACGGCATGTTCGCCGGTGCCGGCGGCCAGTTCCAGCGCCCGGCCGGTCTGCGGGGCGAACTGCGCCAGCAGGTCACGAATATGGGGGATGTTGCGCGCCGCCGAGGGCGCGTACATGCGCCCGTCCGCGCCGGTATCGGCGACCGAGGCGCTGTCGGGCAGGCTCAGGCGGCGGGGCATGTCAGGAAAACCTCGCCGGGGAAAGCGCGGCGACGGTCGCGGCATCCAGTTCGGGTGCCGTGCCGGTGATCAGGTCGGCGGCGAGCTGGCTGGCCGCCGGCGCGGTCTGGAACCCGTAGCCGCCCTGGCCGGCCAGCCAGTGAAAGCCGGGCACATGCGAATCGGGGCCGATCACCAGCGCGCGGTCGGGGGCGAAACTGCGCAACCCGGCCCAGTTGGCCAGCATCCGGGTAACCGGGTGGGTGACCATTTCCTCGTAGCGCGCCAGCCCTTCGGCCAACACCATGTCGTCGGCCCAGGCATCGTGCGGGTCGACCGGGTCTTCCTCGGAGGGCGAGACGATCAGCGCGCCGGCGTCGGGCTTGGCATACCAGCTTTCCGCCACGCCATCGACGAACGGCCAATGCGACGTGTCCAGCCCCCCGGGCGCCGGGATGCGCGCCATCGAGCGGCGGTAAGGCGTGATCCCCAGCGGTGCCGCCCCGGCCATCACCGCGATGTCGTCGGCCCAGGCGCCGGCGGCGTTGACGACGATGTCGGCGGTGTGATCGTGCCCGCCTGCAGTGACCTGCCAGCGCCCGCCAGTGTGCGCGATGGCGGTGACCGGGGCGCGGGTCAGGATCTGCGCGCCATGCTTGCGCGCCGCGCGGGCGAAGTTCTGGATCAGCAGGTCGGTGTCCAGGTCATAAGCATCCGGCCGGTAGGCGGCGTGCGCCACGGTGTCGGGGTTGAGGATCGGCCACAGCGCCGCCGCCTCGTCGAGGCTGATTTCCGACAGGCCCAGATCGGCGGCCTCGGCGTGGAAGACCTCGGCCTGGTCGGCGCGGGCCAGCAGCATCATGCCGCGCTCCGACAGCACCCCGCCATCGGCGTGGTGGTGGTGATCGGCGCTGGCCGCGTTCAGCGCCTTGATGGTGGCGTTGCCGTAATCACGGATGAACATCGCCGCCGACCGCCCCGAGGCGTGATAGGCCAGGGATTCCTCGGTTTCCAGCACGGTGACGGCACCGTGGGGCGCCAGCCGCGCAGCGGCCGAAACCCCGGCCACGCCGCCGCCGATGATGATGATGTCGGTCATGTCTCCTCCAGTCGGTCGGTCGCCGGCGGCGGGGTGGGTGTCAACGCCGACAGGCGGGCGTAGAGCGCGGGGTCCATCGGGTAGTCGAGTGCGGCAAGCGAGGGCGCCAGTTGCGCGGCCGTGCGGGCCGAGATGATCGGCATCGGCCGCGCGGGGTGCGCCGCCACCCAGGCCACCGCCAGCGTTGCCGGATCGGTGCCCACCTCGGCGGCGATCTCTGCCTGCCCGGCGGCGGCGTCGTGCATCCAGGCCGGCGCGTAGCGGTCGGCGTAGTTGCGATCCTCGCTCAGCCGGCCGCTGCCGCCGCGCGCATACTTGCCCGTCAGCAGCCCGCCGCCAAGCGGTGAATAGGGTGCCACGGCGATCGACTGGTCGGCGCACATGGGCAGGATTTCGACCTCGGCCTGGCGTTTGACGAGGTTGTACATAGGTTGCAGTACCCCGATGCGCAGGTCGAAGCGCGCCGCGGTCCATTGCGCCTTCATCACCTGCCATGCGGCGAAGTTCGACAGCCCGATATAGCGGATCTGTTCGCGCGCGCGCAAAGTGGCGAAAGCGTCCATGGTTTCTGCGAGGTCAGTGTCGGGGTCGAACCGGTGCAGGTACAGAACATCGACCATGTCCATGTCCAGCCGCCGGCGCGATTCGTCGAACTGGCGCAGGATGTTGTCGCGCCCCGCGCCGCCCCTGAACCCGGCCTTAGTGGCGATGACGACACGCTCGCGGTGCGGGCGCAGCAACGCGCCCGTGATCCGTTCGGCGGCGCCGTCGTTATAGACATGGGCGGTGTCGAAATGCGTGATGCCCGCATCAAGGCAGGCCGCGACCATCGCGGCGGCCTGGCCTTCGTCGGCGCGGCCACCGAACTGCATGGTGCCGAAGGCGAAGCGGCTGGCGGGCGTGCCGTCGGGCGAGGTAAGCAGGTCTGACATGGAACGCAATCTGCCACGGCCCGCGTCGGGATGAAAGACCGCCCGTGCGCCGCCGGGGTCAGCCGCCGGTGTGGCTCATGTGGCGGCTCATGCGGCCTGACACGTCCTGGCGGGAATAGTCGAAATCGTGGCCCTTGGGCTTCAACGCGATGGCGTCGCGGATCGCCGCCTCAAGCGGCGCGTTGTCGCCGGGATTGTTGCGCAGGGGCGCGCGCAGGTCGGCCATGTCCTCCTGACCCAGGCACATGAAAAGCTCGCCGGTGCAGGTCAGCCGCACGCGGTTGCAGCTTTCGCAGAAATTGTGGGAAAGCGGCGTGATGAACCCGATCTTCTGGCCCGTCTCATCGAGGCGCACGTAGCGCGCCGGCCCGCCCGAACGTTCGGCCAGGTCGGTCAGCGTGTATTCCTCGGCCAGACGTGCGCGCATATCCGACAGCTTCCAGTACTGGTCAAGCCGGTCCTCGTTGCCGATATCGCCCATCGGCATGACCTCGATGAAGGTCAGGTCCATGTCGCGGCTTTTGCACCACTCGACCAGAGTGAACAGTTCGTCCTCGTTGAAGTCCTTGAGCGCCACGGTGTTGATCTTGACGCGCAGCCCGGCGCGCTGTGCCGCGTCGATGCCCCTGATCACCTGGGGCAGCCGGCCCCAGCGGGTGATGTCGGCGAACTTCGTCTCGTCCAGCGTGTCGAGCGAGATGTTCACCCGCCGCACCCCCGCGGCGTAAAGGTCGCCTGCGAAGCGTTCGAGCTGGCTGCCGTTGGTGGTCAGCGTCAATTCCTTCAGGTCGCCGGATTCCAGGTGCCGGGTCATGGCGTTGAAAAACGTCATGATGCCCTTGCGTACCAAAGGTTCGCCACCGGTTATGCGCAGCTTCTCCACCCCAAGCGAGACGAAGGTCGAACACATGCGATCCAGTTCCTCCAGCGTCAGCAGTTCCTTCTTTGGCAGGAACGTCATGTTTTCGGACATGCAATAGACGCAGCGGAAATCGCAGCGGTCGGTGATCGAGACGCGCAGGTAGGAAATCGCGCGCTGGAAGGGGTCGATAAGGGGCTCTGTCATGGGCAAGAAGCTAAGCCGCCCGGCCCGGCGCGGCAAGGGCGGAATCGCGATGCCGGGGCGACCAGGGCCAGGAAATCTGTTCACAACGGGGCAGGGCCGGTCTAACCTCGGGGCATGAGGCATCACCTGACGATCGCGGCGCTTGGCGCCATGCTGGGGCTGGCGGGTTGCGCGCAACTGGGCGATCTGTGGCCGCTCGGCGGGCGCGACGATGGCAACGGTGTCACGACCGCGCCGCCGCCGACCGCAGATGCAGAGCCGGGGGCGGATACGACACGGCCCGAGAGCCGCCCCGGCGGTGATGGGGACGCGGCGACCGGCACAAACTTGCGCAGCCTCGGCACTTCGGTGGCGACGCTGGGCGATCCGACGCGGCCGGGGCAGTGGGTGGAAACACCGCTGGCCCGGGCCGACACGCGCGGCCGCGTCGTCGCCACCGGCAGCGGTGCCGCCGTGGACGTTGCCGTGATCGCCGCGCCCGGCGCGGGCGGCAGCCGCCTGTCGCTCGCGGCCATGCGCGCGGTCGGCGCCGACCCGACGGCGTTGGTCGAGATCGAGATTCTCGTGCCCTGATCAGAGGGCGCGCCCGGTACGCCTGTCACTTTGTCCCGGTCATCATCGCGCCGCAATCGGCGGTCACCCTACCGGGGTGGTGCATGTCATTGCCGGAAATCCGCCGATGTCGGCAAAGGACACTGGCCAGACGCGATGGCGGCCGGTATGAGCCGCGCACGGTCTCAACGCCCCATTCCTAGCCGGCGATCCGCCGGGCATGGATTGCGCGGCGCGGTCGCGCCATGACACTCCGGTGCCGGCAGCGGGGGCTGATGACCGCTTGAAATATAACGTCAAATCGGAAAGATGATGCCCATGAAGGGACTTCTGTCGCGAATATTCAGCCGCGGGGCACCGCCCGTAGAGCCCGAGGTCGCCCCGGCGAGCGCAGACCTGCAACCCGAGCGCCCCTTCGTCGCCATCGGCGACGTGCATGGCCGTGCGGATTTGTTGCTGGAGATCGACCGGCTGATCGAGGCGCGCTGCCCCGGATGGCCGGTGGTGTTTCTGGGCGATTACGTTGATCGCGGCGAACAGAGCCGCGATGTGCTGGAGCTGTTGATGTCGGTTTCGCCCCAAGACACGCCGCCGGTCGTTTGCCTGATGGGCAACCACGAACGCATGCTGCTTGATTTTCTCGACGATCCGGCGAAGAACGGGCCGAGATGGCTGAGAAACGGCGGCTTGCAGGTGCTGGCCAGTTTCGGCGTTGCGCCGCCGCGCGGCGGCAGCACCGACCCGGCGGGGCTTGACGAGGTGCGCGAGCGGCTGGCTGCGGCGATGGGCGCGGCGATGATCGCGTGGCTCAGGGCGCGCCCGCTGTCATGGCACAGCGGCAATGTCTGGGCCGTGCATGCCGCTGCCGACCCCGAGCTGCCGATGACCGATCAACCCGACAATGTGCTTCTCTGGGGCCACCCCGAGTTCCTCCGCAAGCCGCGCGCCGACGGGCAATGGGTTGTCCACGGTCATACTGTCGTCGAGGCGCCGCAGGCATCGGC
>NZ_JAGXFK010000085.1 GCF_024637375.1 Sediminimonas sp. | reverse complement strand
GTTGCTGGGGGCGACCCTCTGGGCGGCGCGGTTGCAGGGGGCGCACCTCGGTGAGGCGCGATTGCAGGGGGCGAACCTCCGGACGGTGCGATTGCAGGGGGCGGACCTCCGGGAGGTGCGGTTGCAGGGGGCGAACCTCCGGGGCACGCGGTTGCAGGGGGCGATCCTTTGGAGGGCGCGGTTCGATCCGGATACAAACCTCGCGGCGGCTAACCTTCGAGGTGCCGCCGTGATGTCTGTCGATCTCACCAGAATAGTAAAAATCGCCGATCATCTGGAGGGGATGTTCGGGGATGGGTCGGTGACGTTGCCGGATGGCTGCGATTGGCCGAAGCACTGGCCAAGGCATGCGCTTGAAGCACATGAATTCCGCGACGAGTGGCGCGACGAATGGCGCAAGTGGCTGGCCGATCCCGACAGCTACACGCCGCCAGAGGCAGAGGGCGACTGAGAGGCCCGGCCCTCGGGCGCCAAGGGCGGCGCCCGGCCCGTTTTTGTTGAAGGCAAACCTTTGGTTTGACGGGGGCGGGACGGGCGCTGCCCGGTCTTGCGGCCGGGCGGGGCGTTGGCCGCGGGGCTTTTCGGCACGGTCCAATCGTCTCCCCGGCGGCGGGCCTGGTGCAAGCCGTCCGCGGGTGGCGCGGAACGCGCCGCCCATGGGGGCGGGCGGCGCGTGGCCGATCCGAGGATCGGCCGGGGCGTTGCCCTGCCCCGGATTGCCTTGGCCCCCGCCCGAATAGCGCCGAGAGGCGCCGGGCGAGCGCCTGCCCGTCCCGGCGGGCTGGCGCTTTGGCGACCAGGCACTGCCATTGATCTGTTGGTGGTATGTGGCGGAATAAAGTGCCTGGCACTGTCGTTGGGGCGCCATCCCACGGGCAGGCGCGCGCCCGGCTTGGGCTAACGCCTCCGCCCGTGCGTGGCCCGCGCGCTGTCTGACGCCCGCCCTACACCCGGCGCCAAAACTGTTGCATAAGGTGCGCCAGAGCCGATTCATCACCCGAAGGACCGCCCCATGCACGACATCCGCGCCATTCGAGACAACCCCGACGCGCTCGACGCCGCCCTTGCCCGCCGCGGCGAGCCGCCGGCGGCGGACGATATCCTCGCGCTCGACGCGCGCCGGCGCGAGGTGATCCACGCCGCCGAGACCGCGAAGGCCGAGGCCAACAAGGCAGCTTCGCAAATCGCTCGAATGATCGCAGAAGAGGAATTTGACCAGGCAGAGTTTCTAAAAAGTGTGGTGAAACAAAAGAAGGCGGATATTGCAAAACTCCAAAACGAGGCCAAGGAGCTTGACCGGCAACTGACCGAGCGGCTGATGGAGCTGCCCAACACGCCGCTGGCGGACGTGCCCGACGGCGCCGACGAGGACGACAATGTCGAGCTGCACCGCCACGGCACGCCGCGCGATTTCGATTTCGCCGCGCGCGAGCATTACGACATCGCGGGCGTGAAACCGGGGATGGATTTCGAAACCGCCGCCAAGCTCAGCGGGTCGCGTTTCGTGGTGCTCAAGGGCGCGGTGGCGCGCATCCACCGGGCGCTGGCGCAGTTCATGCTGGACGTGCATGTCGATGACAACGGGCTGCAGGAAACCTGGACCCCGGTGCTGGTGGTCGACGAGATGATGCGCGGCACCGGGCAGTTGCCCAAGTTCGGCGAGGACAGCTACCAGACGCGCGAGGGCTGGTGGCTGGTCCCCACCGCCGAGGTGACGCTGACCAACACGGTGGCGGGCGACACCCTGGAGGCCGCCGATCTGCCGCGCCGCATGGTGGCGCATACGCAGTGCTTCCGCTCAGAGGCGGGCAGCGCCGGGCGCGACACCGCCGGGATGCTGCGCCAGCACCAGTTCGAGAAGGTCGAGATGGTGTCGATCACCCACCCCGACGCCAGCGAGGCCGAACACGCCCGCATGACCCGTCAGGCCGAGGACATCCTCGAACGGCTGGGCCTGCCGTACCGCACCGTGGTGCTGTGTACCGGCGACATGGGTTTCGGCGCCACGCGCACCCATGACATCGAGGTCTGGCTACCCGGGCAGGGCCTGTACCGCGAGATCAGCTCGGTCTCGGTCTGTGGCGATTTCCAGGCCCGGCGCATGAATGCCCGGTTCAAGCCCGAAGACGGCGGCAAGCCGCAATTCGTGCACACGCTCAACGGCTCGGGGCTGGCGGTGGGGCGGTGCCTGATCGCGGTGCTGGAGAACGGCCAGCAGGCCGATGGCTCGGTCGATCTGCCCGCCGCCCTGCACCCCTACCTGCGCGGCAAGACGCGGCTGACGGCCCGGGGCACGCTGGCCTGAGCCCTTGTGCCGCCCCTGCAGGCGCCTATGTCGAAAGGGACTGCAGGGCACGGCCGCAAGGAGGCCACGACATGGAAGACCTCGAACCGCGCGACACGCGCCGCGACACCGACCGGCTGTGGGCGGCACTGGTGATGGTCGCCGCGCTGGCCTTTGCCGCCTCGCCGCTGACGAGCGACGGCTTCAGCGGCTTCACGCCGGGGCAGTTTCCGATCCCGCAGGTCGACCCGCCGGTGCAGCCTGCGGGCTATGCCTTTGCCATCTGGGGGCTCATTTATGCGTGGCTGATCGCGGGGGCCGGGTTCGGGCTGCTGCGCCGCGACACCGACCCGGGCTGGCGCGCCATGCGGCCGGCGCTGCTGGTCAGTCTCGCCATCGGCGCCGGCTGGATCCCGGTGGCCAACATCGCGCCGGTATACGCCACGGTGCTGATCTGGGCGATGCTGCTGGCGGCGGTGGTGGCGCTGCTGCGCGCCGGCACGGGTGACCGTGCCTGGCTGCGCACGCCGGTGGCGCTTTATGCCGGGTGGTTGACGGCGGCGTCCTGCGTGGCCCTTGGCCTGGTGCTGGCCGGGCACGGCGTGCTGGGGCCGCAGGTGGCGGCGCTGGCGATGCTCGCGCTGGCGCTGGCCATCGCGCTGGCGGTGCAGGGCCTGCGCCCCGACACGCCCGAATACGCCGCCGCGGTGATCTGGGCGCTCGTGGGGGTCATCGTGGCCAACGCGGCGCCCGCCAACGTGGCCGTCCTCGCCCTGTCGGGCGTCGGCATCGCGCTGCTGGCCTGGCAGGCATGGCGCGGCGCAACGCGGCAATAGCCGGCGTCACCGGGGCTTCATCTTGCCGGAAACACGCGGCCCCGGCGGCCGCTCAGGCCGGCGGGCGCACCCCGCGCTTGCGGTTGATCAGCACGATCCCCGCGGCCACCAGAGCCAGCGCCACGATCACGCTGGCGCTGATCTCTTCGCCCAGCAGCGCCCAGCCCAGCCCGACGCTCAGCACCGGCGTGAGGAACGAGAAGCTCGCCACCCCCGAGGCCGGGTAGATGGTCAGCAGGAAGAACCAGAACAGGAATCCGAAGCTGGCCACCGCGAATACCTGGTAGGTCAGTCCGGCCAGGTGCCACGGCCCCGGGTCGCGCAACAGATCGCCGAACAGCGGCGACAGCGCCAGCAGGATCACCGACGAGACCGCCAGTTGCCACCATAGCTGCATCTCGGGGACCAGCCGGCTGATCCCGGTGAGCCGCACGCACAGCGCCAGCCCCGCCCAGCCGCACGCGGCGCCCAATGCCGCCAGGTCGCCCATCAGGCTGGCCTCGCCGCTGCCGCGTTCGGCCAGCACGATCACCACGCCGCCCATGGCCAGTGCCAGCCCCGCAAGGCGCCGCAGCGTCAGCCGCTCGCCCGGCAGCAGGAAATGCGCCGCCAGCGTCAGGATCACCGACATCGAGTAGAACAGGATCGAGGCGCGCGCCACCGAGGTATGATCGAGCGCCCAGAACAGGCACACGAACTCGAACGCGAACAGGCTGCCCAGCACCACCCCCGCGCGGCGCGTGCCGGTGCTGAAATCCAGCCTGATGCCGCGCAGGCGCATCCACGCCATCAGCACCACCAGCGCCCCGACCGAGCGCAGCGCCGCCATGAACACCGGCTGGAAGCCGCCGTTGCCCAGCTTGATCACCACCTGGTTGACCGCCAGGATCCCGGCGAACCCAACCAGCGCCGCCGCGCCGAGCGGGTCTATCGTATCGCGTCTTTCCATGGCGCGCAGGTAGCACCCGGCGCGCGTGGAAGGTCAAGCAGGAAGTCGCCCGGGCTCACTTGTCGTCGCGTTTGTCGTGGCGTCCGCCCGACCGCCCATCGTCGCCGAAGCGGCGGAAAAACCGCGGGTTGCGGCGCACGAATTCGTCGATGATCCCCGGCAGCCCGCCATATTCCAGCCCCTTGAGATAGGCGAACCCCGCCGCGCCACCGATCAGCGCGCCCAGCCCGTCGATGATCAGATCGCGCATCGTGTCGTCGAGATTCCCGCGTTGCATGGAAAGGCCGAACAGGCTGTCCATGCCGTATTCGAAGACCTCCCACAGCGCGCCCATGGCCAGCGCGAAGCAAAACGAGAAGAATGCCATCGCAATGGGCGGCGCGGTATAGCGGTTGCCCTGGAACATCATGAAGATCAGCACGAAGCCGATCAGCCCAAGACCGATGGCGCTGCCGCCGTGCATGACCATATCCCACCACCAGAAGCGGTTGTAGAAATCGAACACCTCGCCCAGGAACAGCGTCGAGACGATGAACAGCACGGTCGCGGTGATGAACGAGGGCGGGATGAATATCTCGGCCCAGCGAGCGACATAGACCGGCGCCAGCGACAGCGCCAGCGTGCCCGATGCCACCGCCGCCGCGGGCCAGTTGCCCTGCGTCAGCGCATCGAGCACCGACACCACCAGCGCCGCCCAGATCAGTTTGGCCAGCCACGTCTGATCGGCGAACACGGGTGACAATCCTTTCGCTTTGGGTGCAGATATACCCCTGATGAAGGACGTCACACTCAGAATTGCAAGTTACAACTTGCAAAAATGCGTCGGGCTCGACCTGCGGCGGCGGCCGGATCGCTCGCTCGAGGTGATCGCGGCGCTCGATGCGCAGATCATCGTGTTGCAGGAGGCCGACAAGCGCCTGCCGCCGCGCCCGGCCGCCCTGCCCGCCTACATGGCCGAAGACGCGGGCTGGCGCGTGGTGCCGGTGGGGGCGCCGGGCGGGTCGCTGGGATGGCACGGCAACGCGATGCTGCTGCGCCCGGGGCTGGTGGTGCATGAAGCCGAACCCATCGAGCTGCCGGGCTTCGAGCCGCGCGGCGCGATTCGCGTGGATCTCGACACGCCGCTGGGCCCGCTGCGGGTGGTCGGGCTGCACCTGGGGCTCAGGCGCCGCGACCGGCTGCGCCAGATGGCGGCGATCGAGCGGGCGTTGCGCGCCCTGCCCCCGTGCCCCACCGTCCTGGCCGGTGATTTCAACGAGTGGCGCGGCGCCAGCGCGCTCGACGCGACGGCACAATCGGTGCACTTCGTACGCGGGCCGAACAGTTACCCGGCGCCGCGCCCGGTGGCGGCGCTGGACCGTTTCGCGCTGTCGCCGGCGCTCAGGGCCGTTGCCACCGGCAGCCCGCGCGCGCAACCGGCGCGCGTGGCCTCGGACCATCTGCCCGTCTGGGCCGACGTGGCGCGCAAGGACTGAGCCGCGCGGCCGCCGCCGCGGCCCGGGTCAGGCCGCCTGAGCGCCCCGTC
>NZ_JAGXFK010000084.1 GCF_024637375.1 Sediminimonas sp. | reverse complement strand
GTCAGCCCAGGCGAAATGAAGAAAGCTGGACGGCGCAAACCGCCTGCCCGAGATCGTCCAGGGGATTGCCTTCAAGGACGGCATCAAGCAACTTCAAACCGCCGCCTGATCACGCCGTCACCAACTTTCGGGCATAGCTCCTGCGGCCCGGCGGCGATGCGCTGCGAACGCGCGATTGTCCCATGAATTGCAGGGAAACGCGCCACCCGGCGCCGATCGCGCCCGCAACGGCGGGGTGCGCGGAGGCCGCCCGAGATCACGCAACGTTCACGCGAAGGCGGCCGCGCCCAGGTCGCGCAGGAGGCACCCTCGACCGCCGAGACCACCGGCGAGCGCAACAGCGCCTATGCCACCATGGAAGCCGTCGAGGGTAAGCAGGTGCGCGCCGACTACGGCGATCAGTTCGTCAACAACATGAGCGAGCTGTCCACCGTCCTGCTTGAGGAAAACGTCGACTACGGCGGCGGCTATGTCGGCAAGCCCGTGCGCACAAAGGACGGCAAGCCGGTCGGCGACGTGGCGGGCGTCTACGGTCGCAAGGACGGGCGCACCACGATCATCGTCGAGACGAATGACGATTTCAACTATGAGCAGCATCTGTTCGCGATTTCGCTGCCGTCCGAGATGGAAAACGACAACTATTTCGAGATCCCGCTCGACCGAACGCAGCTCAACTCGGAACTGAAAGGGGCACTTGGCGAAACCCCGCGCTGATCAGCGCCCACCGACGCCTTGCAAACGGCCGGCCCCCACCGGCCGTTTCCCCTTGCGCGACACTCACAGCCCCGGCGCGCCCCAGGGCGACAGCACCTCGGGCGCGCCGTCGCGGATCACGATGTTTTCTTCGTGCACCAGGCCGGTGCCGCGCCCCAGCGTCACCCATGGCTCCAGCGTGATCACCATCCCCGGTGCCAGCACCGTCTCATCGCCGGCACACAGCGACAGCCCCTCGGTCAGTTGCATGCCCAGCCCGTGCCCCAGGCGCCCGGCGCGCGCGCCGGTGACGGCCGCCATGGCCTCGAACACCTCGCAGGCCCGCGTGCCCGGCCGCGCCAGCACCAGCCCGGCCTCGCACGCCGCGATCAGTCGCGCGTGCGCCCGCCGCGCGGCATCCGACACGGTGCCGATGGCGAAGTTGCGGTCGAAATCGCAGAAATAGCCGCCGCGCATCGCCCCGGTATCCAGCATCATCACGTCGCCTGCCGCCAGCCGCCGCGGTCCCGCGGGCGAGATCACGTCGGCATACCCCTGCGGCCCCGCGCCGCCCGCCAGGTAGGGCACCCAATCGGCCCCCTCCTCCAGCAGAAGGCGCTGGAAATCGCGGAACACCCGCTCCAGCGGCACACCCGGCGCGGCGATCTCGGGCACCCGCGCAAACGCCCGCCCCGCCACCGCGCAGGCATCGCGGATGCGCGCGATCTCGGCCTCGGACTTGATCGCGCGCAGCCCCGCCACGATCCCGGCGTCATCGCCAAAGCGCAGACCGCTGCGCGCCTTCAGCCGCTCGAAATCGGCCAGCGGCATGCGCAGGTGCGTCTCGGGGCCCATCGGCACCCCGACCCGCCCCGCGCCCACGACATCGCGCAGCGCCCCGGCCAGCAGCGCGGTGCCGTCGTCGGCCGGATCGGGCGCCGCCCATGTGCGGATGTCGGCCAGACCGGTGCGTGCCATCAACGGCGCCCCGATCTCGGGGATCACCGCCACCGGCGCGCCCGTTGCCGGCACCACCAGGTACCAGGGCCGGCTCGGGCTTTCCCAGAACCGCGTCAGGAACCCGGTGAAATAGCGGATCTCGGCCTCGGTCGTCAGCAGCAGCGCCCCGATCCCGGCGGTCGCCATCGCCGCCTGCGCCCGGCCCAGCCGCGCGGCGTATTCGCCGGGCTCGAACGCCCCTGGCGCCCCCATCAGGACGCCGCCTCGCTGAGGATGCACAGCACCTGCGCATCCTTGCCCACACCCGGCACCCCCGCCAGCGCCGCGGCCACCCCCGCCGCGCCCGACGGGGTGCTGGCAAGGCCCTGCGCGGCCAGCGGCGCCAGGGCCGCCTCCGCCTCCCGCTCGCTGATCAGGGCAAAGGCATCCGCGTCGCGCGCCAGCCCCTTGAGCGCGATCAGCGACGGCACCTTGCAATCGAGCCGCCCCATGGCCGATTGCGGCCCCTGCGCCGCCACCGGTGCGCCGGCCTTTATGCTGCCCCACAGCGCCGGCGCGGCGGCGGGTTCGACCACCAGGATGCGCGGCACATCCCCCCAGACATGGCGCAGGTAGGCGGCGACCGCGCCGGCCATGCCGCCGACGCCGGCCTGCAACAGCACCACGTCGGGCGGCGCCGTGGCCTGGCGCGCGATCTCGGCGGCCATCGCCAGGTACCCCTCCATCAGGCGATGCGGCAGCTCGATATACCCCGGCCACGACGAATCCGACAGCAGCGTCCAGCCATGCTGGTGCGCTGCTTGCGCCGCCGCCTCCATGCTGGCCTCGTAGTCGTCGCCGGCGCGCACCACCTCGGCGCCCTCGGCGCGCAGCCGGTCGGCAAAGCTTTCGGGAACGCTGCGCGCCAGGTAGATCACCGCCCTCGCGCCGAACACGCGCGCGCCCGCTGCCACCGACAGGCCATGGTTGCCCGCGCTTGCGGTGACATAGGTGCGCCCCGCCAGCGGCCCCGCCTGCGCGGCATGGGCGATGACATAGGCCGCGCCGAGCGCCTTGAAGCTGCCCAGCCCCATTCGCCCGCGCTCGTCCTTGATCCGCAGTTCCCCGATACCCGACCGCCGCGCCAGCTCCGGCACCGGCAGCAACGGCGTCTCGCGGTGCTTCGGGCAGCGCGCCAGCAAAGCCTCGGGCGCGGCTGCGTCGATGCTTGGCGCCGGCACATCGGGCAGCGACAGGCCACGGCCCCGCCACGGGTTTTCCATCCACTCCATCGCGTACCCCCTCGCCCGCCGCCGCACTCGGCCCGTTCCGAGAAGACCAGAGCCGATCACGGCCCGCCGGTCAATCCTTCGGGTGCGCGGGGCAGATCGCCCCAACGCCCGAACAGGGCGCCCTATCCAATCCCGGGCACAGGCAAAAACGGAACCGGGGGCGCGCCTGCCCGTGGGGTGACGCAGTCGACGGCGCCATTCGGGCGAGGCTGCGTTCCCTACGGCAGCCCCCCGGGAAAGCCCCCCTTCCCCCCTGCGGCCGCTTGGCATAAACAGGCGCCAGCGCAGCACCGCGAGGGGGACACGAAGCACATGCAAGACCCGGCCATCACGCCCGACCTGATCGCCGCCCACGGCCTGAGCGACGAGGAATACCAGCGCCTTCTGGGTATCCTCGGCCGCGACCCCAGCTTTACCGAGCTGGGCATCTTCTCGGCCATGTGGAACGAGCATTGCTCTTACAAGTCGTCGAAGAAATGGCTGCGCACCCTGCCCACCGAAGGGCCACAGGTGATCTGCGGGCCGGGCGAAAACGCCGGCGTAGTCGATATCGGCGACGGGCAGGCGGTGGTGTTCAAGATGGAAAGCCACAACCACCCCTCGTATATCGAGCCCTACCAGGGCGCCGCCACCGGCGTGGGCGGCATCCTGCGCGACGTGTTCACCATGGGTGCGCGGCCCATCGCGGCGATGAATTCGCTCAGCTTCGGCAGCCCCGATCACCCCAAGACCCGCCAGCTCGTGCATGGCGTGGTCGAGGGCATCGGCGGCTACGGCAACTGCTTCGGCGTGCCCACCGTCGGCGGCGAGGTGCGCTTTCATACCGCCTATGACGGCAACTGCCTGGTCAACGCCTTCGCCGCCGGATTGGCAGACGCCGACAAGATCTTCTACTCGGCCGCCAGCGGCGTGGGCATGCCGGTGGTCTACCTCGGCGCCAAGACGGGCCGCGACGGGGTCGGCGGGGCCACCATGGCCAGCGCCGAGTTCGACGAGACGATCGAGGAAAAACGCCCCACCGTGCAGGTCGGCGACCCGTTCACCGAAAAACGCCTGATGGAAGCCACGCTGGAACTGATGGCCACCGGCGCGGTGATCTCGATCCAGGACATGGGCGCCGCCGGGTTGACCTGCTCGGCCGTCGAAATGGGCGACAAGGGCAACCTCGGCGTGCGGCTCAACCTCGACGAGGTGCCGTGCCGCGAACAGGCCATGACCGCCTACGAGATGATGCTGTCGGAAAGCCAGGAACGCATGCTCATGGTCCTGCGCCCGGAAAAGGAGGTCGAGGCGCGCGCCGTGTTCGACAAATGGGATCTCGACTTCGCCATCGTCGGCGAAACCATCCCCGAGGATCGGTTCCTGATCATGCAGGGCAATTCGGTCAAGGCCGACATTCCGCTCAAGGCGCTGGCCGAGAACGCCCCCGAATACGACCGCCCATGGGTCGAGGCCGAGGAATGCGAGCCGCTGGGCGATGTGCCGGGCGTTGATCCCGTCGACGCGCTGCGCGCGCTGCTGGCCAGCCCCAACTACTGCTCGCGCCAGTGGGTGTACGAGCAATACGACACCCAGGTCATGGCCGACACCGCCCGCGGCCCCGGCGCCGGGGCCGGGCTGGTGCGGGTGCATGGCACCGACAAACTGCTGGCCTTCACCGCCGACGTGACCCCGCGCTACGTGCGCGCCAACCCCTACCATGGCGGCGCGCAGGCGGTGGCCGAAGCCTACCGCAACCTCACCGCGCTCGGCGCCAGGCCGCTGGCCAGCACCGATTGCCTGAACTTCGGCAACCCCGAAAAGCCCGAAATCATGGGCCAGCTCATCGGCGCGCTCAAGGGCATCGGCGCGGCCTGCGCGGCGCTCGACATGCCCATCGTGTCGGGCAACGTGTCGCTTTACAACGAAACCGACGGCACCGCGATCCTGCCCACCCCCACCATCGGCGCGGTGGGGCTGATCTCGCGCGCCGACGATGCCATTACCGGCTCTGCGCGCGACGGGCATGTGGCGCTGCTGGTCGGCGCACCGGGCAGCCACCTGGGGCAGTCGGCATTGCTGGCCGAGGTGTTCAACCGCGAGGACGGCGACGCGCCCCATGTCGATCTGGACGCCGAGCGCCGCAACGGCGATTTCATCCGCGACAACCACGCCCTGATCCGCGCCTGCACCGATCTTTCGGATGGCGGGCTGGCACTGGCGGCGTTCGAGATGGCCGATGCCGCCGATACCGGCGTGCAGATCGACAGCGCCGACATGGCCACGCTGTTCGGCGAGGACCAGGGCCGCTACCTGGTGGCGTGCAATTTCGACCAGGCCGAGGCGCTGATGATCGCCGCCGGCCGCGCCGGAGTACAGATTCACAGCGTCGGCAAGTTCGGCGGCGATCACCTAAAGCTGGGCGGCGCCGAGGCCCCGCTGGCCGAGATGCGCGACATCTACCGCCGCAGTTTCGCCGCGCAGTTTGCCTGAACCCGCGCCCCGGGCCTTGCAGCCGCCGTGCCGCCGCTCTAGGTCTTGAAAACGGCAACAACGGAGCAAACCATGGCCATCGAGGCACAGCAAATCGAGGAGCTGATCCGCGCCCGCTTTCCGCAGGCCCGGATCACCATCACCGACCTGGCCGGCGACGGCAACCACTACGCCGCCGAGGTGATCGACGAATCCTTCCGCGGTCAGAACCGGGTCCAGCAACAGCGCGCCGTCTACGCGGCACTGAAAGATGAGATGGACGGCCCCGCCGGCGCCCTGCACGCGATGGCGCTGACCACCAAGGCACCGGAATAAGGGGGGAGGCGATATGGATGCCCGCCTGATCGCCGGGATTCTCCTGACGCCCTTTGTCGCGGTGTTCATCTACGCGACGATCTCGGAGATCATGCGTTGGAAAACCGAGGGGCGGGCGCAATACGGGCTGAGCTATGACGAGGAAACCGGCACGACCCATGTCGGGGTTCTGGACGAGAACGAAAGCGGATACGATCCCGACAACTTCGACCCCAACGCGCTCAACGGCACCACCGCAAACGATGATGCCGTTGATCGAACCGACGAAACCCCGCGCGGCGCCCGCGCCGACCACACCAGATACATGGGGAAAGACACCATGACCGACGACGCACAAACCGCTATCAAGGACACCGTGACCAGCAACGACGTGGTGCTGTTCATGAAGGGCACCAGCGAGGCCCCGCAATGCGGGTTCTCCAGCCGCGTGGCCGGGGTGCTCAATTACATGGGCGTCAGCTACAAGGACGTGAACGTGCTGGCCGACGAGGGCCTGCGCCAGGGCATCAAGGATTACTCAGACTGGCCCACCATACCACAGCTCTATATCAAGGGCGAGTTCGTGGGCGGCTGCGACATCATCACCGAGATGACGCTCTCGGGCGAGCTTGACCAGATGTTCGATCAGCACGATGTCGCGTACGACAAGGACGCCGCCGAGAAGATCCGCGAAGCCAACGGCTGAGCGCGCGCCAGCACCGCGCGGGTAGGCGTGAACCGGATCGCGGGCGATCCGGGGGGCCGGTGATGGCCTTGAGCGGACGTTGAAGCTTGGCCCCAATGCGCGGAACCAAGGCGCGCTTGCGCGCCGCCGCGCGGCGCCCGACCGCCGCCTCGGGCGGGCGCCGCGCGGCTTCTCAGCCGGTCGCCCAATGTCCTGTGTGGATGGCTCCTGCATTGCAAGAGGTTTTCGGCGATGATTGCGGTCATTTTCGTCAATACAGTCGTGTGTCCGGCCTGTTCGCGTGGCTGCGTTGTCGCCACTGGCCCTGATGAATTCCGCAAGCGAGGGTCCAATCGGCTCATCGAGCTCGGAGGGCCGCTGACATTCCCGGAGTGTCCTTGCTCTTGGTTGACTTAATTCCGCATCATCACTTCAACGTCTTGCATCTCGTGGGCAGCTGGTGCGATCAGAACGCAGGCTGCGCGCGACATCACCAGGTTCCTTGAGCGACTTCGAGTGTGCCATGGCATTGTAGAAGCAACCGAAGATCTTGCGGGCGCCCGGCGTGCCGGCCGCATCGTCGAATTTCCGGAACTGCCCCTCCAATGCTTCCCGGATGCCTTCCTCGCCGCGCGACGTGAAGCCGAAACCGATGCAACCGGCATGATCCCAGTCATCGGGTGTCAACTCCGGCAGCTTCTGGGCTGGGCCGAAGGCGACTAACACGCCCAGGAGTTCCGTTGCGCGGGTCGC
>NZ_JAGXFK010000008.1 GCF_024637375.1 Sediminimonas sp. | reverse complement strand
GCGCCCGACCGGCCCGCGCGGCGACGTGATCGGGCGCCAGGGCGAGCGCACGATCCAGGTCCGTGAGCGCCGCCGCATAATCCTGGCGGATGAAATGCACGAAAGCGCGCTGATTGTAGCCCTCGGCATAATCGGGACAGTAGGCCACCAGCCTGTCAAAGGCGGCGATGGCGCCCAGGAAATCGAACACCGCGCGCTTGCGCATGCCCTTGTCGAGGATCTCCTGAGCCACCGCGTCGGGTGCATCGGCCCACAACTCCCACATGCGGTTGGAAAGATGCCGTGCCGTGGCCTCGTCCGGGGCCGCGCGCACCTGATCCAGCAACGCCTGCAACTTCACCTCGTGATCGGGCGGCGGCGGACACCCCTGCTCCGCGTCCTGGGCTGATGCGAAACGCGGAAAAAGCGCCAGGCAGAGCGCCGCGATAGTGGCGATGGTTCGGGCCATGAAAGAAACATGGCACGGCGCGCTGCCGCGTCAAGCCATCCGCCGCCGCGCGACGCATCCGCTTGACGCGGGCAGCAAATGCCCCAAACCTCTGTACCATGTTCCCGATCCGCGATCACAACCCCTCGAACACTACGCCATACGTCACCTACGCGCTGATCGTGGCCAACATCGTGGTGTTCCTGGCCTATTGGCCGCTTTTCGCCGAACCCGGCGCACTGCGGCAGTTCTTCGATATCTGGGCCATCCTGCCCGCGCGCATCACCCAAGGCGAGGGAACCGAGACGCTGCTTACCTCGATGTTCCTGCATGGCGGGCTCTTGCACCTGGCCGCCAACATGCTGTTTCTGCACATATTCGGCGACAACCTGGAAGACGAGATGGGGCACCTGCCCTACCTCGGCTTCTACCTTGTCAGCGGGCTGGCGGCGGGGCTGGCGCAGGTGATGGCGGCGCCCGCCTCGACGGTGCCCATGGTCGGCGCCTCGGGGGCCATCGCCGGGGTGATGGGGGGCTACCTGCTGCTGTTTCCCCGCGCGCGCGTCGACGTCATCTTCATCTTCATCATCTTCTTCAAGGTGCTGCCGCTACCGGCCTGGATGATGCTGGGAGTGTGGTTCGCGGTCCAGCTTGTCAGCGGCGCGGTCGCTGATCTGTCGGCCGGGGGTGTGGCCTACATGGCCCATGCCGGCGGCTTCCTGGCGGGCATGGCGATGACGCTGCCGCTGTGGCTCAGGCGTGGCGGCACAAGCCACTGGAGCCGCACCCACGGCGCCCCGGCCAACCCCGCCGCCACCTATCGCTGGGTGCGCACCGACGTCCCCACGGTCCGCAGAAAGCGACACAGATGACCAGTTGCAAGGCAACCTGCCACTGCGGCGCCATGGAATTGCGCGTCACGCTCTCAGATGGATTGAACACCGCGCGGCGCTGTGACTGCAGCTATTGCCGCAGGCGCGGGGCGGTGGCCGTCTCGGCGTCGCTGAACGGGGTCGAAGTGACCCGCGGCGCCGAAAACCTGACCCTTTACACCTGGGGCACCGGGACCGCGCAGCACTGGTTCTGCAAGACATGCGGGATCTACACCCACCACCGCCGCCGCTCGAACCCGAACCAATACGGCATCAACGCCGGCTGCATCGAAGGGGTCAACCCGCGCGATCTGGAGCCGGTGCCATGGGCCAACGGGGTCAACCACCCCAGCGACCGGCAACGCTGAGCCTGCCGCCTATTCGCGCGTGCGGATGATCCGGGCGAACTGCTCGAACAGCAGGTTGTTGGCGACCACCAGTTCGCCATGCGCCAGTACCTCGCGGCCTTCGCGAATGGGGCCCACCATCGCCCCCGCCTCGGTGGCGATCAGGGTGCCGGCGGCGATATCCCAGATTTGCAGCTCGCGCTCCCAGAACCCGTCGTAGCGCCCCGCCGCCACATAGGCCAGGTCCAGCGCCGCCGCGCCCCAGCGCCGCACGCCGGCGCATTCCGGCATCAGCCGTGCCAGATCCTGCAAGGTGGCCGGAAGCGTCTTCCTGACGCCGAACGGTACGCCGGTGGCGAAGATCGCCTCGCTCATCCGCGACCTCCCCGACACCCGCAGCCGTTTGTTGTCGTTGAGCCAGGCACCGTTGCCCTTCTCGGCATAGAACATCTCGTCCTTGGCCGCGTCGTAAACGACGCCCGCCACGATCTGCCCGCGATGCTCCAACGCGATGGAAATCGCCCAGTGCGGCAGCCCGTGCAGGAAATTCGTCGTCCCGTCCAGCGGGTCGACGATCCAGCGGCGCGTGGGGTCCTTGCCGTCCTCGCCGCCGGTTTCCTCGCCCAGCCAGCCATAGGTGGGGCGCGCACCGCTCAGTTCCTCGCGCAGAATCCGTTCAGCGGCGATGTCGGCACGGCTGACGAAATCGCCCGCCCCCTTGGTCGAGACCTGCAGGTTCTCCACCTCGCGAAAATCCTTGACCAGCGACCGCCCCGCCTTGCGGGCCGCCTTGATCATGATGTTGAGGTTCGCACTGCCCTGCATGGATCGGCTCCTTGTCGTCAGGGCGCGGCTATACGCGCCCTGCCCGCGCTTGCCAAGCCCCTGACGCGATGGGAAACGACCGCGTCATCCCCGCCCCTGTCGGATGCGGCAAACGGCAGACGCTCCCGGCCGGGTATTTGCGGCCAGCAGATGCCCGCGCGCGCCTCATCGACGACCCTGCTCTTTCGTCTCTCCATGGGTATCCCGGCGGGGGCGGCGCCCCGGGGCCCGCCCACAGTCGTTACTTGAACAGGCCCTTGAGCTTGTCCTCGACCTTTTTCTTGATCGTATCCTCGACGCTCTCGTCCTCGCCGGCGGTCACGCCAAGCTTCTCCTCCACCGCGCGGTCCAACTCCCCGCGGGCCTTTTCCTCAAGCTTTTCCTTTTCCTCCTGGAGGTTCTCGTCTGCCAGCGCCTTCATGTCGGGCCGGATCGACGGGTTGGCCCACGGCCCCTTGATCCGCACCGGGATGGCGATGCCGCCCTCGGCATCCTCGCCGCCGGCGCGCGGCGTGAACAGGTAGTTCAGATCGCGTGCGCCAAGCCCGACGCGCCCCTCGCCGCGGGCCGAGATCATCGGCAAACGCATCAGCAGGTCGTCGTTGCGCAAAACCCCGTCTTCGATCGTGAACGTGGCGGTCAGGCTGTCGAACACGGTGGTGCCGCCGCGCACGTCACCGGCGCGAAACAGCTGATCGAGGTCGATGCCCTGAATCGTGCCACGCCCGGTGCTTATCGTTCCGCCGCCCGACAGCGACCGCATGATGGCATCCACGTTCTGCCCGGCGCCGACGAAGGAAAGCTCGGCCTGGGCCTTGCCGGTAAAGCGGCTGAGGCCCGCAAGGTCGGTCAGCAACCCCTGCACCTCGACACCCTCGGCGCGCAGGTCACCACCCACCGACAGGCCGCTGCGGTTGTTGACCACCAGTTCACCGCGCAAGTTACCGTCATAAGCCGCCACCTGCTCAAGCGTGGCCACCGCGCGCGCCCGCTCCAGCGTCAGGTTGACGCGCGTTCGGCCCAGCGCCAGCGGCCCCAGCAGCATCGAGTCGGCCGCAAGTTCCAGTTCGCCCTCAACCAGCGCCAGCGCGCCCGCATCGATTGGTGCGCGCGACCAGTCGCCATCGCCGGCACCGCCGCCTGCCGGCGCCGCGTCGGCGCCCCCGCCCAGCGACGACAAATCCAGCGCCCCGGCCTCGATTCGGGCCACCACCCGCGGCGGGGCCTGCGCCGCGAACACGTTCACCGCGCCGCGCAAGCGGTTGCCGTCCAGCGTCGCGGTCGCCTCGCGCAGGCTCAGCCGCATGTTCTCGGGGCTCAGGCTCAGATCGCCGCCCAGTTCGGCGCGCCGGCCCAGCCCCTGCGGCAGGTCGATCCCCGGCTGGCCCAGTGCCGCCAGGAACCGCGCCGTATCTGGCAACTCGCCCTCGAGTCGCGCCGCCAGTTGCGGCGCCAGGCTGCCCTGGCCCTCCAGCGACACCTCTCCGCCCGGCGCCGCGACGCGCAGCGACAAGTTCGACACGCCACCTTCGAGGAACTGCGCGAACCGTGCGATGCGCCCGCTTATCTGCACCACCTCTCCGGCCGGGCTGAGGGCTGCGTCGAACTCGGCCGCGCCGTCGAAGTCGGCCCAGCGCAAGTCCAGATCCAGCCCCTCGACGACCGTTTCCTCGCCGCTGCCGCGGTCGGCATAGCGCAGCACACCATCGCTGATCAGCGCCCGGTCGAGGTAAAGCGCCAGCTTGCGCGATCGCGCCCCCTCCTGCCCCGAGGGCGCCACCCCGTCGACACCCAGTTCCCAGTTGACGCGCCCGTCTGCGGCGCGCTCCAGCAAGATGCGCGGGCTGCGCAGTTCCAGCCCGGTGATGCGAATATCGCCCCCGATCAGCGCCACCGGGTCGACCCCCACCTTGAGCGCCTCGGCGCGCAGCATCGGCCCGGCCTCGGACCATGGCGCGTTGCCGATCTCCATCGCCCCGGTGGCAATGCCCAGGACAGGGTAAAAGCTTACCTCGGTGTCGCCCGACAGCGTCACATCGCGCCCCGTCTGGGCGCGGATCTGGTCCGCCGCCACCTGCGCGATCCGCTCGCCCGACAGCATGAAGAATGCCGCGACCAGCAACAGCGCCGCCACCACGAGCGCCCCGATAATCCTGACAATCCACCGCATAACCGTCCCCTCCCGGCGCCGGGCCGCAACCGCGCGAACCCGCCGCCGACAACGGTAATCGCCCGTGTGGCAAACGGCAACATTTCGGCTGTCAGATCGGTGGGCGGCGGCCACCCCCGGCGCGGCGCGCCAAGGCCCCTTTCCCCGCGCCGCGCGCCCGGCTATACGCGGGCCCATGACCAATCCTCCCGACCTGCGCCCCGACCTTGCGCGCGCCCGCCTCACCGCGACGCGCCGCCCCGGCCAACCCACCATCGGCATGGTCAGCCTTGGCTGCCCCAAGGCGCTGGTGGACAGCGAACGCATCCTCACCCGCCTGCGCGCCGAGGGCTACGGTATCTCGCCCGACTATGCCGGCGCCGACGCGGTGATCGTCAACACCTGCGGTTTTCTCGACAGCGCCAAGGCCGAAAGCCTCGACGCCATCGGCGAGGCACTCAAGGAAAACGGCCGCGTCATCGTCACCGGCTGCCTCGGCGCCGAGCCCGGCTATATCACCGGCGCGCACCCCAGGGTGCTGGCGGTGACCGGCCCGCATCAGTACGAACAGGTGCTCGACGCGGTGCACGACGCGGTGCCACCCAGCCCCGACCCGTTCGTCGATCTGCTGCCCGCAAGCGGCGTGTCGCTGACACCGCGCCACTACAGCTATCTCAAGATATCCGAGGGCTGTAACCACAAGTGCCGCTTCTGCATCATCCCCGACATGCGCGGCAAGCTGGCCAGCCGCCCCGCGCATGCGGTGATCCGCGAGGCGGAAAAGCTGGTCGAAAACGGCGTGCGCGAGCTGCTGGTCATCAGCCAGGACACATCGGCCTATGGCGTCGATATCCGCCACGCCACCGACCGCGGCCACCGCGCCCACATTACCGACCTGGCGCGCGATCTGGGGCGCCTGGGCGCTTGGGTGCGGCTGCACTACGTCTATCCGTATCCGCATGTGCGCGACCTGATCCCGCTGATGGCGGAGGGGCTGATCCTGCCCTATCTCGACATCCCCTTCCAGCACGCCCACCCCGACACGCTCAGGCGCATGGCGCGGCCCGCGGCGGCGGCGAAAACCCTGGATGAAATCGCCGCCTGGCGCGCCATCTGCCCCGACGTCACGCTGCGCAGCACTTTCATCGTCGGCTATCCCGGCGAGACCGAGGCCGAGTTCCAGACCTTGCTGGATTGGCTTGACGAGGCGCAACTCGACCGCGTCGGCTGCTTCCAGTACGAAAACGTGGCCGGTGCGCGCTCCAACGACCTTCCCGACCACGTCCCCGAAGAGGTCAAGCAGGACCGCTTTCACCGCTTCATGGAAAAGGCGCAGGCGATCTCCGAGGCCAAGCTTGCCGCCAAGGTGGGCACCCGCCAGCAGGTGATCGTCGATGATATCGACGCCGAGGGCATCGCCACCTGCCGTACCAAGGCCGACGCGCCCGAAATCGACGGCTGCCTGTTCATCGACGAGGGCACCGAGGCGCTGTCGGTGGGCGACATCATCACCGTCGAAGTGGACGAAGCCGGCGAATACGACCTGTGGGGCCGCCTGCCGGGCTGAGCCTGCGGGAATCGCCGTCGCAGGGGCTGGCACGCCCCTTGCGACTCGCGCCCCGCATGCTACCTCCTTCGGCAAAGCCAACCGGTGAGGAGAGCCACGATGACCGACACCCCCGAAATCGCGCAAACGGTGCCTTTTCCCGTCGAGGTGACCGAGGGCAAGGCCTATCTCTGGTGCGCCTGTGGCAAGTCGGCGCGCCAGCCGTTCTGCGACGGGTCGCACAAGGGCAGCGACTTTGCGCCGGTGAAATATACCGCCCCGGCCACGCAAAAGGTGTTTTTCTGCGGCTGCAAGCATACCGGCACTGCACCGCTCTGCGACGGCACGCATTCAGGGCTATGATCCACGTCACCACCACCTGCGCCGACCTCGAAAGCGCCCGCGCACTGGCCTCGGCTGCCATCGACGCGCGGCTTGCCGCCTGTGCCAATATCACGCCGGGCATCGTCAGCCTGTTTTACTGGCAAGGCCAGGTTGCGGAAGAACCCGAGGCGCAACTCACCTTCAAGACCACCGCCGCCTGCCGCGACGCGTTGGTCGCCCTGCTCGCGGCGCACCACCCCTACGACTTGCCGGTCATCACCTGGGAACGGGTCGAGACCACGCCCGAGGTCGCCACCTGGCTCGACGCGGAAACCGGCGGCTGAGCACGCCACGGCGAGGTTGTCCGCCTGGCCGGCACGATAGGTACGCAAGTCGCGTCGGTTCACGCCGCTCGACGCCGCGGGCCCGGAGCGGGCCGGCTGCCGCCCACAAGGCGCCAGGTCGCCTCAATTGGGCGACAGGCTATCCAGCAAGTCCTTGTTCCGGCAGTATTTCGGCGCCTGCGCCGCGTGTTCTTGGCCATCCATCCAGTCCTGGCAGGCCGCCTCGTGCCGGCAAAAGGCACAGCGCATCACCGCGCCGCGGTACCGCGCCACCTCGCCCTCGTCACGGGCAATTCGATCAGCGAAATTCACATCGAGCGTCCGCGCCATACGGCCCATCACGCGGGCGCGGCGACCGATTCTTTCAAGCAGGTTCATCGCTCGTGTCCTTTCATTTCCTGGTTTCTCTTCAACGTGTTGAACGTATCGGCATGGGCACAGAACTCGGCCGCGCGGGCAGCACCAACGGCGCTGTGCGCAAGCCATTCCTGGCAACGCACGACATTCGGGCACTTTCGGCACAGCGCAACCATTTCGGCATAGCGGCTGAAGCTCAGTTCGCCGCTCCGAATCGCGTCGCTCAGGTTCAGATCCATCGTGCGCGCCATCGATCGGGTCATCCAGAAATGCTGGTCGGGATGGCCCAGGTATTCCATCTTGCCCATCTCACCCCTCTTCCTGGCCGACCCGCCGGATTTTCGCCAGGATATTGGCGTTCAAGCAGAATTTCGGGGGACTCGCGGCTTCGTTCCGGGCCAAGAGGCGTTCGCAGTGCTGCGGGCACGGGCATCCGCGGCAGCGCCCTACCATCGCCGCCCAGTCGCGTTGGCGCAATTCGCCCGCCTGCCACGCGCGCATCAGATCCGCCCCCGTGGCACGCGCCATCCGCTGCACCAGCCAGTAGTGGCGCCG
>NZ_JAGXFK010000083.1 GCF_024637375.1 Sediminimonas sp. | reverse complement strand
AGATGTGTATAAGAGACAGGGGTTGATGATATCCAGGTGCAACCCGGTTTCGCGGCGCACACGCTTGATGAAGTCGCCGCCGTTGCGGGCACGCCGGCAGGCCTCGGTGGTCACCAGCCGCATGCGCACGACCTTGTGGCGCTTGATCTTCTGCTGACATATGCGCAGCGCCTGCAACGTGCGCGCCATCGAGCCACGGCTGAGCCGCCCCGTCGCGCCCAGGCCCGTGCCAAGCTGCACCGTCTTGGAAAAGCTGTCCACGACGTGGAACTGACTGCCCGCGGGTCGGGCAATCAGCATGCGGCAACTGTTTGTCCCCAGGTCCAGCGCGGCATAGAGGTCCGCCTGACCGGGGTGATTGGGCGCGGGGCTCTCAACCGGTATCGGGAATGCGCCCGCACAATAGGGACGCTTGGGCGCCATGACGTAACGCCCTCCATTTTCGAGTTGGCCCCAAGATATGCCGCCCGCGCCCCGCGCGCAAGCGTTGTAACGCCTCGCGAAAAGCCACACCCGTGCCAGGAGGTCGCTGGTTGCGGCTGTTCTGTCGAAAATCGCCCTCATGCGTGGCGCCTGCTGCTTTACCTGTGGCGCACCAAGCAAGGGGAATCACGGCCATGCCCGATGTGACCATAGTTTACTGGCGCGACATCCCGGCCCAGGTCATCGTCGGCAAGGGGCGCCGCGGCACCAAGCGGCCCCTGGCCGAACGGTTCGAGCAGGCCATAGACCGCGCGGCGATGAAGACCGGCGCCGCGGGCACCGACGACTACCTTGCCCAGTGGCGCAAGGCGGCCCCCTACACGGTGGAGGGCGACCCCGAGGAGGTTGCCGCGACCGAGGCCGCGCGCATCGAGGCTCACTACGATCAGGCGCGCATAAAGGCGCTGATCGACAACGATGGCTGGGCCGCTGCCTGATGAGCAGGCGCGCCGCAGCAAGATTATGGGAGGCCGCGATGGCTTTGCTGAACTTCCGCAAACGCACCGACGCTTTGAAACCGCTCAACCCGCAGATCGAGGCGCTGCTGCAAGGCTACTCGATCGAGGTGATGCCGCGCACCGCCGAGAAGGTCGAGGATTTCCGCGATCTGCTTCCGCAAGGCACGCGCGTCTACATAGCCCATATCGAGGGCACGCCGATCGACGACATGGTCGCCACCGCGCGGCGCCTGGCGCGCGAGGGGTACGCGGTGATGCCGCATTTCCCGGCCCGCATCATCAAGGACAAGGCGACGCTGGCAGACTGGATCGCGCGTTACCAGGGCGAGGCAGGCGTTGACCAGGCGCTGGTGATCGCCGGCGGCGTGGCACAGCCGCATGGCGCGTTCGACAGCTCGATGCAGCTTCTGGAAACGGGCCTGTTTGAAAAGACAGGGTTCAAGCGGCTGCACGTCGCCGGTCACCCCGAGGGCAACCGCGACATCGACCCCAACGGCGGCGGCGCCAACGTCTGGGACGCGCTGCGCTGGAAACAGACCTACAGCGAAGCGACCGGCGCCGAAATGGCGCTGGCCACGCAATTCGCTTTCGACGCGGGGTCGATCATTCGCTGGGCCGACGCCCTGCGCGAAGAGGGCATCACCCTGCCGGTGCATATCGGCATTGCCGGGCCGGCCAAGCTGCAGACGCTGATCAAGTTCGCCATCGCCTGCGGGGTTGGCCCGTCGCTGAAAGTGCTGCAAAGGCGGGCCATGGACGTGTCGAAGCTGCTGCTGCCCTACGAGCCGACCGAGGTACTGACCGACCTTGCCGCCCACAAGGCCGCGAACCCCGGCTCCAATATCGAGCGTGTCCATTTCTTTCCGATGGGTGGAATCAAGGCAAATGCCACCTGGGCCACCGACAATGGCGGCGCCGCCGGCGTCCCCGCCGCACAAACGCAACAAGGATAAGACATGACCCGCACCGTCGTTGAATCGAAGACGAAAACCGCCGTCATCGGGTTCGATCAGCCGTTCTGCGTGATCGGCGAGCGTATCAACCCCACGGGTCGCAAGAAACTGGCCGCCGAATTGGAGGCGGGCGACTTCTCGACCGTCGAGGCCGACGCCGTGGCGCAGGTTGCCGCCGGGGCCACGGTGCTGGATGTGAACGCGGGCGTCGTCTACAACTCCAACCCCAACCCCAACGAAACCGAACCGCCGCTGATGACCAAGGTGATCGAGCTGGTACAGGGGCTGGTGGACGTGCCCTTGTGCATCGACAGCTCGGTTCCCGCGGCGCTGGAGGCGGGTTTGCAGGCGTGCGAGGGGCGGCCGCTGCTCAACTCGGTCACCGGCGAGGAAGAGCGGCTGGAATACGTGCTGCCGCTGGTCAAGAAATACAACGTGCCGGTGGTGGCGATTTCCAACGATGACAGCGGCATTTCCGAAGACCCCGACGTGCGCTTCGAAGTCGCGCGCAAGATCGTGCGGCGCGCCGCCGATTTCGGCATCCCCGCGCATGATATCGTGGTCGACCCGTTGGTGATGCCGGTGGGCGCCATGGGCACCGCCGGGTCGCCGGTGTGTTCTCTGGTGCGGCGCCTGCGCGAGGAACTGGGCGTCAACACCACCTGCGGCGCGTCGAACATCAGCTTCGGCCTGCCCAACCGGCACGGGATCAACAACGCCTTTTTGCCGATGGCCATGGGGGCGGGCATGACCAGCGCGATCATGAACCCGATCGCCCTGCCGGTAAAACAGGCCGAGATCGAAGCCAGGAAAGCCCAGGCGGTTGCCGCGGGTGTCGAGATTCCTGCCGATATGGATGACGAGACCTTCTGCAAGCTGTTCAACCTGGGCTCGACCAAGCCGCGTCCGGGCCGCGAGATGGAGGCGATCCGCGCCGCCAACTTCCTGACCAACAACGACCCCTCCGGCGCCGCCTGGATCCGGTTCAACAAATCCCCCGACGCCGAAACCGGCGCCGGGGGCGGGCGCGGAACCGGCCGCCGGCGCCGCCGCGGCTGAGGCCGGCGCCACATGAGCACGAAGAAAGGGGCCCACGCCGTGGGCCCCTTTGCACCTTTCAGACGGCGTGCGCTCAGTTGGCGACGTGGTCAGTGGTGAACAGGTAGTCGTCACCCGGCGCGGCCGCGTGGCAGGCGATGCAGCCCGCGTCCATGCCCTTGGCCACGCGCCCGGCCAGTTGCATGCCCTTTGGGTTCTTGTCGAGCGAGCCATCGGGCAGGTACTTGGCCCAGAACCAGTTCTGGTTGTCGGCGTCGTAGCCGTCCTCGCGCTTGAACATCACCGTGACGGCGCCAAGGTGTTTGCCGGGGTTCACGAGCACCTCGTCGGCGCTGACGCCCTCGGGGCCGTAATTGCGCTTGATGACCAGCGCGCCCTCGTGCCCGTCAACCGTGGCCGTGGTGTAGAGCGTCTCCAGCATCTTGCCATGCGGCGCAATTCCCTGGTAGGGGAAGGTGCGCACCATGTCCGGGCCGGCAAAGCCGATATCGTTCATCGTCTGCCAGACCATGTCGGCATAGGCGGTGTCCTTGTCGGTACCGAAGGGCGGCTTCATGTCCTGTGCAAGGGCCGCTCCGCCCAGCAGCGTTGCGGCGATCAGCGCGGCGGTGAAGTTTCTTGTCATGTCATACCTCCTTGAGATGGCTGGTTGGCTATCTGCGAGGAGGGTAGCAGGCGCAGCGAAGACGGTGTGTCACGATGCCGCACGATCTCGTGAAAATCCGTGATCCGACACCCGAAAACCCCGCCGCGGACGCGCCGGGCGGAGGATGCCAGGTTGCCGGGGCAGGGGGGTCAGCGCCCCCAGCTACGCACCGCTCCGCAATCCATGTGCACGAAATCCGAGCGCGTGTAGCGCCCGACGCCCCCGGCGTGACACGACAGCGCGGCGCGCGCCACCTGATCAACCGTGCGCGAGGCGAGGCGCAGGTCGTTGGCCTGGCCCTTGAGGTGTAGCGAGTTCTTGGCGACGCCACTGGACCGGCGACGCAGCATCGCGTTGGTTTCGGGGCTGCGATAGCCCGACAGCAGCAGGTAGGGCTCGCTCACGTCAAGCAACGCATGGGTGGCGGCGGCAATGTCGATGGTGCGCGTGTCGATCTTCTTGATCTGGTCGGTGCGCCAGTCGCGCATGAAGAAGTCGATCTCGGCCAGCGCGTCGCGGATATAGGAGCCCTCGATCCAGTAGATCGTGTCCAGTGTCTCCCCGGTGCGGCCGTTGTACATCCGGACCCTGCGTATGTCTCCGGCCCCTCTCAGGAAACCGGCCGCCCGGCCGAAAGTAGGGGCTGCGGTTAGGGCCGTTGCCGCGAAGGCGCCCATGAGCGCGCCACGGCGGGTGATCTTGGTTGTGCCTGTGTTTGTCATGTCGTCAGCGCTGTCCCGTCGCTAAAGGTCATGTGTGGCCGTGATGTTACACGGTCTCGTTCGCGTATCACTTGCTCGTGAATAATGTCTTGCACGAATCGATTTGTCGTCCAAGCAGCATTTCCCCGCGATGGCGGAATCTTGCCATTTGCTGCATCCTGTCGGTCAGGTGCGCGATTCGATGTGGCTTTCGGGGCGGGCATTCGGGCGGCTGATGCGAATGTGAGTGGACAGGCGCGGGTGTATCGCGTTGAACTGGAAGATGTATTGGAAACTGACTTTTGGGAAGAATCTCATGATGCTGCTTCGGCGTTTCCGCCCCCTCGACACATCGCTGCGTGCCTGGCTCGCGGCTCTGGCCTGCATCGCGACGGTTTTTTCCGTCACACCGGCTGACGCGCAGGTAACGGCATTCAAGCAGGCGGTCGCCGAGGCGGCCGCGTCCGACCGCTACATTGCGGCGTTCTACCGCGACCGCGGCTTCGCCCCGATCTGGACCGGCGACGACCCCGCGCACACGGCGCGGCGCAAGGCGCTGATCGCGGCGCTTGAGCGCGCGCCGCTGCACGGGCTGCCGCGCGGCGGGGCCATTGACCCGGCGCGGCTGCTCGACGCGATGGCGCAGGTGCGTACCGTGCGCGATGTCGGCCGCGTCGAGGTGGCCCTGTCGAAGGCGCTGCTGGCTTACGGGCGCGATGTGCAGACCGGCGTTCTGGTGCCCGGCAGCGTCGACAGCGGCATCGTGCGCCAGGTGCCCTACCGCGACCGGTTGTCCTACCTGGTGGATTTCGTCGCCGGCGACCCGGCCGACTTCCTGAAGTCGCTGCCGCCGCAATCGAATGAATATCGGCGGTTGATGAAGGCGCGGTTGCACCTTGAAGATGTCATCGCGCGCGGTGGCTGGGGCCCGCGCGTGCGAAGCCGCGGGTTGGAACCGGGCGCGCAAGGCGGTGCGGTCGTCGCCCTGCGCGACCGGCTGGTCGCCATGGGCTACCTCGAACGCAGCGCGCGCCAGAGCTACGACGCCGACATGCAGCGCGCGGTTCAGGACTTCCAGGTTGATCACGGGCTCGAAACCGACGGGGTGGCCGGCCCCAGCACCGTTGCGGCGCTGAACGTGCCTGCCGAGGAGCGGCTGAAATCGGTCATTGTGGCGATGGAACGCGAACGCTGGCTGCCGCGCGACCGTGGCGAGCGGCATATCCTTGTCAACCTCACCGACTTCACTGCAAAGATCATCGACGACGGCGAGGTGACGTTTCGCACCCGCTCGGTGGTGGGGGCGGCGAACCCCGACCGGCGCAGCCCCGAGTTCTCGGACGTGATGGACCACATGATCATCAACCCGACATGGCATGTGCCGCGTTCGATCGCGGTCAACGAGTACCTGCCGCAAATGCAGCGAAACCCCCACGCGGTTTCGCACCTGCGGGTCGTGGACGGCAGCGGGCGGGTCGTGCCGCGCTCGGCCATCGATTTCACCCGGTACACGCGCAACACCTTTCCCTTCGATATCAAGCAACCGCCGTCGAACAGCAATGCGCTGGGGCTGGTGAAGTTCATGTTCCCCAACCGCCACAACATCTATTTGCATGACACGCCCGCCAAGCACTTGTTTGAACGGGAAAAACGTGCTTTCAGCCACGGCTGCATCCGCCTGAAGCAGCCCTTCGAATTCGCCTACAGGCTGCTGGCACCGCAGACCGACGACCCCCAGGGGTTGTTCCATTCGATCCTCAGAACCGGGCGCGAAACCAGGGTGGATCTTGAACAGACGGTGCCCGTTCACCTGATCTATCGTACCGCCGTGACCTCGGCCAAGGGGCGCACGGGCTACCGCGACGATGTCTACGGACGCGACGCGAGAATCTGGAACGCCCTGCAGGCCGAAGGGGTGGCGTTGCGCGCACTTCGGGGATAAGTCTGATCCCGAAGCTTTCGGGGTGGGGCTGCAATGGGCCATAGCATCAGGGAAATCGCCGAAGCGATCGGCGCCCGCGCGCATGGCGACGTGGACATCCGCGTCGCGCGCGTGGCCGAACCCGCCGATGCCCGCGCCGACGACCTGGCGCTTGCCATGCGCCCGGATTACGCCGAGGGGCTGAGCCGCGGCCAGGCGCGCGCCGCGATGCTGTGGGAAGGCGCCGATTGGCAGGCCTTCGGGCTTTCCGCCGCGATCACCGCGTCACGCCCGCGCTTTGCCATGTCGGGGCTGTCGGCGCTGATGGATCGCGCGCGCCCACAGCCGGGGCAGGGGGTTCACCCGTCATCCGTTGTCGACCCGGCGGCGCAACTGGCCCCGGATGTCACCGTAGGGCCGCTGGCGGTGGTCTGTGCGGGGGCCGAAGTGGGCCCCGGCGGCGTGATCGGCGCGCAGTGCTTTGTCGGCGAGGGCGCACGCATCGGGCCGGACTGCCTGCTCCATGCCGGGGTGCGCATCGGCGCCGGCGTGGCGATCGGCGCGCGTTTCGTCGCCCATCCCGGCGCGGTGGTGGGCGCTGACGGGTTTTCCTTCGTCACCCCCGAGGAATCGGCGGTCGAGCGCGCGCGCGACACCCTGGGCGATGCCTCGGGCGCGGCGCAAGGCCAGGCCTGGGCGCGCATCCACAGCCTGGGCGGCGTGCGCATCGGCGACGACGTCGAACTGGGCGCCAACAGTTGCATCGACCGCGGAACCGTGCGCGACACGGTGGTCGGCAACGGCGTGAAATTCGACAACCTGGCCCAGATCGGGCATAACGTGGTGATCGGCAACGATTGCATGATCTGCGCGCAGGTCGGTGTCGCGGGATCGTCACGCATCGGAAATAGCGTCGTTCTTGGAGGGCAAACCGGGGTGAGCGACAATCTGACGATCGGCGACAACGTAATCACCGGAGGTGCCACCAAGGTTCTGGCCAACGTGCCGGCGGGGCGTGTCATGCTGGGCTACCCGGCGATGAAGATGGACAACCATGTCGAGGTCTACAAGGGCCTGCGCCGTTTGCCGCGCCTATACCGCGAGGTCGCGCAACTGCGCGACGCGATCGCCCGGCTCACCCGCAACGGTTAGGCCATCGGATCAACACCACAGGGAAGGGCGCACCGTCATGGATGTCAGGACAAAGGTGATCGAGATCATCGCCGAGCAGGCCGTGCTGGAGCCATCGGACGTGACGATGGACAGCACGCTTGCCGATCTGGGGATCGACAGCCTCGGCATGGTCGAAAGCATCTTCGCCATCGAGGAGGCCTTCGATATCTCGGTTCCGTTCAACGCCAACGCCCCCAACGAAAGCGATTTCGACATCTCCTCGGTCGCAACGATCGTGGCCGGCGTCGAAAAGCTGATCGCCGAGCAAAAGACATGAAACGCGTTGTCATTACCGGCGCCGGGACCATCAACGCGCTGGGCCATGACGTGGACAGCACCCTCGACGCGATGCGCGAGGGGCATTGCGGGATCGGACCGCTGGAGTTTCGCGATGTCGAGCGCCTGGCGATCCGCATCGGCGGGCAGGTCAAGGGGTTTGCCGCCGAAGCAGAATTCAACCGTCAGCAGATGGTGCTTTACGACCGGTTCACGCAGTTCACGCTGATGGCGGCGCGGCAGGCGATCGCGCAGTCGGGGCTGGAGTTCTCGGGCGAGCTGGCGGCGCGTGCGGGCGTCGTGCTGGGCACCGCGGGCGGCGGCGTTAGCACCTGGGACGACAATTACCGGGCTGTTTACGAAGAGGGCAAGAACCGCGTGCATCCGTTCGTGGTGCCCAAGCTGATGACCAACGCCGCGACCAGCCATGTCAGCATGGCATACAACCTCAAGGGGCCGTCGTTCACCGTCTCGACGGCGTGCGCCTCGTCCAATCACGCCATGGGCCAGGCGTTCCATCTGGTGCGCAGCGGTGCCGCGCCGGTGATGATAGCTGGCGGATCGGAATCGATGCTGTGCTTCGGCGGTATCAAGGCGTGGGAGGGCCTGCGGGTCATGAGCCGCGACGCATGCCGCCCGTTCAGCGCCAACCGCAACGGCATGGTGCAGGGCGAGGGCGCGGGCGTCTTCGTGTTCGAGGAATACGAGCACGCCCGCGCCCGCGGCGCCGACATCATGGCCGAGATCAGCGGCTTCGCCATGACGTCGGACGCCTCGGACATCGTGATGCCCTCGAAACAGGGGGCGGCGCACGCCATGGCGGGGGCGTTGCGCGATGGCGCGATAGACGCGACCGAGGTGGGATACATCAACGCCCACGGCACCGGCACGGCAGCCAACGACAAGACCGAGTGCATGGCCGTGGCGGACGTTTTCGGCCACCACGCCGACAAGCTGATGATCTCGTCGACCAAGTCGATGCACGGACACCTGATCGGGGCCACCGGCGCGGTCGAGCTTCTGGCCTGCATCATGGCCTTGCGCGACGGCGTTATAGCGCCGACCATCGGATACGAGGAATTCGACCCCGAATGCGCGCTCGACGTGGTGCCCAACGCGGCGCGCGAGGCCAAGGTGGATGTCGTGCTGAGCAACGCATTCGCCTTCGGCGGGCTGAACGCGGTGTTGGCATTGCGCCGGATCTGACACGGACGCCGGCAGCGGGGCCACCGGGCGCGATGGCCCCCGCGCCGCGGTCGGCGCCGCCGTTATTGCGGATTCAGGACCGAGGTCTTGTCATAGCTGGCGGTGAAGCCCAGCAGCGACATGTCGAGCGTCACACGCTGATCCGGGGCCACGAAGGGCACCAGCGACACGGTGGCGGTCTTGCCGCCCTTGAAGGTGTCGATGTCCTCCTGCGTGAAACCGATCCGGGCATAGCAGCCCATCTGATCGCAGACCGAGAACGGGTAGCGCTTGGCGGGGTTGTCATCCACCTGGATGGTCAATTGCGCGGTCAGCAGCGTCTCCAGCGGCACTGAGACCACCGCGCCAGCCGCGGCACGGTTGCCCTCGGGCAGGCGGAAAAAGCGGACATTGGCGACCTGGTTGTCCTCTTCGTCCATCAGCGCCTGGAACATCTGGCAAGGCTCTTCGCCATCGGGCAGCTCGACGCATTCCAGCGACCAGTCGTCGATCTCCTCCTTGACGTAGGGCTGAGCCCCGCCCTCGGCCGGCTCGCCGAGGCTGAGCCCGTCTGCACCGTTGGCGTCTTGCGCCGACAGCGGCGCGGCCATGGCCATCAGGGCAATAAAGGGGAGCGTTTTCAGGTATCCTTGCATGATGTCTTTCCGTGAATGATTGTTTTCGAAGCTCGTTTCGCGACATGTTTATCATGCCGTCCCTGGCTTGTCAGGCCGGCATTGCGCGATGCGCGGTTCGGTGCGCGGCGATCAGGTAGCCCAACCGGCGCGTCCAGACCCGGGTCCATAAGAAAAGGGGCCGGTGTGGCCCCTTTCCGTTGGTTTTCTCCCTGCCGGACTGGCCGGTCTTGGTTTTCTGTCGAGAGGCTAGGACGATTCATCGCAGCGGTCAACAGTCTAGCGCGATGCCTGGGCGGCACAAAAGGGGCCGCACCCGGGGGTGCGGCCAGTCCAACAGGGAGGAAACGCGCCTGTGCCGCGCGGCGACGCGCGATGCCCACGGCCCGCGCCACGGGGCGTGCAGGGTCCAGCATGACACGGCAGGGTTAATCAATCGTTTCCACCGCTTGGCGCGGTCAGCCGCGGGCCGTCGGGCTGAACGGGGCGCTGTTGGTTGGGATAGACAAGACCGGCCGAGATCACCAGCTTCGCGGCATCCTCGATGCTCATGTCCAGCTCGTGGACGTCCGAGGCGGGAAAGAACAGCAGAAATCCCGATGTCGGGTTGGGGGTCGTAGGGACGAAAACGCTCAACAGCGCGTCGCCGTCGGTGTCGACATGCGCGGCGATTTCGCCCCTCGCTTGGGTCGAGATGAACCCGATCGACCAGATGCCGCGGCGCGGGTATTCCACCAGGCACGCCTTCTCAAACGATCGCTCGGACTGCGCGAACACGGTCTCGGCAATCTGTTTGACCCCGGAATAGACCGAACGGACAACCGGCATGCGCGCCACGATCGACTCGGCCAGCCCGATCAGCGACCGACCGATCAGCCCCTTGGCCACCCAGCCCACGATGATGGTGAAAACCAAGAATATGATAAGCCCGATGCCGCGCAAAGGGATGCCGATATAGCGCTCTGGGTGAAACTGGTAGGGCACCAGCGGCAGCACCACGCCATCGACCCAGCCGACAAGCGTCCAGATCAGCCAGATCGTCAAGCCCACCGGCGCAATCACCACCAGACCGGTCAGAAAGCTCGACCTTAGCCGCGCGAACAGGCCGGGGCGGCGCGGTCTCGGGTCCGGGTCGAAAGGCATGCTCATCGGCGGGGTCCGTTCATCTGTTGTGGCCGGTATCTAGGCGCGGCGTCCCATCATCACAATGGGCCGCGGCACGCGCCCGATCATGCGATATGGCCGGTGTCTGCCAGCTCGATCGCGATCTCTGCGGCCAGGCTGGCGTTGTTGCGCAACAGCGCGATGTTGGTTTGCAGCGCGCGCCCGCCCGTCAGGTCGTGGATGCGGCGCAGCAGGAAGGGCGTGAGCGCCTTGCCGGTGATGCCCATCTCCTCGGCATCGAGGTTGGCCTGCGCGATGACCGGGCGCATCTCGGATTGGGGTATCTCGTCGGCATGCGGAACCGGGTTGGCCACCAGTTGCCCGCCCGGAATGCCGAGGCCCGCGCGGATCCGGTGCGCGCGGGCAAGTTCGTTGGCGCTGTCCATGCGCAGCGGGGCCTGCAATTCGGACGTGGCCGACCAGAATGCGGGCAGCGTGTCCTGGCGGTAGGCGATCACCGGGACGCCCAGCGTTTCCAGCACCTCCAGCGTGCGCGGCAGATCGAGGATTGCCTTGGCCCCGGCGCAGACCACGATCACCGGCGTCGCCGCCAGCTCGTGAAGATCGGCGGAGATGTCGAAACTGTCCGTGGCGCCCTTGTGAACCCCGCCGATGCCGCCGGTGGCGAAGACCGGGATGCGCGCCTGCGCCGCGGCGATCATCGTGGCGGCGACGGTGGTGGCACCGCTGCCGCCGGTGGCGATACAGGCGGCCAGGTCGGCACGGCTGAGCTTGGCGACGCGCCGCGCCTGCGCCAGCGATTCCAGCTGCGCGTCGCGCAGCCCGACGCAAAGCTGCCCATCCCGCACCGCGACGGTGGCGGGCACGGCGCCGGCGGCGCGCACGTCCGTTTCCACGCGCCGGGCTGTTTCCAGGTTTTGCGGCCATGGCATGCCATGGGTGAGAACGGTGCTTTCCAACGCCACGATCGGCTTGCCCTGCTTGCGTGCGCGGGCCACCTCGGGCGACAGCGACAGAACGCTCATGGCGTATCCTTCTTGCGGTGCGGACGGGCAATATCGTGCCGTATTGCCGCGCGCGCGGCGCGCACGCAAGCCCCCGCGCGGCCCAAGGTGTCGAAACGGGGCTTGTAGAGCGCTGCGAAACCGGCTAAGCGGCGGCCACTGAAATCCCGCAGGCGGGGTCGGGTCGACGGGACAGACAGCCCCCGGACGGTCCACCGGTTGGAGCATGACGCTTTCACACCCCCGCCAAGGCGTAAACCGGAAAAGGAATACGATCATGGCTCTTCCCGAGTTCAATCTGCGTCAGCTACTCGAAGCCGGCGTGCACTTCGGCCACCAGACCTCGCGCTGGAACCCGCGCATGGCCGAGTTCATCTACGGCGCCCGCAACGGCATCCACATCATCGACCTGACGCAGACCGTGCCGATGTTCGACGCGGCACTGAACGCGATTCGCGAAACCGTCGCCAAGGGCGGCCGGGTGCTGTTCGTGGGCACCAAGCGCCAGGCCAGCGCCCCCGTCGCCGACGCCGCCGAGAAATGCGCGCAATACTACATGAACCATCGCTGGCTGGGCGGCACGCTGACCAACTGGCAGACGGTGTCGAAATCCATCGCGCGGCTCAAGCATATCGACGAGTTGATGGAAGGCGGCGCCGAAGGCCTGACCAAGAAGGAACGACTGGGCCTCGAACGCGAGCAGGCGAAACTGCAAGCCAGCCTCGGCGGTATCCGCGAAATGGGCGGCGTGCCGGACATGCTGTTCGTCATCGACGTCAAGAAGGAACAACTGGCAGTGGCCGAGGCCAAGAAGCTGGGCATTCCGGTGGTGGCGGTCGTCGACACCAATTGCTCGCCTGATGGCGTGGATTATATCATCCCCGGCAACGACGACGCGGCCCGTGCCATCGCGCTTTACTGCGATCTGGTCAGCCGCGCCGCGCTCGATGGCATGACCGCACAGATGGGCGCCGCCGGCGTCGACCTTGGCGCGCTGGAAGAGGCCCCCGCCGAGACGGCGACGACCGAGGCGCCGCAAGAAAACGCCGGCTGAGGCACGCGTCACGAAAACGATACCGGGGCGCGGGATAACCCGCCCTCGCACCTATTTGTCAAATCCGAGGAGAGCCGAACCATGGCTATCACTGCTGCACAGGTGAAACAGCTGCGCGACAGCACGGGCGCAGGCATGATGGATGCCAAGAAGGCGTTGACCGAAACCGACGGCGACATGGACGCCGCCGTCGACTGGCTGCGTACCAAGGGCCTGTCGAAGGCGGCAAAGAAGTCGGGCCGCACCGCAGCCGAGGGTCTCGTGGCCGTGAGCATCGAGGGCAACACCGGCGTCGCGATCGAAGTCAACGCCGAAACCGATTTCGTCGCCAAGAACGCCGAATTCCAGGGCATGGTCGCCGACATCGCCAGGGCGGCGCTGAAGGTCGACGATGTCGACGCGCTGGCCCAGGCAGACATCGGCGGCAAGAGCGTCGCCGACACCCTGACCGACAAGATCGCCAAGATCGGCGAGAACATGTCGCTGCGCCGCATGCGGAAGCTGCAGGGCGACACGCTGGTGTCCTATGTCCACAACGCAATGGCCGACGGCATGGGCAAGATCGGCGTGCTGGTCGCGACCAGCGGCGGCGGCGAAGACTTCGCGCGCCAGGTGGCGATGCACGTCGCGGCCGCCAACCCCGCCGCGCTCGGCGAGGCCGATCTCGACCCGGCCATCGTCGAGAAGGAACGCCAGGTCCAGATGGAAATCGCACGCGAATCCGGCAAGCCCGAACAGGTCATCGAGAAGATGATCGAGGGCCGGATGAAGAAGTTCATGTCCGAAGTCACGCTCACGGGGCAGGCTTTCGTGGTCAACCCCGACCTGACCGTTGCCGAAGCCGCCAAGGAGGCGGGGGCCGAGATCACCGGTTTCATCCGCATGGAAGTGGGCGAGGGTATCGAGAAGCGCGAAGAAGATTTCGCCGCCGAGGTCGCCAAGGCCGCGCAAGGCTGATCGCGTAAGCAGATCATGCCTGCCTGCCCCTGCCGGCGCGGCGGGCGGACGAAAAAGGACGGTGCCACCTCTGTTTTCAGGGGTGGCACCGTGCGATTCCACCAAGCCAGCCAGATGGGGATGGGGTGGGCCGGTGGAATTTCGAGCCGACCCGGAGCGCGGATCAATACGCGTCCAGGCCGACAACCCGGCAAGAACCGGAAGAGCGCGCAGCGCCCGGTAATTCCCGGGGTGCGCACCCTCGTTCCAAAGGCCAAGCCTCCACTCACGGAACACTGATAGACTGCCCGTTAAGGCCCGAGCGTGAAAGTGGGGGAATCCTGACCTTGCGTCAACCAGGTGTTTCCTGTGCACAATCCAGAACTGTTTTGCGAATCACCTGACAGCCTTGGGTTGCACCTCAGAAAACGTACATCTGGTGGAGAAGCGTCGCCTTGAGCACCGCCTGCGCCGTGGTCTCGACGCCAAGCGCCTGCCGGGCCAGGCGCAGGTGCTTTTCCACCATCGCGCGCGACAGGTTCATCAGAATGGCGATGTCCTGCGTGGTCTTGCCATCGCCCACCCATTCCAGAACCTCGCGCTGGCGCGCGGTGAGCTTGCGCTCGGGCGGGGCATAGGGCAGGGAGGTGATCTTGAGATGGGCCACGTTGTTCATCAACAGGATGTCGGTACCGTGCCGCGCCCATGTGGCATCGACTTGCGACTGCGTCAGATCGGGGCGCGCGGCGAGGCCGATCGCGCCCTTGGCGCGCGACGATACCGCGCGAAAACTGATCGAATAGCCCGCGAAGACCTGCATCGAGCGGTTGAACTCGACAACCCGGCGCTGCGCGTCTGTCAGGCTGCCATCGGCGATCATCCGTTCCAAGCGGGACCAACTGCAACATCCTTCATGGTTCAGCGCCCATTGCGTCATTGGCGCGTCGAAGTAGAGGTTATCGCCGATAAATCGCTCGATATAGGGTTTGGGGTGGTTGGACAGCAAGATGAAATCGGCCGGGTCGCCCAGCGACGTCGAGGTGCGGTAATTGGTGAGCCCGTAGAGCATGCGGTCGAAGCCGTACTCGGCCATGGCGCGGGTATGCATATCCCACAACTCTTCCAGGCTCTGCGCGTTGGTCAGGGCCAGAAGATACTGCGAGATCGACTTCATGTCGTGCCGGACCCGTCAAGATGACCGACCAGCGCCTCGATCGCCAGCCCGTAGCCGGCCGCGCCGAAGCCGCAGATCTGCCCGATGGCCACGGGCGCGATGTAAGAATGGCGCCTAAACTCTTCGCGTGCATGAATATTCGACAGGTGCAACTCGACCACCGGCAATTGCGTTGCGGTGATCGCGTCCATCAGGGCCACCGAGGTGTGCGTGTAGGCGCCGGCGTTCAGCACCACGCCACTGTGACGCTCGCGGGCCTCGTGGATCAGATCGACCAGGCGGCCTTCGCTGTTGCTTTGCGCAAAGCCGGCCTCGATACCCAGCGTCGCGGCCTTTTCGCGGCACATCGCCTCGATATCGGCAAGGGTGGCGTGGCCGTAGACCTCGGGCTGCCGGGTGCCCAGCAGGTTCAGGTTCGGTCCGTTCAGGATCAGGATGGACATCATGAAAGATCACCGCGAGTCGACGACATACTCGTTATCATTAGCGTGCAGACAGACGCGGAAAAACTTTTCCTGATGTTCAAATTCAAAACAAGGCCTTGCGCGATATTTTTGCCGCGCCGCGTGTGCGAGTGTGACTTCAAGGAAGCCGTTCAACACCTTGATTATATGAAAGGTAGATCGTGCGCGATTGTTGGAGTGACATTCTACTAATTAACATAATACTTATTATGCGCATTTTTGATGCACGCCTGCGGGAACGTGCCCGACCGGTTGTATTCGTGATTCCACACCCGGAGCGCCTATCTCGTGCGACACTTGCCTGCGGAATGGTGCGCGCTTGGAAAGCCAGCGCCTGCCCGCACCGACGTTCAGCAGGTTCTGGCCGCGTTCCTAGGCTGTGGCACGTTTGGCACCACGTTTACACAGTCCATTGAGGCTCTGATGATTTTAACAGATGGCCTCCGCGTGACCGTTGCGCGCTGTTGCCCGTCCCTGCCCATGACGGGAACGGGCGATGCCACTGCCCAGCGATCAGGTCGCGGGCCGGTGCTGCATTTAACAGGCTGCTGAAAAACCCCGCCTGGACAGGGATTTGAGAACATGATTCACCCTTTTCAGATCACGAAGGGGGTGATGATGCGCGGGACGGACGAGGCGAGCGGGTCGCTGTTCAGCTATGTGGACCTTGAGGAACGG